>JBARBP010000043.1:0-5019 GCA_049793195.1 Occallatibacter sp. | reverse complement strand
TTGGCGCCCGAAGATTTGCCGCGCTTCGCTCAGCTCAAAGTGATTGCTTCGATGCAGCCGTCACACGAAACCAGTGATATGCGCTGGGCCGGCGCGCGACTCGGTCCCGAGCGCTCGAAGGGTGCGTATGCTTGGGCGTCATTATTGAAGAGCGGAGCACACCTTGCTTTCGGCACCGATTACGACGTCGAGCCCATCAACCCGATGCGCGGTCTCTACGCGTGCGTGACGCGCGAGTTGCCGGATGGCGGTCCTCCGGGTGGATGGGAGCCACAGGAGAAGATCTCCCTCGATGACTGTATCCGCGCCTACACCTACGGCTCAGCCTATGCGCAATTCGAAGAAGGGAAGAAGGGCGAGCTGAAAGCCGGCGAATATGCGGACTTCATCGTTCTCTCAAACGACCTCACGAAAATTCCGCCCCAGCAGTACACAAAGACTACGGTGCTTCTAACCGTAGTTGGCGGCCGCACTGTGTATGTGCAGGACGGAAGTTCACTCCACTAAGTCATCGGACAGGCCGACTTCACTTTCCAACCCTCTACAGCAGGCCTTCTGTCCAATCTTCTAAGGCATTGATAACTAGATTTGTCGCGTTCGAGAAGGCTGAGTACTGGAACTTACAGGCCGTACGGCCTCGACTTTCCGCATGTTCAATCCGATACATCTAAACTTTATATAGGTCAAACGTCAGATTCCCGTTGACAAAAGTTCGCAGGGGCAATATATACCCGGCTATCGGTCTGTAGTGGGGTTGTCGTTGCCAAAAGCTTATCGGCTCGAATTGTGGCGACTTAGTGCTGCTGCCATGGCGGAGTTGTTTTCCGTTCGTCAGGGCGAGCACGCAACAACTTCCTGCACCCTATGGAACTCTGTAGCTTAATATGGCACGACGTATATCTACGCAAGAGAAAGCAATATCAAGCTTAGATAATTTATAGAGAGCATTACGTTTAACTTTTCATCGCGGAATGGTAGTCGGCTTGCAAATGTCTTTGGCATAGAGTTTTTTTGTGTTGGTTGCCCAATTCAAGACAGTTTAGATCTTTCAGAGTAGTCGGCTCTGCTTGATTTGTTTTACCTGCTCTAGATGTGTAGGGCTCCAAAGGCCCATCCAGGAGGTAGTTGAATGTCAAGTAAGCGAGTGGCGTTGCTCCTAGCTGTATTGTTCAGTGTTTGTGCTCTTGTGCCATCTGGCCTGTTCGCTCAAAGCGCATCGACCGGTACAGTCGCCGGAACGGTTACGGACCCATCCGGCGGTGCCATTGTCGGCGCGTCGGTCACTTTGACCGATACCGCGACGAATATTGCGCGAGCGGATGTAACGAATGAAAACGGAAGATATTTTTTCGCGAACGTGGTGCCAAGCAAGTACACCGTTTCTGTCAATAAGACCGGGTTTCGTGTTTCAAAGCTAGTGGATCAGGTGGTAACTGTAGGCGCTTCGCTCACCCTGAATCTCACCCTGGAAGTTGGCTCTGTGGCGGAGACTGTGGAAGTCACGGCCACGAATGGCGCCGAATTGCAGACCCTGAACGCTACCGTAGGCAATACAGTCAGCGGTGAACTCCTGCAGAATTTGCCTTCGATTGGCCGGGACGCAGCAACCTTCGTAACCTTGCAGCCCGGTGTTTCCCCCGATGGCAGCGTGGCAGGCGCGGTGGTAGATCAGAGCACCTTCATGCTCGATGGCGGCCAGAACACGAACGATATGGACGGCAGCATGCAGGTCTACACTCCGAGCTTTGCCGGTGACCCCTCGGGAGGTATCGTTTCCACGATGGTTGGTGGCAGCCCCACTGGCGTTATGCCCACCCCTATCGACAGCGTTGAAGAATTCAAGGTCAACACTGCCAACCAGACTGCGGACTTCAACAGTTCCGCTGGCGCGCAAGTTCAGGTCGTTACCCGGCGTGGCACTAACGCCTGGCACGGTTCGGCGTACGAATATTATTTCGACAATAATTTTAACGCGAACACATGGAATAACAACATTACCGACACACCGTTGCCCAGTTACCACTACAACCGGTTTGGCGCCTCTGGCGGCGGTCCAATCATTTCCAAGAATATCCTGGGTGGTAAGACCTATTTCTTCGCCAATTATGAGGGTTTTCGCTGGAATAACGCGCAAACTTACGAAGCGATCGTACCGAGCGCCAATATGCGCGCTGGTATTCTGACCATGAACGTCTGCGACGCCGCGTGCGTAGCAGCCAATGGTGCTGGTACCCCGACCCAGTTCAACTTAAACACTGGCACGAACTGCGGCCCGGGCCAGAATGCGGCTTGCGACCCCCGAGGCATCGGAATCAATTCCTTGGTTGAGCAGATGTGGAACAAGTATGAACCTATCGGGAATGACCCGGGCTGCAACGTAGTTGGCTTGGGCACTAGGTGCGATGGCGTCAACACAATCGGCTACAAAGCCAACGTCGAGATTCCCTACACCTCCAATTTCGGTGTGGCTCGGTTGGACCACGACTTCGGTTCAAAGTTCCACTTCAATGCCAGCTACCGCTACTATAAGTTGGTCCGTTCGACGACCAGCCAGGTGGATGTCGGCGGCTTCTTCCCCGGCGATACACTTGGCACTCCGGCGGCTCTCTCCGTGCGGCCTCAACAGCCTTGGTATTTTGTTGCTGGCTTGACCATCAACGTCACTTCCAATACTACGAACGATTTGCATTACAGCTACCTTCGAAACTACTGGTCTTGGTCCAACCCAGGCGGCGTACCGCAAGTCTCAGGACTCGGCAGCGATGTGGGTGGCGCAGCCCTTGAGCCCTTTGGCGAGACCGCCAATCCGCTCGCGCCTTATAACGTGAACACCCAAAGCGTCCGTACACGATTCTGGGATGGTCATGACAACTTCCTTCGCGACGACTGGACGATGCTGAAAGGCAATCACCTCTTCACCTTCGGCGGCGCCTATCAGCGCAATTGGGACTGGCACCAGCGCTCCGACAACGGCGGCGGCATCAATTACCAAGCCACCTACCAACTCGGCGACTCGGCGGGAGGCGGACTCATCAACTTCGCCGACAGTCTGCCCCCGGGCGTTAGTGCATCCCAGTGGGGACGCGACGTTTCCGCCGTCTTGGGAATCGTTACGGACTCGCAGATTGCTTATACCCGGTCAGGTTCCGACCTAGCTTTGAATCCGCCGCTGACGCATGCGTTTGATCAGAGCACCATTCCTTATTACAACGTGTACTTCAGCGACTCCTGGCACATGAAGCCGTCTTTCACGCTCACCTACGGCTTGGGATGGACGCTCGAAATGCCGCCCACGGAAGCTCAGGGCAAGCAAATCGAACTCGTAAATCAGAGCGGCCAGCAGGTCAGCACCACGGCTTACCTCAATCAGAGGGAACTCGCAGCTGAGCAGGGGCAGGTCTTTAACCCGCTTCTTGGATACGCCCTTGTTGGAAATACCGGCGCTGGTCAGAAATATCCCTATAATCCCTTCTACGGTTCCTTTAGCCCGCGCGTAGCGGCAGCTTGGAACCCAAACATCACCGACGGTTGGCTCAGCAAAGTGTTTGGCGGCAACAAGACGGTCATTCGCGGCGGCTATAGCCGTGTCTACGGACGTCTCAACGGCGTCGATCTGGTCCTTGTACCCCTGCTGGGTGACGGACTTATTCAGGCCGTTCAATGCCGCAACAACAACATGGACGGGACTTGCTCCGTACCGGCGGGGAGCACCCAGCTTACTCCGTTAAATGCTTTCCGTGTTGGAACGGATGGCACCAATGCTCCGATTCCGGCGGCTGCTCCCACGCTTCCTTCCCTGAACTTCCCGGGCGTCAACAGCGTCGCGGCTGGCGCAGGCGAAGTTCTGGATCCGAACTTCCGCCCCAACGTTGTGGACTCGTTCGATCTGACTATCCAGCGCCAGTTGGGCCAGAAGTTCATCCTGGAAGTGGGCTACATTGGCCGCAGGATCACTCACGAGTACCAGCCCATTAACCTCAACGCAGTTCCGTACATGATGACATTGGGCGGCCAGCAATTTGCAAAAGCTTATGCCGGAGTTGAAAAGGGTTTGGGATGCGCCACATCGTTTGCTGCTTGCGGGGCGGCCATTCCAACCGGCGCAGCAGCGCAAATGGCATATGCCAACACGTTCACACCCCAACCGTTCTTCGAAACCGCGCTAGCTGGCACTGGCTATTGCAATGGTTTCTCGAGCTGCACGGCTGCAGTCGTCTACAACGAAGGCATTGCCAAGACGAACCTGACGACGCAGAGCGTTTGGAATTTGTGGAGCGACCTCGACAATGGTGGGTTCAATTTCCCCCGCAGCATGATGAACACCCCCATCGTTGGCGGGCCACTGGATTGCGGTACTACCACCGCGCCCACCACCTGCGGCAGTGGCGGCCAGGCCTCTTCCGGCGTCAGCGAAAATGCCAGCCTTGGCCATGGCAACTACAACGGCGCGTTCGTCTCCCTGAAAATGAATAGCTGGAAGGGCATCACCCTTCAGGAAAACTTCACCTTCAGCAAGGCTTTGGGCACAGGCGCTCTCGTCCAGGCTACCAGCGAATACACACCGGTAGATGCCTTCAATCTGAATGCAGGGTACGGCTTGCAGAACTTCAACCGCAAGTTCGTGTTTAACACCTTTGCCATGATTGAAGATCCTTGGTACAAGGGCCAGCATGGTATCCTCGGTCACTTGCTAGGTGGTTGGTCCTTGTCTCCGATTCTCGCGATTGGCAGTGGTGAACCGCTCGGCTGCGGTACATTTACCGACGCCCAATCGTTCGGCTCGGGTGATGGCGCTAACTTCTTCGACACCGAAAACTGCGTACTCGGCAAGCCCGCCTCCGGCTCCTCAGCTTCATTGCATGCCGATGGACAGGGCCAATACAACATCTTTGCGAATCCCGCAGGCGTACTCAGCACGCTCCGGGCACCCATCCTGGGCCTCGACACCAGCACCGGCGGCGTCGGCGTGTTCACCGGTCTGATGTATTGGAACGTGGACATGCGCTTGGTGAAGAACAT
>JBARBP010000042.1:0-24294 GCA_049793195.1 Occallatibacter sp. | reverse complement strand
GCCGTAGAGACCTCGAATTTAACTTTCATGGCTAGGGTATTGATCTGGGACTCGGCTAGCTTGGCTAGCTTGGTGGCGGCGGATTTGCGTTGGGTGGTTAAAGTGCTGGCGGCTTTGCGGTATTCGGATGCAGCGGATTCCAGAGCCGCAAGAAGTGCTTTCAGGATTTCGTCGCGATCTTCTACTTCTGACAGCTTCCGGGCTACGTCTTCGCCGAAGGCGACGACTTCGGCGACGGTCTGACCGTATTTGCGCTTGAGGCGGTCGATGAGGGCGAGGCGGTCTTCGATTTCGGCGAGGCGCTCGGGGGATGCGTCAATGCCTTCGGCGTAGTCGCGGAGGGTGGCGGCGACGTCGCCGACGGTAGCGCGGGCGGAGGTCAGCTGCTGCTGGGCTTCGGCGAAGCGAGGGTCGAAGCGGGCCAGTTCCTCGACGTTGCGGAGGGCGGCACGAAGGGCGACCTCGGCTGAGGCTCCGCCTTCGTAGAGCTGGTCGAAGGCTCCGTTGGCGGCGGCGTAGAGCTTTTCGGCGTTGGCGAGGACGCGCTTTTCAGTTTCGAGGGCTTGGTCTTCGCCGGGCTCGAGATGGGCGGAGTCGATCTCCTTGCGCTGGTAGCTCCAGAGATCGACCATGCGAAGGCGGTCCTGCTCGCCCTGGAGGAGGTCGTCGAGCTTGTTCTGGGCGGCGTGCCAGTTGGCGTAGGCCGCCGAGACGGCGTCGAGAGAGATGCCGGCGAAGCGGTCGAGGAGGATGCGCTGCTGGGTCTGGTCGAAGCTGGTTTGGGTCTCGGTTTGAGCGTGGACGAGGGCGAGTTCGGGGGCGAGCTGCTTGAGGACGGCGACGGTGGCGGGCTGGTTGTTGACGAAGACGCGGCCCTTGCCACTGGAGAGGATCTCGCGGCGGAGGATTATGTCGTTTCCTTCAGAATCGATGCCGTTCTCTTCCAGGATGACTTCCGCGCCGGGGGTGGCCTCGAAAACGCATGAAACTACAGCCTTTTCCGCGCCATGACGTACAACTTCCGCGGAAGACTTGCCACCCATAAGCAGAGCGAGCGCATCTACCAATATAGATTTACCGGCGCCGGTTTCTCCGGTGAGGAGGTTGAGGCCGGGGCCTAGCTGGGCTATGGCGTGATCGATGACGGCGTAATTTTCGGCGCGCAGTTCTACGAGCATCCCGGAAATGGCCTCCCTAAGAGCGCGGTTCGGGGGTGACGGCTGTTGAGTCCCACCCTATCTGTGTGTAATACCCAATCCGAGCGCAGCATAGCATGAATGGCGGGTAGCTGGGTTGGGGGTGCGGGCGGTTGGGCGTGGTGGGACCAGAGCGGTCACTTGGGAGGGAGACATGAGGTCTGATACCGTTGAGATTGAGGTGAAATGCCGATTCTAACTGCTGCGTTTATCTATCTTTTGCAGTCCGATAGCGGCGCCGGACCCGCGGCGGCGCCAAGCGGGATAACGGGCTTCGGCGCGCTGGCGAACCTGATGAGCAACATCGGCGGAGTGGCGGTTTTTGTGCTGCTGCTTTTGCTGTTGGCCAGCCTTTACTCGTGGACCGTGATTCTAGGCAAGGTTTCAACCTTCAAGAGGGCCACCAGGGAGAGCAAGAGGTTCATCCGGGCGTTCCGGAAGGCGTCGCAACTGAAGGAGATTGCGGCGTTGACGGCCGAGTGCCAGGCAAGCCCACTGGCGCAGGTATTCGAGGACGTGTACGAGACTTACAAGCGGCAGACGGGGGGCATGGGACCCCCGAAGAATATGACTGCGCTGGAACGGTCGGCGCTGACGGCGTCGAGCGAGGCGGTGACCAGCCTGGAACGGCGGATGACGTGGCTGGCAACGATCGCATCGACAAGCCCGTTTGTGGGCCTGTTTGGCACGGTGATGGGCGTGGTGGATGCGTTTCAGGGACTGGGCACGGCAGGATCGGGCACGCTGCGGGCGGTAGCGCCGGGCATTGCGGAGGCTCTGATTACCACGGCGGCGGGATTGTTTGTGGCGGTTCCGGCAGTGGTGGCCTACAACCAGCTCTCGGCGCGGATCAGGATTTTCGCTTCGGCGACTGACGATTTTTGCAGGGAACTGCTGAACTCGCTGGAGGAGATTCCGGTGCGAACGGTTGCCCAGGCTCCGCCGAGAAGCGCTCCAGCCGAGATGCCGCGGGAGGCTGAACGTGGCGTTTACAAGTAACAACGGCCGGACACGGAGCTCGCTGGCGGACATCAACATTACGCCGCTGGTGGACGTGGTGCTGGTGCTGCTGGTGATCTTCATGATTACTGCGCCGGTGTTGCAATCGGGCATTGAGGTGAATGTGCCGAAGACGCGCACGGTGAAGGAGATTACCGAGCAGCGGATGGTGGTGACGATCGACCACGATCAGCAGATTTTCCTGGGCGATGAGCCCATTAATATTCATGAACTTCCGCGGAAGCTGCAACAGGCGGGGACCGATCCATCGCGGCAGGTGATTTATCTGCGGGCCGACCAGACGGTGCCATTCGGGGCGTTTGCAAGCGTGATGGACGCGGTGAAGCAGGCGGGGATTACGAATGTTTCGATCGTGACGCAGCCGCTGGAGACGAAGAGCGCGGCGACGGGCGGGAATTGAGAAAGACAGGGAACAGGGGTCAGGGGTCAGGGGTCAGGGAACAGGGATCAGGGATCAGAAAGGCTCCTGGGTTGAGTGTCGTGGCTTCCCACCCATTCGACGGAAAAAAGTCGAATGGATGGGGCACGGAGCTTCTGTTGAAGGTTCGCAGGTCTCAAAAGCGAGACCCATTCGAGTTCGCTCAGGGCAGGCTCTGGGGCACCCGGCGGTTATTGACGGCAATTTTATTGCGGGGAATTTTCAGGCGAGAGCATGAGTAGTGTTCTGGAAGTCGGCGAGCACCTGGAGCGGGAACTGACGTCGGAGCCGATTGCGGGGCCGGCGGTGAGCTCGTTTGTGCTGCACGGCCTGATCATTGGTTTCCTGGTGTTGTACACATTTCTAGGCGGGTTATTTCATCACAACCTGTGGGGCACTCAAGGGGCGGGCGGCTCGATGCAGGTGAACCTGGTGAGCAATGCTCTGCCACTGCCCAACAATCAGCCCGTGAACAAGAATGTGCTGACCACGGAGAAGCCGAGCCAAGCGCCTGCTCCACCGAGCCCCAAGAAACAAGAGCAAATTGACGAAAAGGCGATTCCGATTCTGGGCAAGCAGGTGAAGCCGCAAGAGCAGACGACGCCCAAGACGCAGCCGCACGAGCCTACCCCTCAAACAGACAACCTGGCGCACTATGGAGAACAGACGGGCACGGTGATTCCGCGAACGGTGCAGCCGCAGACTGGCTCCAATGGACCGACAGCGACGGGCGACATTGATTTTGCGAGCCGGTTTGGATGGTACGTAGACCAGATCAACAACAAGATGGCAAACAACTGGTACAAGCAGGACGTCGATCCACGGACGCCGCGAGGAGCACGGGTTTACTTGATATTCACGATCCACAAGGACGGAAGCCCATCGAATGTGCAACTGGACCGGTCAAGCGGAAGCCCAACGCTGGACCGCGCATGCGAACGAGGCGTGCAGCGCGTGGACACCTTTGGACCGCTGCCGGGGGCCTACAATCAGAGCACGCTGAAGGTTTCTTATTACTGTGAGTATTGACGAGTTGGAAGATTCGGCATCAGGCAAGACAGGACCCGCACGAACGAGCGAATGGCTCGTACCCTCATCAAGAGGAAGGAATGCTCATCGCATGAAGGGAACTCTCCGGTTTCTGACCATCATTCTGTTTTCGCTGGCATGTTGGAATGCGCCGCTTGCCGCGGCACAGGATTGGGTGCACACGGGCACGAACCTGAGCAACCCGATCGTTCGCATTGCGGCGGCGGACTTCAAGCCAGTGGGCAACGATCCGCAGACGCCGGCACTGAAGACGGTGTTCGACGCCACGCTCTACAGCGATCTGGGCAGTGCGGGGATTTTCGACCTGGTGTCAAAGAGCCTGGCACCGCAGGCCATGCCTGGTTCGCCGCAGGAGATTGTCTTGAGCCAGTGGGCAGCGGCGCCTTCGAGCGCGGCGATGGTGGCCTTCGGGGCAATATCAGCGACGAATGGGCGGCTGGCGGTGTACGGCTGGCTGTTCGACGCGCGCAATACGACCAATCCGCAAGTGCTTGGCAAGCAGTACAACGAAGCGGCGACCGAAGACATGGCGCGGACGGTGGCGCACCGGTTCGCGGATGAGATTATTTCCCGCCTGGGAGGCGGCATTAACGGGATTGCAGAGACCAAGATCTACTTTGTGAGCACGCGCAGCGGATCAAAAGAGATCTGGTCGATGGATTACGACGGACAAAATCAGCATCAAATTACGCACCTGGGCAGCATTTCACTTTCTCCGCGCATCTCACCTGATAACTCGCGAGTCGCATTTTCGTCACTGGGGCGGGATGGATGGTCGATTCGCATGTATTCCCTTGACCTTGGCCGCATGGTGAGCTTCCCCGGAGGCTCCGCTGGCGGCAGCAACCTTTCCCCCGCATGGTCCTCAGACGGAACGAAGATCGCGTTTTCGTCGTCTCGATCGGGAGACTCGGAGATTTGGGTGGCGGACGCGAGCGGCGGCAACCTGCACAGAGTTACTTCACTGGCTGGGCCCAACGTTGCGCCCGTGTGGAATCCGCGAACGAATGCGCAAGTGGCGTTCGTGGGCGGGCGCACCAGCGAACCGCAGATATATACGATGGATCAGGACGGCTCGAATATTCAGCGACTCACCGACAGCGGTTACGCGGTTTCTCCGTCATGGGCTCCCAACGGCGGACTGCTCACATTCAGTTGGAACCGGAAGTATGGACCGGGCGATCCGGGCGGTCAGGACATATATGTTTTCGAAATCGCGAGCATGCACTGGCTGCAGATTACGCACGAGTCGGGCAGCAACGATTTTCCGTCGTGGGCGCCGGATGGACGGCATATTGTGTTTCAGAGGTCCATTGGCCGTCATCCGCAGATATGGACGATGCTGGCAGATGGCACGCATCAGCAGCAACTGACGCGTGCGGGAGACAACTCGATGCCGAACTGGAGTTGGAAGTGAACCGGAGATGGTTGAATTTGACGGTGGTGCGAGGGAAGGTTTTGCAGGGGCTAAAGCCCACGAACATTCTTTGCGAAATTCGCGGCACGCGACCCACCCACCGGGTGGGTTCCCCGGTCGTGCCCTTTCAAAACACCTTCCCATCGAGAGTTTTTCGGCAAGCTGTGAAAGCTGTACCGTTCAGATAGGACTGCCGGTCTCTTTCAGCGCCGGACTGAATGGGCTATGATTTTGTCGTCGCCGAAATCCATTGGCAGCCGATACAAGTGTATGGAGGCATTGCGGCTTCGAAGATTTTTTGAATTTTGGGAAGGAGCACTAAATTGAGATCACTTCATCGGATTTTTGTCCCCGTCGTTCTGCTTGTTGCGCTACTGGCAGTTGCAGGATGCAAGAAGAAACAGCCACTACCACCCCCAGAAGAAGCGCCGCCACCGGCGGCCGCACCGACTCCGACCGCACAATTGACGGCGACGCCGACTGTGATATCGGCCGGGGACCAGGTGCAACTGAGCTGGCGGACAACGGACGCGACCACGGTGGACATTGACGGCATCGGCGAAGTGCCGACTGCCGGCGTGAAGACGGTGACACCGACTGCATCGACAAGCTATCACCTGGTGGCTCGCGGGGCAGGCGGTTCGGCTGAGGCGTCGGCCAGCGTGACCGTGAATGCGCCGCCGGCCGTGGTGGTGCCGTCGAACACCATGACCGCGGAACAGGAATTTGCGGCCAACGTACAGGACATTTTCTTTGACTACGACACCGACTCCATTCGCGGCGATGCGCAGGCCACGCTCTCGAAGGACGCCAGCTACCTGGTTAGCCATTCGGACGTGAAGGTGGTGATCGGAGGCTACTGCGACGAGCGCGGCTCCGATGAATACAACCTGGCACTGGGGCAAAGGCGCGCGGATGCGGCCAAGAACGCGCTGGTGACGGCGGGCGTGGCGGCAACCCGGATTCGAGTGATCAGCTACGGCAAGGAGAAGCCGTTCTGCTCGGAGTCGAACGAGGCGTGCTGGCAGCAGAATCGGCGGGCTGGATTTGCGATGGATCGGTAGAGGATTGTGTGGGTGATCTCTCCTGGGGTTGAGTTGGTTGATTTCCCCGGTCTCAAAATCGAGACCGGGGGCACCCCGAAGTGTTGGGAGGGATTTGTGGTTTCCCATCCATGCGACAGAAAAGAGTCTCATGGATGGGGCACGGGAGCTTCTCTCAAGGATTGAGGATTTCGAGGTCTAAGAAGCGAGACCTGGGGACCTGACATTCAGAACTTGAGTATTTGAAGACGTGCGGCGGTGTCGCCGTTTGGCGGGACTGCCGCGCGTCCTTGTTATCATGGAAGAGATATGCAGATAGCAGGATCAGTTCGCAATCGTATCGTTGCGGCGGCGTTGTTCGCTGTCGTGATTGCTTCAGCGCCAATGCGGGCACACGCGGTCTCGAAAGAGATGATCGAGTTGCAGACGCAGGTGCAGCAACTGCTGGACATGGTGCAGCGGATGCAGTCCACGCTGGACCAGCGCTTTGGCGTGCTGCAGAACCTGGCGCAGCAGACGGCGGACCAGGCCAAGCAGATGAGCGCAACGGTGAACGATCTGCAGCAAAAGATCAACAGCCAGAACGAAGGTCTCGGCGGCAAGGTGGATACGGTCAGCGGGCAGGTGCAGTCGCTGAACGACTCCGTGGACGAGTTGAAGACGCGCATCGCCAAGCTGGACAAGACGGTTCAGGATATGCAAGCGCAGTTGCAGAACGTTCAGACCGCGCCGGCCTCCGGGGCGCCCCCGAGCGGGGCTCCGGGACCAGGAGCGATGCCGCCGGGTGGACAGGCGGGAGGCAGCCCGGCACCGAACATGCCACAGATGAGCCAGAGTCCGCCGTTGCAGGAGACGTTCCAGAGCGGACTACGCGACTACAACGCGGGCAAATATGAAGTTGCCGCGGGAGAGTTTCAGGACGTGCTGCACTACTATCCGCTGGACGATCTGGCCGGCACTGCGCAGTTCTACATTGGCGAGATCGCTTACCAGCAGAAGCACTATGACGACGCGGTGAATGCTTACAATACGGTGCTGGAGGGATTCAGCGGAAACCCGAAAGCTCCGGCGGCGCAATTGCACAAGGGGCTGGCGCTGCTTGCACTGAACAAGAAAGATGCGGGGGTGCACGAGTTGCGGCTGCTGATTCAGCGGCATCCGCGAACACCGGAGGCGGCTAGCGCACGAAGCAAGCTGAACGGGATGGGTGTGCGGATTGTGGCTGCCAAGTAGTCGATTTGAGATTGGTGATGGAAAAGCCCCGCACGATGCGGGGCTTTTTTGTTGCTGGAATTGGGGTTCAGCAAGTCAGCGGGTACGTCGGGAAGTGGGTTTAGGGGAGGACATCCGTTTACGACTGCGGCAAGATTCTCTCGCCCGCTAAAGCGGGTTTGGGGGTTGGTTCTTTAGCAAGTTAGCAAGTTGGCGGGAGCAGTGGCAGGTTGGCGGATTGCCTGCTGCTGAGGGACTAAGGGACTCGAAAGGCTCGTCGGCTGAGATTGTGCCTTTCCCACCCATCCGCGATGAGGCTGCGGATGGATGGGGCACGGGAGCCCTGTTTGAGTTGGGGAGAGACCGAAATCAACGACGTTCGAGATCGGTATTGCTAGCCCAAGGCATGGGGGTCGTTGGTACCGAGGATGAGGCTCTTGTGGTGGCGGACGTCGGCGCCCTGGACCCAGAAGATGATGTCTTCCGCGATGTTGGTGGCGTGATCGGCGACGCGCTCGAGGCTGCGAGAGATCATGAGCGCATTCAGGGCCTGGGGAGCAAGGTGGTTCTCTTCTTCCATGACCTTGGTGAGGGCTTTGTAGGCGGCGCGGTTCATAGCATCGACGGCGTCGTCCATGGTGAGCACGGTGCGGGCCAGCTCGGCGTCGGCTTCAATGAAGGCCTGAAGACTCTTGCGGACCATCTCAGAGGCCATTGCGGCCATTTTGGGGATGTCGACGGGGAGATCGGCGACGGCCATCTTCTCCATGTGACGGACGCGCTCGCTGATGCTCTTGGCGGCGTCGCCGACGCGCTCGAGGTCGGCGTTGATTTTGATGACGCTGAGGATGAAGCGCAGGTCGATGGCCATGGGCTGCTCCATGGCGAGCAAGTCGAGGGCGGCCTGGTCAATTTCGCGTTCGAGGCGATTGATGGCGAGTTCGCTGCGGCTGACGAGGTCGCAGATGGAGAGGTCGCGGACCCGGTAGGCCTCAATGGCGCGCTGGATGGCCTGCTCGGCGAGGCCTGCCATGACGAGCAGGTTCTCCTTGAGGTCGTCGAGACTTTGTTGAAAGCGTATGCGTGTCATCCGAACCTGCCGGTGATGTAGTCTTCAGTCCGCTTGTCGCTGGGGTTGGTGAAGATTTTGTGGGTGGAATCGAACTCGACCATGCGGCCGTTAAGGAAGAAGCCGGTCTTCTCGGCGACGCGGGCAGCCTGCTGCATGTTGTGAGTCACGATCACAATAGTGTACTGCGATTTGAGCTGAAAGATGAGGTCTTCAATCTTGGAAGTGGAAACGGGATCGAGGGCGGAGGCGGGCTCGTCCATGAGGAGCACTTCAGGATCGACGGCGAGGGCGCGGGCGATGCAGAGGCGCTGCTGCTGGCCGCCTGAGAGGCTGGCGCCGGATTTCTTTTTCAGGTCGTCCTTGACCTCGTCCCAGAGGGCCGAATTCTTGAGCGAGCGCTCGACGATCTCGTCGAGGGAGCGGCGATTTGTATAGCCGTTGAGCTTGAGTCCGGCGGCGACGTTGTCGTAGATGGACATGGTGGGAAAGGGATTGGGACGCTGGAAGACCATGCCGACACGACGGCGAATCTGGACCGGCTTGGCATCCTTGTAGATGTCAAGGTCGCCGATGCGGACAACGCCGGTGGCACGGGCGATGGGATTGGTTTCGTGCATGCGGTTGATGCAGCGCACGAAGGTGCTTTTGCCACAGCCGGAGGGGCCGATGAGGGCCGTGGCGTGGTTGGCCGGGATGTTCAGGTTGATGTCCTGCAGCGTGTGATTGGTGCCGTACCACGCGTTCAGGTTGATGACCTCAATACCAACGCCCACTTAGCTAGCTCCCTTCAAAACGCCGCGGCTGGTAACGAAGCGCACCAGGGAAACGGCAACAACGATCAGGACGATCAAGACCAGCGATCCCGCCCACGCCAGCCGGTGCCAGTCGTCATAGGGCGAAAGCGCATAAACATAGATTTGTAGAGGCAACGCGGCGATGGGCTGGTTGAGGCTGGTGCTCCAGAACTGATTGCCCAAGGCGGTGAAGATAAGTGGGGCGGTTTCGCCGGCAACGCGGGCAAAGGCCAACATGCAGCCGGTGATGATGCCGGGGGAGGCGGTCTTGACGGTGATGGAGAGAACTGAGCGCCAGTTGGGCACTCCAAGGCCGAGGGCGGCTTCGCGGACCGCATGGGGCACCATGAGCAGCATCTCTTCCGTGGTGCGGCAGACGGTGGGGATCATCATGAAGCCGAGCGCTATGCCTCCGGAGAAGGCTGAGAAGTGTCCTGTGAAGGGGAGGAAAGCAATTTTGGGCGCGACGATGAGGGCATAGGCCGCGAGACCCATGACGATGGAGGGCACGCCATTGAGCACGTCGGCGGTGAAGCGGATGCCGAAAGCCAGTTTGCCGCCGCGCCCGAACTCGGCAAGAAAGATGCCGGCGCCGATGCCGATGGGAACGCCGATGACGGAGGCAAGGCCAAGGAGAATTCCCGAACCGAGGATGGCATTGGCCATGCCGCCGCCTGTCTCGCCGACCGGGACGGGGGTCTTGATAAAGAAATCGAGGTTCAGCGAACTGGCGCCCATGTAAAGCAGATAAACGAAGATGGCAACGAGGGGCGCAATGACGATGAGCGTGGCCAGGATGGCCAGCGTAGTGACCAGGCGATCGGTGACGGAGCGCATCTGAGAACGGAATTGAAAGGCGTCGGTACTCACCAGAATCTCCTAACAGCGTTTCTCAGCGCGCCTGCGCGGGCGTTCCCCTGGTTACGGCCCAGATCAAGACCTGGGCGAGGGCATTCACGATAATGGTCACGATAAAGAGCGCAAGGCCAATTTCGGTCAGTGCGCTGAGGTGCATATCGCTGACGGCTTCGGCATACTCGAGGGCGATGACGGTGGCCATGGAGCTTCCATTGGACAGCAGGGAGCGATGAATTTCAGGGGTGGCGCCGATGACCATGGCGACGGCCATGGTTTCGCCGAGAGCGCGGCCGAGTCCAAGGATGATGGCGCCGACGATGCCGATGCGGGCGTTGCGGAGTACGCCCATGCGAATCATCTCCCAGCGCGTTGCGCCGAGCGCCAACACGGCCTCGCGTTGGGAATGCGGAACGGCGATCATAACTTCGCGGGTGAGCGAAGAGATGATGGGCAGAATCATGACGGCGAGAATTACGCCCGCGGCAAAATAGCCGAGGCCAGTTGGGTTGGTGTCGTCGAAGAGGGTAGTCCAACCGAGGGTCTTGACCAGCAGAGGATTCACATGCTCGCGGAGCAGAGGCACGAGGACGAATACCGCCCAGAGGCCATAGATGACGCTGGGAATGGCGGCCAAGAGTTCGGTAATGAATGCGAGGGGGCTGCGCAGCGCCTTGGGACACATTTCTGTAAGGAAGATGGCCAGACCGACGGCCAGCGGGATGGCCATCAAGAGGGCCAAGAACGAAGAAACCAGTGTGCCGTAAACGAAGGGGCGGGCGCCAAAGTAGGAGTTCACGGGATCCCAGAAGGTTTGCAGATGCGTATCGGGATCGGTGAAAACCTGGTAGAAGAAGCCCAGCCCGAACTTGTGCAACGTGAGCTGTGAGCGCTCCACAAGTTCGAAGGCAATGAGGACAACGATGGCGAAGATGCTGAGCCCGCACAGCAGCATCAACCAGGAAAATACGCGGTCGGTGTTGGCTGAGCTTCCGAGAGCGAGAAGATATTTGCGCACTGCCGAGGCTTCGGCAGGAGCGGACTCGGCCAGGGCCTGACCGTTTTGGGAGTCGGGATCGGGCTGAAATTGCGCCTGGGAGATGTGGAGATCCGGCACGTTGACGTTCACCAAAGTCAGGCTACCGGTGGAATGTGAACGTGAGGTTACAAGTGTGCTAAATCAAATGCATAGAGGAGGAAAAATGGGTCCGGATCGGGGTGCGGGACGGGCCGGTGAAGGGAAAGATGTTCCTGGAAAGGCGCCAAACTCCGATAAGCTGGTGAAAACGAACGTGGAAGGCACGATTGATGCGCACTGAATTGAAAGCTATTGCTTTGGCACTTTCGCTCGCAGCCGTGTACAGCTACGGCCAAACTGCACCCGAGAATGCCAGTCTGGACAGACCGCACCGGGATTGGCAGGCTTCCTGGGTGACGCATCCAACCGCTCCGCTGCGGGAACCGCTGGTGCTGCGTTTTAGGCGAACGCTGACGCTGGAGGCGATTCCGGCGAGTTACCGGGTGCGGGTGAGCGCCGACAACCGGTTTGTGTTGTATGTGAACGGAGAACGGGTGGGCGACGGGCCGGCGAGAGGCGACCTGGCGCACTGGCGCTATGAGCTTTTCGACCTGGCGCCGTTGCTGCGCGTGGGCAAGAACCTGATTACGGCGACGGTGTGGAATTGGGGTATCTTTGCGCCGGTGGCGCAGATCAGCGACCGGACGGCGTTTCTGCTGGAAAGCGAGGCTACGGGGGACGAAGGGATCAGCACGCCGGATGGCTGGCAGGTGGAGATTGAGCCGGGTCACGAGCCGCTGGACCGCAGTTCAGTGGATTTGAAGACCTATATGGCCGCTGGACCAGGGGAAGAGATCAGCGCGGCGCACTATGACTGGAACTGGCAATCGGACTCGGACGGCAGCACGGGCTGGGTCGATGTGGCTTCGCCGATGCGGGAGGTTATTTCCGCGAGCGCGAACAAAGCACATTCGGCCGATACGACGGCGGACAATCTCTGGGGGCTGACGCCGGATACGCTGCCGCACATGGAGTATGAGCCGACCGAGGTGGGCAAGGTAGTGCGGGTGGACCCCGCGAAAGGAGTTTCGGCTGCGCCGGAACTGCGTGGGTTCCCTGCCGCTGCGGTGACCGTGCCCGCGAGAAGCCGCGTTCACATCCTGCTGGACCGCAAGACGCTGATCACGGCTTATCCGATTCTGACGGTATCGGGCGGCAGGGGAGCACAGATTTGGCTTACTTACTCCGAGGCGCTCTACGACGAGGAGATGCACAAAGGGGACCGCGACGAGGTGGAGGACCGCACAGCGCATGGGCTGAAGGATCACTTTCTTCCGGACGGCGGGAGGGAACGGGTCTTCGAGCCGCTGTGGTGGCGGACGTGGCGCTATCTGGATCTCGAAATCCAAACGGCGGATAGACCACTGACGCTGAATTCGCTGCAAGCAAGGTATACGGCCTATCCATTCAAGGAGCAGGCGACCTTCGAGTCGAGCGATGAGGAACTCAAAAAGATATGGGATATCAGCTGGCGGACGGCGCAACTGGACGCGCACGAGACTTACATGGACACGCCGTATCACGAGCAACTGCAATACGTGGGCGATACGCGGATTCAGGCGCTGATCTCCTATTCCGTGACGGGGGACGATCGGCTGGCGCGGCAGGCAATCAAGGCGTTTGACGACTCGCGATCCCCCGATGGACTGACACGGAGCCGTTATCCGAGTTCCCTGCCGCAGACGATTCCAACTTTCTCGCTGCTGTGGGTGGGGATGGTGCGCGACTGGTGGATGTACCGGCCGGATGCCGGACCGGCTGTGGCATCGATCCCGGGAACCCGCACGGTGATGGATTGGTTTGCCCAATACGAACAACCGGATGGTCTGCTGAAGCAGCTTCCGTGGTGGAGCTTTATTGACTGGGTTCCCGAAGGCACGATTCCGACCTATGACGCAAACGGCGAGTCGTGCATGACAACGCTCGAATACCTGGGAGCGCTGGAAGACGCGGCGGCACTGGAGCAAGGGCTGGGCGATCCGCAACGGGCTAACCGCTACGAAGGCCGCGCCGCGCATGTTCGGAGCGGACTGTTGAGCAAGTGCTGGAACGGCGTGCAGGGCTTGCTTGCCGAGACGTCGGGCCGGAACGACTACAGCCAGCAGGCCAATATCCTTGGCGTGCTCTATGACGTGGTGCCCAAGGAGCGCCAGCAGGGCGTGATGCGCCGCATGATGGTGATCGATCCGGGGACAACGCCAACGGGAATTCTGAGCGCGTCGTACTATTTCCGTTTTTACCTGGCGCGCGCACTGGAACATGCAGGAATGGCGGACGAGTACCTGCGCTCGATCGACCCATGGAGAAAGTTGCTGCCGTTGCATTTCAGCACGTGGCCCGAGGTTCCAGGCGAGACGCGGTCGGACTCACATGCGTGGACGGCCCATCCGATCTACGATCTGTTGACGCTGGTTGCAGGGATTGAGCCGGCAAGCCCTGGATTTGAGACGGTGCGCATTGCACCGCACATGGGTGAGCTGCCTTCGCTGACGGCGACTTATCCGCATCCCGAGGGGGAGATTCGCGTGGAATATACACACGAGGGCGGGGGGCTGAATGCGAGGATAACGCTGCCCGGGAGCCTGAAGGGAAACTTTGTTTTCAATGGAAAGGCATGGCCGCTGAAGCCGGGGGAGAATTCGATTCAGGCACGGTAAGGGGAGAGACGGCCGATTTCGACCCTTGGCAAGGGGCCGCGAAGGTTGAGGGACCCTAATGGTTCCTGAGAATCGGTCGATTTCGCATTGGAAGCGTTTACCCATTGAATGAAAGGTGTTAAAACTCCAACATGGCAAAGAGCAAGACGTCCGAACCGCCGGGGCATGTGAACCTGAGAATGCTAGCGGACCATTTGCAGCTTTCGCAGACGACGGTTTCACTGGTTCTGAACAACTCGCCTTCAGGCAAGTCGATTCCGCCCGAGACGCGGAAACGGGTAGAGGCAGCAGCCAAGCGCCTGAATTACCGGCCGAATTATTTTGCGCGCTCGCTGCGGCAATGCCGTTCGATGAGCGTGGGCGTGCTTGCGCCGGACCTGAGCGAGGGCTACTTTACACGCGTGATGAGCGGGGTGGTGGAAGAGCTGACCGCCGCTCATTACTTCTACTTCACGGCTTGCCACGATTGGAAGCGGGAACTGATTGAGAAGTATCCGCGCATGCTGGTGGAGCGCGCGGTGGATGGATTTCTGCTGCTGAACACGCCGGCAGACCAGATTTCGGTGCCAGTTCCGGTGGTGGCGATCTCGGCTCATAGCGCGGGCGAGAATGTTACTAATATCGTTCTCGATCATCACAAGGCTGTCGCCCTGGCACTGAATCACCTGCATGCCCTAGGGCACAGGCGCATTGCATTCATGCGCGGGCCGCGCGCGATTCCCGATTCCGAGTTCCGTTGGGAGGCCATTCAACAGGTGGCCAGCGAGATGGGCCTGAAGCTCGATCCGTCGCTGGTGATCCGGATCGACTCCGACGGGTGGTCAATGAAGACGGGTTATCACCCGATGGCGCCGGAGATTGGCTTCAAGCCGATGCAGACGCTGCTGAAAAGGACGCGCGACTTCACTGCCATTTTCTGCTTCAACGATATTGCCGCCATCGGGGCCATCCGGGCGTTGAAGGATGCGGGGCTCGCGGTGCCGGGAGATGTATCGGTGGTGGGCTTCGACGATATACAGTCAGCGGCTTATTCGACGCCTTCGCTGACCACCGTGCACCAGCCTTTGACCCGCATGGGCAGGCGCGGGGCGCAGGTGCTGCTGGAACGGATTGCGAACCGCGAGAAAGCGTTTCCGGCAGAGATTGTCATGACGCCGGAACTGGTGGTTCGGGAGTCTACGGGACCGGCGCCGAAGGCGCCTGAGAGCTGAGCGCTCTCTGCCCGCCGTTCCTTTGCGTAGTTTCTTTTCAGTGTAGCACGTGAAACCGTGCTACACTGATTCTAGTGCTGCACGGAAACGGGTGCCAAAATGAAAACTAACATCACATTAAAGATTGAGTCCGAACTGTTGCGCGAGGCGCGCGTTCTTGCAGCCATGGAAGGCTCATCGATCAGTGCTTTGCTGGCAGCCAAGCTGGAGCAAACTGTGCGCGAACGAAAGGGATACAGTCAAGCTCGCCGAAGTGCTCTTGCACGGCTGCGGACTGGTTTCGACCTGAAGTGGACGCCCGCTAACTCACGGGATGAATTGCATGAGCGATAAGTGTTTTGTGGATACCAACATTCTGGTCTACGCACATGACCGCTCCACCGGAATCAAAAATCAGCGTGCGCAAGCCCTGATAGAGCAACTCTGGAATTCGGGCGCGGGCGTCCTGAGCACACAGGTCCTGCAAGAGCTATGCATCAACCTTCGCCGGAAAGCCGCCAATCCCTTGCCGGTGGCTGAAGTTCGCCGGCTGATTCACGAATATTCGACCTGGGAAGTGGTCACAAATACTCCAGAATCTGTGCTCGGGGCACTGGAAATTGAGACTCGCTACAAGACTTCCTTTTGGGATGCATTGATCCTTCAAGCTGCCGAAGATGCGGGCGCATCAATCCTCTACTCTGAGGATTTGGCAGCCAGCCAACGTTACGGGACCGTTTTGGTTGTGAACCCGTTGACGAGTCCGCAAGCCCCTTGACGACAATCGGAAACCGGTTCACGAATGGCTGAAGCTCAAGAGCAGGCGGCTTCGAGCCAGCGGCTGATGTAGACCTGGGCGTGGGCTTCGCCGCAGTAGTGGCGCGCGCCGGGTGCGTCGGCGGCTTCTTTTGTCCATTTGTAGACGGTCAGTTGGGTGCTGTTGCAGTTGATGACAACCCAGTGCGCGGGTGTGTCGTTCTCTTCGCCGCAGATTTCACAACGATAACTTTTACCGATCATTGCCCGACCTCCCGAGCTTGTTGTTGCTTGGTGTGTTTTGAAAACGTTTCGATGTTGGCTTTAGTAATTCGAGGGCTGAACAGATTGCGGAAAATGGCTCCCCTTTGCGCTTGGCGCGAAAGATGCTTTAGCAGGGGCTAAAGCCCGACACTCATTTTATAGCTTTTGCGGCCCGACTAAAGTCGTGCCCTTGTTACAAAGCTTCCGGATCCTTCTGTTGATTGAGTTTTTCGCAGCTAAAGCCCGCGCTCAATTTGTGGCGTTTTCGGAAGTCAGGGATGAATTCCAGACCTACAAGCCGCGTCCTTTCGAAACCTCAAATTTAGCAGCGCTTCGTGGGGACCCATTTGTTGCCTATTCGAGCATCTGCAGGTCGAGAGGTTCTTCGATAAAACAATCCATGGAGCGAAAGGCGGCGAGGGCGCGCTGCATGGCCGAGGATTTGCAGGGCTCGACAGTGACGACGAAGGGGAGCGCGTCATGGGGATAGCCGGGCTTTTGCACGATGGCGCGAATGTTGATTTTTTCTTTGGCGAGGGCGCCGGTGATTTCGGCCACGATGCCGGGTCGATCGACGACTGTGAAGCGGATGTAATGGGGAACCTCGAACTCGGCACCGAGACGAGCGGGGACTGAAGGAATCTCAACGCGGCGGGAATCGTGGGCCAGGGCAAGGAGATCGCTGACCACGGCAACCGCAGTGGGATGACCACCTGCGCCGTGCCCGGAGAAGACGACGTCGCCGCCGTAATGACCGGTGAGGACGACCATGTTCTCAGTGCCACGCGACCAGGCCAGAGGGGACCGCTGATCGACAAGCATGGGCCCGACGGTAGCGGCGACGCGGCCCTTGACCTGCTGAGCGCGCGCCACCTGTCGAATGGTGCAGCCGAGAATTCGGGCGTAACTGAAGTCCACGGCCGCGACCGCAGTGATGGACTGCGGCACAATTTCGTCAGGATCGACGACAACTCGGAGCGCGAGGCGCATGAGGATGGCGAGTTTGGAGCGGGCATCGAAGCCGCCAACGTCTTCAGTGGGGTCGGCCTCGGCGTAGCCTTTGGCCTGAGCCTCGGCGAGCACGGTTGCGAACTCGGCGCCCTCGTCCATCTTGCTGAGGATGAAGTTGCAGGTGCCGTTGAGAATGCCGTCCATGCGCTCGATGCGATCACCGGCGAGACCTTGCTCGAGGCCGGGGATGACGGGAATGCCGCCGGCCACCGCTGCGCCGTACTTGAGGTGGCCGCCTTTGGCCGCAGCCAAGCGCTCAAGATCGACGCCGTGATAGGCGATGAGTTTCTTATTGGCAGTGATGACGCTCTTGCCAGCCTCGAGAGCGCGGCGCACCCAAGAGCCCGCGGGATCGAGACCTCCGACCAGCTCCACGATGACGTCGACATCGGAGGCAAGCACTGCATCGGCGTTTTCGCTCCAGACGACGCTTGCGGGCGCCCATGGAACCCGCTTGCGCGTCACGTTGCGGTTGAAGACGTGGGTCAGCTCCAACCCCTGAGGCTTGGATTCGACCAGAATCCGCGCTACGGAGCTGCCAACTGTACCGAAGCCGAAGAGCGCAATGCGCAAGGGGCGGCGGACAGAAGAGGCCGGCTGGGAGGCGGAATGCTCGAGCGGCGATGGGGGACCTTGCACTTGAGGCAACTGGAAATCCTTTGAACGGAATGAGGATACCGGACACTTCGATGATAAACGAAGGAGCGGATGCGCACGGGAGGTGGTTCGCGAGGCGGTTTCAAAATGAGATTCCTGCTGGAGCGGCGGCCCGGAATGGATTTTGTGGGGTATGCGAGGGAAGAGTTCGTGTAGCATCGAAGGCAGATGCGGCGCTGGCTCTCCATTTTTCTGGTTCTACTGTTCGGATTGTGGCCCTTGACGGGGACGATCGAAGCCAGTGACGAATCGCGTCTGCCGCCCTGCTGCCGGCGGCACGGAGCGCATCATTGCGCGATGGCGATGCAGATGGCAAGGTCCGCATCGGGCACGACGCCAGTGCTGACGACGCCAACGACTTGCCCGCTGTTCCCGAGCTCCCTTTCGGGGCCTTCCACTCCATCTCATGCCTTGACGGCGACCGCGGCAAGCGTGCCGGATCTGCCGGTGGTGTCGTTCGCGCCTGCGGCTGAAGGCGCCGAAGTGCGGATGAGACCGATTCGGACTCATGCCGGACGCGGGCCTCCTGCTTCGACCCAGAGCTGAACATCGCGTTGACGACCGTTCGCATGATTGGCAAAGCGACGAGCTCAGTATCTTCCCTTACTGAGCAGGCTGTTGCAATGCTGCGCATTGAATAGATTCCTGTGCGCGACACCGCGGCCTGATTTCAACGAATTTTCTTCCATTCCGCAACGATTGCACCGAGTCTGCCAGGCCGCTGCGATTTGCTGCGTTTCAGCAAGATCGAACTGGAGGTTTTTTCCCTGATGCGACGACTTTTGTGTGTTGCTGCCGCGGCTGCGATGCTGGCTGCTTCCCTTCCCGCTTGCGCGACGGTATTCGCGACGGTTCATGGTGTGGTGCACGACACGCAACACCGACCGATCGCGGGTGCGGAGATCACGCTGCAAGCTGCGGATTCAGACTTTCAACTTCATGCAACGAGCAATGCGGATGGGGCGTTTGAATTGCAGCAGGCACCGATCGGAGTGTATCGGCTAACGGTAGCGCACGAGGGCTTTGCTGCCGCGACTCAAACATTGACTTTGAGTGCGGGCACAAATCCGGTGTTGCATATTCCGCTGACGGTGGGCGCTACGACGCAATCGATTGTGGTCAACGGGTCGGCGAGTTCAGCCGATACGGTGACGCCGACGACGCTGGTGACGCGGGCAATGATCGACGAGACGCCGGGGGCGAGCCGCACGCTGGGGATGGAGATGATTACCGATTACGTGCCCGGGGCCTACATGACGCACGACATGCTGCACATGCGCGGCGGGCATCAGACGAGTTGGCTGATCGACGGGGTGGCGATTCCGAATACGAAGATCGCGTCGAATGTTGGACCGCAGATCGATCCAAAGGATATTGATTCGCTGGAGACGCAACGAGGCAGTTACGGGGCCGAAGTGGGCGACCGGACGTATGGGGTGTTCGATGTGCTGCCGCGCAATGGATTTGAACGCGACCGTGAAGGGGAGATGTTGGTTTCGGCGGGGAATCTGTATGCGGGTTCGGCAGAGCTTTCGCTGGGCGACCACACGGAGAAGACGGCTTGGTATGGGAGCGTGAATGGTTCGCGCGCGAACTACGGACTGGCGACGCCGGTTGCGGGGATCGATCACGACGCGACGAATTCGGAGAGCGGGTTTCTGTCGGTGATTCGCAACCAAACGGCGAAGGACCAACTGCGGCTGAATGCGCAGTACCGGCAGGACTATTTTCAAGTTCCGTTTGACCCGGACGGAAACGATTATGAATGCGCTTCAAGCTACTATTGCTCCTTCGGGTTGAGGGATGCACAGACGGAGCGCGATGCCTTTGCGATGGGAAGCTGGGTTCACACGATATCGGCGAGGGCGCTGGTATCGGCGACGCCGTTTTATCACTTCAACCAATCTGACTACGATTCGGCGGGCGACGATGATCCGGTGGCTACGACCTGGCATCAGACTTCGAATTATGTGGGGGCGCAGGCCGATGGGCACGTGGATGTGGGGCCGAACGCCTTCTCCGCGGGAATGTACTCGTTTTATCAGGCAGAGAACGACCTGTTTGGGGTGAAAGTAAATGACGGCAGCGCGGCATCGGAACCGAATACAACGGGCGATACCAAGGCGGGGCTGGTGGAGTTTTATGTCGCCGATCACTTGCGTTTGGGGCGGTACATTACGCTGCTGGGCGGGGAACGGTTTTCGATCTATCGCGGCGGGTTGAACGAGACGGCGATCTATCCACATATCGGGGCGACAGTGGAGATACCGGGGCTGCATTGGGTGCTGCGCGGATTTTACGGGCACTATATTCAGCCGGCGCCGGTGCAGACTGTGTCGAGCTCGGTTTTGAACTATGCGGGAAGCCTGGGCGGAGGGGAGAATACGTTCACGCCGCTGCCCTCGGAGCGGGATGAAGAGCACCAGTTTGGCGTGGAGATTCCGTACCGCGGCTGGATGCTGGATGTGGATACGTTCAAGACGCGCGTGAACAACTTTCTGGATCACTCGAACCTGGGCGAATCGAATATGTATTTTCCGATCGCCGTGGATGGGGCGCTGATGCGCGGGTGGGAGATGACGCTGCGCTCGCCAAGCCTGGCGCGGCTGGGACAGTTTCACCTGACTTACTCGAACCAGATCGCGGAGCAGCGCGGTAACGTGATTGGCGGGTTTACGTGCAGCGACCCGGCGGACCCTGCTTGTGCACTGGGGCCGGATTACACGCCGGTGGATCACGATCAGCGGAATACGCTGAATACGGGATTCACGGCTCAGTTGCCGGCGAGGATATGGTTTGCGACGAATGTTTATTACGGGTCGGGATTTGTGAATGGACTGGCGGGGTCGGGGGACGGGCCGTACCAGGGAAACTATTTGCCGGTGCACACGACCTTCGATATTTCAGCGGGGCACGCGTTTGGGGAGCGCTGGAAGGTTTCGGCGTCGATGCTGAATGTGACCAATCATCGCGTGCTGCTGGACAATTCGATCACAATTGGAGGGTTTCACTGGAACGATCCTCGGATGATTTCTGGCGAGGTGCGGTACCGGTTTCGTTTTTAAAGATTTTTCGGCGCGGGTTTTGCAGATTATTTCGACGAAGTGTGTAGGGTGAAAAACCATGGCGAACGTTTTTGAAAAACTCAATTTGAAGGACCGACAGGAGATGGTGGTGCTGAATGCGCCGGCAAGCTTTGAGGCGGAGCTTGCGCGGCTGCCGGTGATGACGATTCACCACAGCCTGGCGTCGGTGGCGGAGGTCGGCTTTCTGCTGGCGTTTGTGACCAAGCAAACCGAGGTGGATGCTCTGGCGGCGAAGGTGGCGGAGCGGGCCAAGGGCGACGCGGTGGTCTGGTTCGCGTATCCGAAGGGGACGTCAAAGAAGTACAAATGCGACTTCAATCGGGATACGGGGTGGGATGCGCTGAAGGCCGCGGGGTTCGATACGGTGCGGGCGGTGGCGATTGATGAGGACTGGACGGGGATGAGGTTTCGAAGGGTGGAGTTTGTTAAGCGGAGCTAGCGGGGGGAGCGGGGTTAGCGAGTCAGCGTGTTGGCGGGTTGATGCGTCGGTGGACACTTTTCTGTCAACGAACTGAATTTCATTCGACATTGAAGAGGGTAGGCAGCACCTCGCCGGCGTTGCCTTCGACGACTTGTGTGAAGGCGTGGGCGTTGAGTGGGGGCTCGGGGCCGATGTAGACTGCGCTGGCGCCGCTTTGGCGGGCCCAGTGGACGAAGCTCGCTGCCGGGTAGACGGAGCCGGAGGTGCCGACAACCAGCATGAGGGTGGCTTTCGCGATTTGCTGCTGGATGCGGTCCATTTCGTAGGGAATCTCGCCGAAAAAGACGATGTGGGGGCGGAGACGGCCGCCGCAACGGCAACGGCCGACCTCTGCGAGGTTGGCGTAGATGCTGTGGTCTTCGACGGGAGGCTCGCCGCAGTCAAGTTCGCAATGGGCCATGCTTAGCTCGCCGTGCATGTGGAGGAGGCGGACAGAGCCTGCGCGCTCGTGGAGGTCGTCTACATTTTGGGTGCAGAGGAAGAAGCGATCGGTGATTTGATTTTCTAGTTGCGCGAGGGCGATGTGAGCGGGGTTGGGTTCTGCTTTGGCGCCGTCAGCGCGGCGCTTGGAGTAGAACTGCCAGACTAATTCCGGATTTCGCTCCCAGGCTTCGGGGGTGCAGACGTCTTCAATGCGATTGCCGGCCCAGAGGCCGTCTTCAGCGCGGAAGGTGGGGAGACCGCTTTCGGCGCTGATGCCGGCGCCTGTGAGGACGAAGACGCGGTCGGTGGGGGTGACGGAGATTTGTGCCATGAGGAGGTTCCCGGTTTAGTGGTGAATGGAGGGTCGTGGTATCTCACCCATTTCGCAGAGTGCGCGAAATGGATGGGGCTCGGGAGCTTTGTTCCCAATCCTAATCCCTGTTCCCCGCTTTTATGGTTCGAGGAGGATTTTGCCGGTGGTGTTGCGGGACTCGAGGGCGGTTTGCGCCTGGGCGGCTTCGGAGAGCGGATAGATGTGTTCGGTGCGAAGCTTGAGTTGGCCACTGGCGGCCCAGCCGAGAACGTCGCCGGCGCGCTGCTCAAGCTCGGCGCGGGTGGCGATGTAGTGCCACAGGGTGGGTCGGGTCAGGAAGAGCGAGCCCTTGCCGCTTAGCTGGATGGGATCGAAGGACGGGACCGGGCCGCTGGAACCGCCAAAGAGAGCGAGCAGGCCGCGAGGCCTGAGGCAATTGAGGCTCTGGTCGAAGGTGGTCTTGCCGACTGAGTCGTAGACTACGTCGACACCCTTTCCGCCGGTGATGCGCTTGACCTCGGCTTCGAAGTCCTGCTCGGTGTAGAGGATTACATCGGAAGCACCGGCTTCGCGGGAGAACTCGGCTTTGGCGGGCGTGGAGACAGTGGTGATGACGCGGGCGCCGAGGTGGGCGGCGATCTGGGTAAGCAACAGGCCAACGCCGCCGGCGCCGGCGTGCACGAGCGCGGTGTCCCCGGCCTTGAGCGGAAATGTGGAACAGGCGAGGTAATGAGCTGTCATGCCTTGAAGCATGACGGCGGCTGCCTGTTCGGGAGTCACGCCTGAAGGCACCTTGACCGCCTGCGCGGCGGGCACGAGGGCATACTCGGCATAGCTGCCGAGCACGGCGACCGAGGCAACAAGATCGCCTGCGGCAAATCCTGTGACGCCGGGACCAAGTTCCTCGACGGTGCCCGCGGCTTCGCTGCCGGGTGTACTGGGAAACGAAGTCTTGTACTGTCCCTTGCGGAAGTAGACTTCGATGAAGTTGACGCCTGTGGCTTCGACGCGGATCAACACCTGCCCAGGGCCAGGATGGGGAATGGGCAGATCGGTCAGTTGGAGGACTTCAGGGCCGCCGGCCTCATTGATCTGGATAGCTTGCATGACAGGGTAAGCATGAACCCTAAGGGGTGGATGGGGCAAGAGCAGAGATCAAAGATCCGTCAAACCTAACGCCCAGCTTTAGAAGTTGTCGCCTTTGCTTTCTGACATCATGCTCTGCTCGTCGGCGGGCACCAGACGGACAAGGCGGTCCACAGCGTACGAAGCAGGATGCTGGCTGGTGTAGTAGTGGCGCACCTGAAGCTCGCCTAGCAGGCCGATGGCGAGCATCTGAATGCCCGCGACTATGAGCACCGAACCAATGATGAACATGGGGCCGTGTTGACGCATCATATCCATCGCCGGATTGAGGATCTTCATGCACATGAGGATGGCCGCCATGATGGCGCCGCCGGTGATGCCCATCAGGCCAAAGCCGCCGAAGAAGTGCAGCGGTCTGCTCATGTATTTAAGCAGGAAGCGGATGGTGAGGAGATCGAAGAAGACGCGGAAGGTGCGCCCGATGCCGTAGTGGCTCTTGCCGGACTCTCTATTGACGTTTTGGATGGGGATCTCGCAGATGGAGGCTCCATACCAACTGGCCAGGGCGGGAATGAAGCGGTGCATCTCGCCATAGAGCGGGATGTTCTGAATGATCTCGCGGCGGTAGGCTTTGAAGGTGGTGCCGAAGTCGTGAATCTCAACGCCGGAAAGCCTGGCCATGATCCAATTGGCGCAGCGGGAGGGAATGCGGCGCATGACGAAGTTATCGATGCGGTCTTTGCGCCAACCAGAGACAACGTCATAACCCTGTTCGAGCTTTTCGATGAAGGCGGGAATGTCGTTTGGGTCGTGTTGCAGGTCGCCATCCATGGCCAGGATGAACTCGCCGGAGGCATGGTCGAAGCCGGCAGCGAGCGCCGAGGTCTGACCGAAATTACGGCGTAACTTGACCACCAGGACGCGGCTGTCAACCGCGGCGATCTCCTCGAGGAGCTGGTAGGTGCGGTCCCTCGAGCCATCGTCCACCAGCACCATCTCAAAGCTGTCGGCCACCTGTTCCATGACCTGCTTCAGGCGGGCGTACAACACGGTGACGTTTTCTTCCTCATTGTGGAACGGCACGACGATGGAGAATTTCGTCATAGTATTCGCTTAGACGCCATTTGGATGAGCCAGGACTACCTTTGGTCGCGTAAAAGTTTCGTAAGGGTTGCGGGATCCCAATGATGGCATTTACAGCACCCTGCGCTGCAC
>JBARBP010000041.1:0-12724 GCA_049793195.1 Occallatibacter sp. | reverse complement strand
GATAGCGCAAGCCACCGGCATGGATTCCCGGCGGAATAAACGTGCTGCCCAGCGTATGCATTTTGACCAACGGAGTCAGGTGGCCCGTATCGCCGAAATCATAAGTAAAGCGCCCCTTGGTCAGGCTCGGGCAGGCGGCGGGTTCCACGGCAACCACTCGCGCGCTGCTCTGGCCCTTCAGCTTGCGACCGATATACGGCATCACCAGTCCTGCAAAGTTCGAACCACCTCCAGTGCAACCGATAATCACGTCCGGATCGTCGCCGGCGAGCACCATCTGCTCAATCGCTTCCTGCCCGATCACCGTCTGGTGCAGAAGCACATGATTCAACACACTGCCCAGCGCGTACTTGGTGTTGGGATCTTTCGCCGCCACTTCCACCGCTTCTGAAATGGCAATCCCAAGCGACCCGTTCGAATCGGGATGCTCAGACAGAATCGCGCGTCCCGACTCGGTCTCCATGCTCGGGCTCGCCGTCACTTGTGCGCCGAAGGCCTCCATCAGCGCGCGGCGGTACGGCTTCTGGTCGTAACTGACCCGCACCATGAAGACCTTGCAGTCCAGGTCGAAGAACGAGCACGCCATCGACAGCGCCGAACCCCACTGCCCCGCGCCCGTCTCCGTCGAAAGGTGCTTGGTGCCTTCTTTCTTGTTGTAGTAAGCCTGCGGAACGGCTGTGTTCAGCTTGTGCGATCCGGCCGGGCTCACGCCCTCGTACTTGTAATAAATGTGCGCCGGAGTATCCAGCGCCTTCTCAAGCCGGCGCGCGCGGTAGAGCGGCGATGGACGCCACTGCGCATAAATCTGCCGCACCTCTTCGGGAATCTCGATCTCGCGCTCGCCGCTGACCTCCTGAAGAATCAGGCTCATGGGAAACAGCGGAGCCAGATCGTCGGGGCCAATGGGTTTGTGCGTGCCGGGGTGCAGCGGAGGCGCCATCGGCTTGGGTAGATCCGGAAGCACGTTGTACCAGACACGTGGAATGCGATCCTGCGGCAGGTTGTATTGAATTGTATCCATGCGCAATATTCTACCAGCGGTCTTGGCTATGCGGCTCCTGCGCATCGATTGCGGCGAGATTCCCAATGGGCCCCCCGAGTCCCAGTTCTCGTTTCTCGTGAGGACCCGTGTGGCCCCTTGCCGAATCACAGCTCGATGCCTAGACTGAACCCCATGCCCTTCTCAGACCTTGGCCTGTCGAGACGCCTGGAGCGCGCGGAAGGATTTGCTTGCCTCCAGCAGGCAGAAGCCCGCCGCCGGCATTCCCCTAACAGCGGAGCCGCATGGATTGAATGCGGCGGGGCATACGCTGTATTCGATGGCGTGGACTCTCCATGCACGCAAACCTTCGGCCTCGGCGTCTTCAAAGAGCTGACCGACGCAACCCTGAATGAGATCGAGGCCTTTTTCCGCAACCGCGGAGCGCCGGTCTTCCATGAAGTCAGCCCCTTTGCCGGAGTGGCAGCGTTGGCCTTACTCTGCGAGCGCGGATACAGGCCAGTGGAGATGACCAGCATTCTCTATCAGCCGGTTGCTCAACTCGCACCAATTGTTCAGACCGGCGTGACCGTTCGCGTAGCCGGCCCGGAAGAGGCGGAACTTTGGAGCCGGATCAACACCAAGGGCTGGGCGCACAACCATCCCGAGCTCGAAGAGTTTCTGTTAGAACTCGGCGTTGTGATGGCTGCACGGGACCAGACCGTTTCCTTTCTGGCCGAAATTGATGGCCAACCCCGCGCAGCAGGCGCGTTGTGCCTTCATGAAAGTGTCGCCCTCTTTGCCGGAGCGGCGACGGTTCCGGAATTCCGGCGGCGGGGCCTCCAATCCGCGCTGCTCAGGGAACGCATGCGCTACGCCTTCCACCATGAATGCGACCTGGCCATGATGGGAGCCCTGCCGGGAAGCAATTCGCAGCGAAACGCCGAGCGCAATGGATTCCAGATCGCCTACACGCGCACCAAGTGGCAGCTGATTCAATAGATAACCCTCGTTGTAGAGTTCTTCGTCAAGTCTCCCTGAGACATTCTGCCGGGTAGCTGATCCTTGCGCTTCTGAGCGAAGCCGAAAGCCTGCTCTGAGCGAAGTTGAACGGAAGTTTGCGGTTGTGTTTCGGTCTCCGATCACAAACACCACGTTCTGCCAAGATTGCCAGTGATTCCCACAGGGTGACGAACAACTCGACTTGTCTCGTGAGCATCCCAATCGTCGAGGAGTTCTTAATGAAAAAGCTGCACACTGCTCTAGCGCTCGCCATCCTTTCCACCAGTCTTATGGGCGGCGTGGCGCTTGCCCAGGACCAGGACCATCACGACAACCACTCTTACGTCGAACACAAGGAATGGAGGAAAGGTAAGCCCATCAAACACGAAGACTGGGATCGCGGCGATAAAGTCGACTACCGCGAGCGACACCTGAGCCCCCCGCCACGGGGTTACGAATGGCGCATGGTCGATGGCAATTACGTTCTCGCCAACAGCTCAACGTTCCAGATCCGCACCGTCGTCCGCATTCCGTAACGCTCCCTCCCCCGTCCATTAAGGCCGCCGAATCAATCTGATGCGGCGGCCTTTGTGTTTTCAAAATCGGACAGAGGCAAAACGGTTCACTTGAGGCCTAATTGGGAGTGTTTTAGACACGATTCACCAACACTTCGACGATTTCGCACCAATGCATCAGCACATCCTGCGGAAATCGTCCTGATGCATCTGTGCATACTTTCGAGAAACCGTCGTAGGCGAGCAGATGTCTGGCAGGAACCCCACAGATTGGAGACGATTTTTCGTGCTGGAGCTCGACTGTCCAGCAAATCCTCGCCGTGTGCGTACGGAGACTGCTGACGAAGAACCACCCCTGCCCTTATGGCTCGTCGTTATAAATCCCGACCTCCAGCTTGCCGCCTTCGGCCAGCTTGGCGCGGTACATACCAGGTGTGTTGAAGGCCCAGGCCATCTCGCCGTCGGGCGCGATGGCAATCACGCCGCCGTCGCCTTTCAGCGCGGTCAGTTCCTTGTGAACAACCTCATCGACCGCAGTCTGCAACTTCAAGCCTTTGTATTGCACCAGCGCACAGACCGTCCGCGCCACCGTCAGCCGGATAAAGTACTCGCCCGTGCCCGTGGCCGAGACGGCGCAGGATTGGTTCGACGCGTAAGTACCGGCGCCGATGATCGGCGAGTCGCCCACACGCCCCCATCGCTTGGCCTCCGTGCCGCCAGTGGACGTGCCCGCAGCCAGGTTCCCTGCGCGGTCCAAGGCGACCACGCCGACGGTGCCGTACTTGTGCGCGTCGGGCGGCTCAATCTCAGTCACCGGCTCGGCAGGCGGAGGAGGCGCGCCCGCCGGCCGCGGCGGAATCGGCAGCCCTTCTTTCTTTAACTGCTTCACCAGCGACTGCCAGCGCCGCTCAGTAAAGAAGTAGCTGGGGTCCACCTGTTCCAAGCCTGCATACACCGAAAATTCATCCGCCCCCTGCCCGACAAGAAACACATGCTGCGACTTTTCCATCACCGCCCGCGCAAGACTGATGGGGTGCCGCGTGCGCGTGACGTCGCCGACGGCTCCGGCTTTCATATTCGAGCCATCCATGATGGCCGCGTCCAGCTCGTTCCTGCCGTCCGCCGCAAAATCCGCACCACGGCCGGCATTGAAAAGCGGATCGTCCTCGAGGATTCGAATCGCGGCCTCGACGGCATCCAGTGACGAGCCGCCTCGATCCAGAACCTGCGCGCCGGCATTCGTAGCCTCTGCGAGCGAGGCGCGATAGGCTGCTTCGGTTGTGGAATTCATGCTGGCGCGCTCGATGATGCCCGCACCGCCGTGAAGCACGATGGCCCAGCGATGGGCAGGTGTCTGCTGCGCGCTGGCTGCGCCGGTAAGTGTTGCAGTCATGATCGCTCCAGAAAACAGATTGCGAATTTTACCAGTCATTCTCATGCGAGCACCCTCGCTGACCCAATCCATGTTAGCTCCTGACCACGCGAATTGTTTTTTGAGCGCGTTCTTCTCCGGTAAGATCGCATTCAATGACGACCTGCGTGCGCGTTTTCATTTCCCTTCTCCTGGTAGCCGCCGTTACCTCCGGGGCCTCCGCGAAACCACGCCCGATTCCTGTCAAGGTCGTCGTGGTGGCCATGTTCGAGCAGGGCGCCGACACCGGGGATCAACCCGGCGAACTGCAGTACTGGGTGGAACGCGATCACCTGGACAAAATATTTCCACTCGCTGCCGGGTATCATGCGGTGCGTATGAACGGCGAGGGCGAGATGGCGGTTCTCACCGGACAGGGAACCGCGCACGCCGCCGCCACCATCATGGCTGTAGGCCTTGACCCGCGCTTCGACTTCAGCCACGCCTACTGGGTCGTCGCCGGTATCGCCGGTGGATGTCCAGACCGCGTGTCCCTGGGCTCCGCGCTGTGGGCGCGCTGGATTGTGGACGCCGATTTGGGCTACGAGATCGATGGGCGCGAAATTCCCCCGGATTGGTCCACCGGCTATCTGCCGCTCCGCAAGGCGAGACCTTTCGAGCAGCCTGCGGAACCCCTGCCTGGGCAAATGTACGAACTGAATGCGACCCTCGCGCAGTGGGCCTTCAACATAACGCGTAATACGCCGCTCGAAGATAATGACCACCTGAACGAGATTCGCAGCGGCTTCGATGGGGCTGCGTCGCAACGACCTCCATTTGTGGGCATGGGCGACGAAATCTCTTCCTCGACCTACTGGCACGGCAAGCTCATGGACGCATGGGCCACGGAATGGATGCGTTACTTTACCGGCAGCAGGGGCGAGTTTGCGACCACGGCGATGGAAGACACAGGAACCTTGCAGTCGCTGGAGTTTCTGGCCAATGCTGGCCGCGTCGATCTGAAGCGCGTCTTAGTATTGCGCGCGGTGAGTAACTTCGATCGCCAACCGCGTGGTCTTTCTGCGCCGGAGAGCCTGGCCCGGCAACGCATCGGCAAGTACGCCGCCTATCTGCCTTCGCTTGAAGCCGCATACAAGGTGGGCCACGTAGTGGTCAGCGAATTCCTGACCCATTGGCCACAATACGAGGCAACGATTCCGGCGGCGCCCGACGCCCCAGCGGCCAAACAATAGCCGGCAGATGCAACCATGCACCTGTGAGCAAGACACTCTTCAGCATTCGCCCTCCGTGAAGGATAGTTGGCGGGGATGGGGTGGACATTAGAGAATGCTCTGGTTTCATAAATTGATCTCGGGTCTGTGCTCTGCATTCCACTCGGCTTGGCGGCAACAACACAAGCGGAAGCAAGGAAGTTGTCATGCACTCTGTTTGGTTAGGGGAATTTATGGGCACGCTGGTCCTGGTGCTTTTGGGCACCGGCGTGTGCGCCTGCGTCACGCTTCGAAAGTCCTATGCGGCCGACGCGGGCTGGATGGTGATTACGACTGGCTGGGCACTGGGCGTGATGTGCGGCGTTATGGTGGCTCAAGCTTTCGGCAGCGCCGGCGCACACCTGAATCCCGCCATTACATTAGCGGCGGCGGTCATCAGCGGAAATTATTCTCTGGTGATTTACTATTGGTCGGCGCAACTGCTCGGGGCCATGGCCGGTGCAACCATCATGACGCTGCACTATGGCCCGCACTGGAAGCTCACGCCCGATCCAGCCGCGAAGTTGGGTATCTTCTGCACCAAAGGCGCCGTTCACAACCCACCCATGAACTTCGTCAGTGAAGTGATCGGCACCATGGTTCTGGTTGTGGTGGCCGGTGCAATCTTCTCGCACGGAGTATCCATGACCGGACCCGCGGCAGGGCTGGGTCCGTGGCTGGTTTGCAGCCTTGTGTGGGGCATTGGTCTCTCTCTCGGTGGAACCACGGGTTACGCTATCAACCCGGCGCGCGATCTGGGGCCACGGCTGATTCATGCGCTGCTGCCCATTCCAGGCAAAGGCGGTTCCAATTGGCAGTATGCGTGGGTTCCGATTTTAGGCGACTTGACGGGCGGCGCGCTCGCCGGCCTGCTGCTGCACTACGCGCATCTCTAATGAAGATGACCCCCTGTCCCGGCACTGCGCCTGAGTTGTATCCTTTCTGTTGACTGCAGTCTTCCCCGCAGCACCAGAAAAGAGCCCAAATGCCGGAAACCGTTCTGCAACTCGACCCTCGCGACAACGTTCTGGTGGCGCTGATCACACTCGACCTGGGCACCAATGTACAGATAGGCTCGGTCTCCTGCATGGTTATGCAGACTATTCCAGCCAAGCACAAGATGGCGCTGGTTGACCTGAAGCCCGGCGACATCATCTACATGTACGGCATGGTCGTAGGCGAGGTTGTCGAAGCCATTCCGCGCGGGGGATTGGTGACCACGCGCAACATTCGCCACCGCACAGCAGATTACACTGCCTCGCGCCATGCAGCAGTGCAAGCCGTACCGGACGCGTCGGCGTGGGTTGGCCGCACCTTCATGGGCTTTCATCGCGCCGATGGCCAGGTGGGCACGCGCAACTACTGGATCGTGCTTCCTCTGGTCTTCTGCGAAAACCGCAATATTGAAAATATGCGCGAGGCGCTGGAAGAAGAGCTTGGCTACGGCAGCGCCAATAGCAGCTATCGCCAGCACGTGCGCGAGCTGATTCAGCGCCAGGGCAACGGCCACGCTGTCATGGAAGTTGCGGAGGCTGCAAGACGCGAGCGCGTCTTCCCCAATCTCGACGGCGTTCGTTTTCTTCCGCACCAGGGCGGTTGCGGGGGGACGCGCCAGGATGCGCAGGCGCTCTGTGGCCTGCTGGCTGGCTACATCCATCATCCGAACGTCGCCGGGGCCACCGTGCTGAGCCTCGGCTGCCAGCACGCGCAAGCGAACATGCTCATGGATGAGCTGCGAGCCCGCGATCCAAAATTGCGCAAGCCGGTGGTGATCGCCGACCAGCAGAGCGCGGGCCGCGAGTCGGCGCTGATGGAGCAAGCGCTGGACAAGACCTTCGCCGCGCTGGCTGAGGCGAATCGCACCGAGCGAGCGCCCGCACCTCTCTCCGGTCTCACCATTGGACTTCAGTGTGGAGGCTCCGACGGATTCAGCGGCATCTCGGCGAACCCAACCGTCGGCTACGTCTCCGACCTGGTTGTGGGCGCAGGCGGCACCACGATGCTTTCGGAGTTCCCCGAGTTGCACGGCGTGGAACAGGAACTCATCAATCGCTGCACAACCGATGAACTGGCCGCGCGTTTCCGCGACCTGATGCAGGCTTATGCGGCCAGCGCCCGGGCTGTGAACTCCGATTTCGCTTTCAACCCTTCGCCCGGCAATATCCGCGACGGGCTCATCACCGACGCCATCAAATCTGCCGGGGCCGCGCGCAAGGGCGGTGAGTCGCTCATCAGCGGCGTACTGGATTATCCAGAGTATGTCAGCGCACGGGGATTCAATCTGCAATGCACGCCCGGCAACGATGTTGAGAGTGTGACGGCACAGGTGGGCGCGGGGTCGAACATCGTTCTATTCACAACCGGACTAGGCACGCCTACCGGCAATCCAATTGCGCCAGTCGTCAAAATCTCCACCAGCACCGCGTTGGCCGAGCGCATGGGCGACATCATCGACTTCGATGCCGGCCCCATCGTGCGAGGCGAGTCCACGATCAAGGAGTCTGCTGAAAGGCTGCTCGAGCTTTCCATCCAGGTGGCCAGCGGCGAGCGCCTGACCAAGTCCGAACTTCACGGCCAGAGCGACTTCATCCCATGGAAGCGCGGCGTTTCGCTATAAAGGAGCCGAATTCCAGATCAAAAGCGAACGGTACTGAGGTCTCGCGTTCGAGACCTTGGATTTCTTGATCTCGCTATTCCAGGAACGAAGCCACAACTGCGAGCGCTGCAATCGCCGCTGTCTCCGCGCGCAGAATGCGCGGTCCCAGAGTAGCCGCGCGCCACCCGTTGGCGTCGAAGAGCGCTTCTTCCGCTGGAGCCCATCCGCCTTCAGGTCCAATCGCAATCTCAATTGCAGGCATCTCTTGTCCTGGCGCTTCGACCGCCTCTTCAATCAACCGGCGCAACGTCGTTGTGCGTTCCTGTTCGGCAAGAACGATGCGAACGCTCCCGGAAGCCGATCGCACGCGTTCGGCAAGTGGAATCGGACTGTGGATAAGTGGTACATCTGAGCGGCGCGACTGCTGAGCTGCCTCGTGCGCGATCCGCCGCCAACGCTCGGCGCGCTTTTCAGCCGACTGCGCCAGGTGCTTCTCGGTCCGTTGCGCGATCACCGGAGTGATCGCGGCAATGCCGAGTTCGGTCGCCTTTTCAATAGCCCACTCCATGCGATCAAATTTATACACGGACACAACGAGCGTCACCGGTAGCGCGGGATCGGCCTCGACCTCAGCGACTAGATTGAAGCGAACCTCATCGGGTGAGACCGCTGCGACCTCGGCGTGAAACACGTGGCCGCCCGCAACAACATCCGCTTCCATGCCCGGCTGCGCACGCAGAACACGCGCCAAGTGCGCTGCCTGCGCGCCTGTGATCGATGCGGTGGCTTCGTCCCAATGTTCGGCAATCCAGCGGCGGCGCGTCATGTTATCAGTGTTCGATCCCTTCACTGCAAGTCTAATCCTTCGCCAAAAACACCAAGGGGGACGCTTGAAGCGCCCCCCTTGAGTGTTGCCTTTTTGTTGGTCGAACCGCTACTACTTCTTCTTCGCGGCCTTCTTTACGGCTTTCTTGGCTGCCTTCTTCGCGGGTGCCTTCTTGGCTGCTTTCTTAGTTGCCATTTGCCTATTCTCCCTTTTCGATGGGTTGCATCGATTCTGCAAATTAAATTGCAGTTGATGAATGTATAGATTTATGTTGCAGCAGTGTCAAGGAAAAAACGCATGAGGAGTGGAAAAATCGTCAACAATTTTTTGTGCCACTGAACGATCCAAAAAGAAAAATCGAATCGGCGAATCGCGAATTGCGACTCTTCGATGATCGCGCATACAAAACAACATGCGTAAACACAGTGTGGGAGCGCATAATCACGCACTCTTCTCAACACTCGATTCGATTCAACGCAAGACCCGCGAGGCTTGTTTCCTTATAACGCGACTGCATATCGAGGCCAGTTAGATACATGGTGCGGATCACCTGGTCGAGAGAAACCTTATGATCGCCGGCCTCATTGAGCGCGATGCGCGAGGCCTGCACGGCTTTTGCCGCGCCCATTGCATTGCGCTCGATGCAGGGTATCTGCACAAGTCCGCCGATGGGATCGCAGGTCATGCCGAGGTTGTGTTCCATCGCAATTTCAGCGGCGTGCTCCACTTGATCGTTGCTGCCGCCAAGCGCAGCCGTCAATCCGGCGGCCGCCATTGAACACGCAACACCCACCTCGCCCTGGCAACCAACCTCCGCGCCACTGATGGAAGCATTTTCTTTATACAGAATGCCAATCGCCGCCGACGTTAGGAAAAAATTCACGATTCCCTCGTGATCCGACTCGGAGATGAAGCGTTCGTAATAGTGGGCCACTGCGGGAACAACACCGGCTGCTCCGTTCGTGGGTGCAGTCACCACGCGACCGCCTGCCGCATTCTCTTCGTTCACCGCCATGGCATATACAGTGACCCAGTCCAGCGGGGCCAGCGGGTCGCTGCGCAAACCTGTTGCCTCTTTTTCGGCGAGACGAGCGGCCAGGTGATGCGCGCGCCGGCGAACATTCAAGCCTCCCGGCAGAATTCCTTCGGCCGCGATGCCGCGCACCACGCAATCGCGCATGGCTTCCCAAATGCGGTCAATGCCCGCGCGCACCTGCTCAACCGGAGACTGTTCCCGGTTTCTCGAAACCAGAGCGCACTCATTCTCAAGCATGAGCTGGCTTATTGAGAGTTCGTTGGCTTGGGCCGTGGTTAACAGTTCCGCAGCGCTGTGAAAGGGAAACGGGACATCGGACTGGCGCTGGTCGAGGGCAGTTTGCGTCCCGTCGGCGCCCGGCGCCACGTCTTCCGTGATAAATCCGCCGCCGATCGAAAAGAACGTGCGTTGGTCAGCGACTGCACCCTCCGCATTGAAGGCAGTAAGGCGAAGACCGTTGGGATGCTGGGTGCTCGCGCCGGGCGGATACATTAGATCGCGATGGAACAGCAGGTCGCTGACTTCGTCGAAATGGATGGAGCGAACGCCGGTCAAGTCGATACGCCGCGCCATGCGGATTTCCCGAACTGTCGAATCAATGGCTGCCGGATCGATCGTCGCCGGCTCATTGCCCGCCAACCCCAGCAACACTGCCCGATCGGTGGCGTGGCCCAGACCTGTTAGCGCGAGCGAGCCATAGAGCTCCACCTGCACGCGCACCACGCGTTCGAGTCCGCAGCGCGTCGCGAGTTCTCGCGCAAAGCGACAAGCTGCGCGCATGGGCCCCATCGTATGCGAACTCGATGGGCCAACACCGATCTTGTAAAGGTCGAAGAGGCTCGTGGTCACAGATCGAATTGTAGCGTGAAGGAAAGTACAGGGAATAGGCTCCCAGTCGCTGCCCACTGTCTACTATTCCCTGTTCATCGGTCACAGACCACTGGCAACTGTCTTCTGATACACTCGCTGCACCTTTGGGCCATGCTCTTTAAAGTTCTCAGCGCCGCAGTCTACGGAATCGACGCCAACCTCATCGACGTCGAGGTGGATTACAGCGGCGCCGTGGCTGAGAAGGAAGTCTTCCACACCGTGGGGCTGCCCGACGCCGCAGTGCGCGAAAGCCGCGACCGGGTACGCGCCGCAATCAAGAACTCCGGCTACTCGATTCCGCCCACCTTCATCACCATCAACCTGGCGCCCGCGGACCTGAAGAAAGAAGGTTCAGGCTTTGACCTGCCCATCGCCATTGGACTCCTGGGTGCATATGGTGCGCTGCGCGTGGATGATCTAAGCCAGTTCCTTCTGGTGGGCGAGCTTGGTCTCGACGGAAGCCTGCGCCCCATCCCCGGCATGTTGCCGGTAGCCATCCTGGCGCGCGAAAAAAACATTCCCAACTTGATTCTTCCAGCCGCCAATGCTGCAGAAGCCGCAGTGGTGGAAGGGGTGAATGTTTACCCCGTCTCAACCTTGCTGGATGTCATCGAACTTCTCAACACTTCTGTTGTCGGCATCATCCAGCGCGAGCCTTTCCGCGTGAACACGCAGCAGTTGCTCGGCGAACTGCAGCACTTCAGCGTGGACTTTTGCGATGTGCGCGGCCAGCAGACGGCCAAACGCGCCCTGGAAGTTGCGGCGGCGGGCAGCCACAACATTCTGATGATCGGTCCGCCGGGCTCGGGCAAGACGATGCTGGCCAAGCGCCTGCCCTCTATCCTGGCGCCGCTCACTTTTGAAGAGGCGCTCGAGACGACAAAGATTCATTCCGTCGCCGGAGTACTGGATGCGGCGGCCGGCCTTGTCACGCAGCGTCCGTTTCGTTCGCCGCACCATACCATCTCTGACGCGGGCCTCATCGGCGGCGGCATCGTCCCCCGGCCCGGCGAAGTATCACTCGCTCATAACGGCCTGCTCTTCCTCGATGAGTTGCCGGAGTTCCCGCGCAACGTGCTTGAGGTCATGCGCCAGCCGCTCGAAGATCATACGGTCACCATCGCGCGCGCCTCCATGTCGCTCAGTTTTCCCGCGCGCTTCATGCTGGCCGCGGCCATGAATCCCTGTCCCTGCGGCTATTTCAACGACAAGTCGCGCGAGTGCATGTGTACGCCGCCAATGATCCAGCGCTACGTCGCCAAGATCTCTGGCCCGCTCCTCGACCGCATCGACATTCACATCGAAGTTCCAGCGGTGCAATACAAGGAGCTGCGTGGCGGAGCAGCCGCCGAAGGCTCGGCGCAGATTCGTGATCGGGTGATGGGCGCACGCGAGCATCAGCGGAAACGATTCAGGAAGGCCGGCGAAAAAATCTACGCCAACGCGCAGATGACCACGCGCCAGATTCGCACCCACTGTGAACTAGGCGCCGACGCTGAGCGGCTTCTGGAGCGGGCCATGCAACAGCAGGGTCTTACCGCTCGCGCGCACGACCGCATCCTCAAAGTGGCCCGCACAATTGCGGACCTGGAGGGCGCAGAAAATCTGGCCGTCCCCCACCTGGCCGAGGCTATCCAATACCGCACCCTCGATCGCAGTTACTGGGCTTGAGAGCGGCAGCGGACGGTCCGCGGTTGAGACGCGTCGCAAATCTTGCGTTTCATTAATCCGGTCGCATCTTTGGACGTCTCTCATAACTGGCACTAGTTCAAGGCCAAGATGCTCTAAAAGTGCTATTCCCCTCCCTGCAAGTCCATGATTACCTTGGTTTCTGAGTTCTTTCTAATCTCTGGCCGATAACCACACTGAGTGCGCCACAGACAGTTCCCTCAGTTATTTGAGAATTCCGGAGGCCTTTCGTGCATGAACCGGTCTTGAATTCGGGTTGGCAAACGGGAATCGTCGCGGTTCCGTTCCTTTTTATGCTGCTGGCGGGAGTTTTCCGCCTGGACGAAGTATTCGTGACCCAGAGGCAGAGTGTCAGGAGACGGCGGCCGGCACCTGGGATCGACCAGGACGGCCAGCCAACGGTGTGCGATCCGGATGGACGCCCCTCCGGACCGGTGAAAAGCCGCAAGTAATCAGCCTGGTTCCTTTTCCCGGAAATTCAACCGCCAAGCCGGCGCAGTGGAAATCTTGCGCATGCCAATGGCCCTAAATCCCGTTCCATGATCAACATATATTATTGATGATGAACATCTTAAAGTGAACGTTGCGC
>JBARBP010000040.1:0-6482 GCA_049793195.1 Occallatibacter sp. | reverse complement strand
TTCGAGGGGTTTGCGGATGCGCTCCATGGGGCGGCGGGAAAGCGACGCATCGCCGACGAGCGTGAAGCTGCCCTGCTGCGGCGCAAGCAGGCCGGAGATCATGCGCATGGTCGAACCGGAGTTGCCGCAGTCGAGCGGGCTTGCGGAAGGCGTCACGCGGCCGGAAACGCCTGTAACCTCGACGGCCTCGTTGCCGATTCGATTCACCTTCGCGCCCAGTGCTTCCATGCACGACAGCGTTGATGCGCAATCGGCGCCGGTGGAGAAGTTGGTGAAGCGCGAGGTCCCTTCGGCGAATGCGCCCAGCATGGCGTACCGGTGGCTGATGGACTTGTCGCCGGGCAGGCGCAGGCTGCCGCAGACGTTGCGTGCGGGGCGGATCAGGCGTTCTTCAATTGCGGTGTGCAAGCGGGCTCCAGGAATAATGTCATTTCAAGTTTAACCAACCGGTGGCTTCATTGAGGACTGGGAAAGCACGAACAAGAAATTCCGAATCGCGCAGTCTGAAACCTACCGTACGCGGAGCACAATGATGGTCTCATCGTCGAAGCGGTCTTTGGCGCCCTGGAACCGCGCTACGTCTTCGAGGATTGCATCGGCGATTGCCAGGGCAGGCTGGCCGCGGTGAGCGCATAGCAGGCCCGATAGCCGCTCCTCCCCGTACATCTCTTCCTTGTCGTTTTCGGCGTCGAGGATTCCGTCCGACACAAACACGATGGCGTCTCCCGGCTGAGTGGCCACGTGCAACTCCTCGTACGTGACGTCGGGAAACAAGCCGAGAGGAAAGCCTTCTGCCGCGACTGTGACTGACTGGCCTGAACGGCAGAAAACGGGCTGAACAGCGCCCGAATTCGCAACCGTAAGCGTTTGGGTTTCGTCGTTCCAGACGGCGAACAGCATGGTGACGTATTGCGAATCGAGCTTGCGCTCCTGCAATGCGTCGTTAAGCAATGCGAGCATCTGTGCGGGCTCAGGCGCCTGCGCGGCGGCTGCGCGCATAATGCCGCTCACCAGGGCCGCAAACAAGGCAGCGGGCGCGGCCTTGCCACTTACGTCCCCCAGCACAATAGCTGTGCGCCCCGGTCCGTAGTCGACAAAGTCGTAGAGATCGCCGCCGATGGTGCGGGCGGGAAGAAAGCGGACCGCCATCTCGGCGTGGGGATGCGATGGGGCCTCGGATGGCAACAGCCTGAGCTGTACCTCGCGCGCCATGGCGATGTCGCGCTCGAGCTGCCGCTCCTGTGTGTGAACGGCCTGGTACAGCCGCGCGTTTTCAATCGCGATCGCCACCTGTGCGGCCAGCGTGGTGAGTACGCGCTCATGCTCTTCCGTGAAGAAATGTGTCCGCGTGTGCTCCAGATCGAGCACGCCGATGATGCGGCCTTTGTAGAAAAGAGGCACGACCAGCTCGGAGCGGGTTTCTTCATTCATGGGCAGGTATCGCTGGTCCTTGGCCACGTCGGGGACATTCACAAAGCGCCATTCGCGCACTGCCGCGCCCACCAGGCCGCTGTTGACGGGAATGCGCCGCAACGGCGCGTGGGCATAGCCAAACCGCCATGCGTAGCGGGTGATGAGGGTCTCGCCTTTCTCATCCAGCAGCATGATGGTGAACATCTGGTAATCGATGAGCCGGCGGAGAAGCTGGCCGACACGCTCCAGCAGTGGGCCCAGATCGAGGATCGAAGCCAGCTCGACGGCAATCTCGTTGAGAACTTCGAGCTGCTGCGCCTGGCGGGATACGCGGGCGTAGAGACGGGCATTCTCAATGGCCTGGGCGATACGCGAGGCGGTCAGTGTGAGCACGCGGAGATGATCGGGTTGAAAATAGCCCACCTCGGTGCTCTCCAGGTCCATCACGCCGATCAGGCGATTCTTGGCAATCAGAGGCACGGCCAGCTCGGAGCGTACCTCGGGATTGGCACTGATGTAATGCTCGTCGCTGCCCATGTCGTTGAGCAGGATCGGCTGGCGTGTGAGGGCGACCTGTCCGACCACGCCTTTGCCGATAGGAATGCGCATCCGCTCAACCTCGGGAGTGTGGCCGATCTGGAAACGCATGCGCAGGTCGTGGGCACGGTCATTGACAAGAAAAATGGCGAAGATCCGGTAATGAATTACGGCGCGCACCAGTTCCGAAGTGCGATTCAGCAGAGTCTGCAGGTCGAGCGTGGTGTTGAGCGCGTCGGTGAGCTTCATCATGTAGGCCACATCGGCCGGCTCAACACGCGCATTCACCGGATCGAGAGGGGCGTTGTCCGCGGGGCGATAGTCACCCTCGAACTCTGATCCATGCGGCGATGATGGGGAATTTTCTGTCATGACTGTCGTTGGGAATGATAACGCAAGAACAGGGATCAGGGGTCAGGGTTCAGGGATCAATTAATCTCTGACAATTTGCACATTTTGAGCGAGAAATTGCGTATGAAGGGAAGGCGGGCTACAAAGAGAATATCAGGCTCGGCGCCTTGTCGCGTTTCTGAGCCCTGATCCCTGAACCCTGACACCTTATCTCACACTGCCCCCAGCTCCCGCACGATTGCGACGGAGGCTGATGTTCCTATGCGGTTGGCTCCGGCCTCGAGCATGGCCCTGACATCTGCCAGCGTGCGGATGCCCTCGGATGCCTTCACGCCGCAGCGCCCGCCGACGATGCCGCGCACCAGCGCCACATCGGCCGCAGTTGCACCGCCGCCGCCGAAGCCGGTCGAGGTCTTGATGAAGTCAGCGCCCGCCTGGATGGCGATCTCGGTGCCCCGCAATTTCTCTTCCATGTTGAGCAGTGCGGTCTCAAGAATCACCTTAAGAATTGCGCCATGTTGGTGAGCGACTGAGGCCGTGGCGTGAATGGTGTGGTGAACAGCTTGATGGTTGCCGCTTTTGAGTACGCCGATGGGAATCACCATATCCAGTTCGCGCGCGCCCAGCCGAACAAGGGCAGCCGCTTCCTGGCGCAGCGTTGAAACCAGCGAAGCACCGAACGGGAACCCGACCACGGCGCCGGTAGGGATGCTCGTTCCAGACAGGATGCAGACGGCCGTCGAGGTCCACACCGGGTTGACCATGGCGCAGGCAAACCTGTAACGGGCGGTCTCTTTGCAGAGCGTCTCTATCTGAAAGCGGGTGGCATCGGGCTTCAGCAGCGTGTGGTCGATGACCGCGGCCAGCGCCGGCCAACTGGCGAGCGTTTGGGCTGCAAAGCCGGCAGAATCAAAGCTGCCGTTATCAAAGTCAAGATCTGCCCGATCAATCGGCGTGGGCACTGCCATCGTTCTACCGCTCCTAATCTGTGGAATGCCGCGTTCATGAAGGCTGCTCTCAACAGCAGGCTTCTCGCGCATTCTCCGGGACATGAGTATAGTGCTTCCCGGCGCAGGTCCAAATGACCCATTGGCCCGGTACCAAATAACCCCTTGGTTGGATGCGAATGGCTGAATAGGGTTGACAGTTATTCGACCCTGAGCGGTTATTCCGGATCGCCTGGAGGCATCACGCAGATGTCCGGCAGGTTCCGGTAGCGCTCCGCGTAGTCCATTCCGTAACCGATAACGAACAGGTTGGGAATGGAAAAGCCCACATAGTCGGCATCGATCTTTTCGATGCGTCGCGAAGGCTTGTCGAGCAATGTGGCGATGCGCAGCGATTTGGGGTGCTGCTGAAGAAAGAGTTTTCGCAGATAAGAGAGCGTGAGACCCGTGTCGAGGATATCTTCGACGACCAGCACATTCTTTCCCTCGATGGAGTGGTCCAGGTCCTTGATCAGCTTGACCGCGCCTGAAGACCGCAGCCCTTTGCCGTAGCTGGTCGTGGCCACAAAGTCGAAGGTAGCATCGACCTGAATTGCCCTGGACAGATCGGCCAGGAAAGGCGCAGCGCCCTTGAGCACGCCAATCATTACCAGCTTTTCACCGTTCATGTCGTGGGTAATCTGGGCGCCCATTTCGGCAACCCGCTCGGCAATCTGCTGGCGAGAAAAAAGAACCTCGAGGCCCTGGTAAGTCATGGTAGCCATGCACACAGTATCGCCCAAACCCCGCCATCTTTGCGACTGTGCAAATCAGGTTGGTTTTCCCATGGATACAGCTCGCTGACAAACATACCTTGCCTTCAACCGATTCTGCGTTTGCCGTATCGCGCCATCCGTCCAAGAATGGTCCGAATCTATCCCACCAGGCCATGCGACCCACCCCATGCGATAAGCTGGTCGGGTGACACAGTAGGGAGGTACCTTCGATGCGATCGAAAGCTCTGGGCCGCCTCGTTCAGGCAGCACTTTTCCTGATCCTCGGACTGGCAGTAACACAGCAGGGATCAGGCCAGGGAACAGCCCCCAATCCAGCCCTCAGCCCAGCTCTCCCGCTCGTCCGCGTCGATCACGGTCCCAACTCCGCTAAAGCGCAACAGCAGCATTATGTCGTCCTGGTCTCGCTCGATGGCTTCCGCTGGGACTACGCCAAACGCGAAAACGCCACGCACCTGCTGGCCCTTGGCAAACAGGGTGTCTGGGCCCCGGAAGGCATGTTGCCCAGCTATCCCTCGCTCACTTTTCCCAACCATTTCACCATCGTCACCGGCCTCTATCCTGAGCACCACGGCCTGGTCGCCAACAGCTTTCTCGACCCCGCCCGTCAGGCGCGTTACGGCATCTCCGACCCCAAGTCCGTCACCGACGGCTCCTGGTACAGCGGCACGCCCCTGTGGAGCCTCGCCGAGAGCCAGGGAATGCGCACCGCCTGCATCTTCTGGCCCGGTTCCGAGGCCGAGATCGCTGGTTTCCGCCCCTCCTGGTACGCGCAGTTCGACAACAAGACAGAAGCCACGCCAGCCGCACAGCAAGCGCGGATCGACGACGCAGTTGCCCTGCTAAGCCTTCCTCCTGCTGATCGTCCGCACTTCCTCACCATCTACTACCCCGAGCCCGACCACGAAGGCCATCAGTTCGGCCCCGACGCCTCTGAAACCCGCGCCGCTGTCCACAAAGTCGACGAGCTGGTCGGCAAGCTCAAGGCAGCTCTCGACGCGACCGGCCTGCCAATCGATCTGGTGGTGGTGAGCGATCACGGCATGGTCCATGTTCAGGGTCCCTGGATCACTCTCGATCAACTCGCCGACCTGGCCGGCTTTGACACCGTTGGCCCTCTCCTTTACGGCAAGACGGAAGAAGACCGCGTTCGCGTCTACAACCAGCTCAAGAAAGCCACCTCGCAGTTTGTCGTTTTCCGACTGAAGAACGTGCCGCCGAACCTCGACTACAACGGGAATCCCCGCGAAGGCGATCCGGTTGTGATCGCCACCGGACCCTATGCCATTCGCGCCCACGCGCCCCCGGACGGCAAACCCGATCTGCCGCCCACGCCCGGCATGCACGGCTTCGATCCACGCAAGGTCCCGGAGATGAAGGCCAGCTTTTTCGCGGCCGGACCGGATATAGTAAAGGGAAAGTCAGTAGCCCCATTTGAGAATGTGAACTTGTACCCGTGGCTCGCTCATCTGCTGGGTCTTACGCCACCCAAAAACGATGGCAGCCTCAACGTTTTGGCAGGCACGCTCCGCGACGGCGGCGCCGATCTGGCAGACCCTTCCAATAGCGCGGCCGCTAGCGAGTCCGGCGACGGCACACCAAAGTAGAACAAAGTAAGGGAGCAGCAAACCATGAGTCTGGTTCTTGGAATTGACGGTGGAGGCACGAATACCCGCGCTTCGATTGTGGATGGCGATAAAGTTTTGGGGTTCGGTCAAAGCGGCTCCATCAAGCGCCTTCGTGTGGGAGCCGAAGCCGCCGAAGCCAACCTCCGCGCCGTCCTCAAGGATGTGTACGCCCAGGCCGGAGTCAAGAGCGTGCGCGCCGCCTGCTGCGGAGTGGCTAGCGTCACCATGCCCGGCATTACGGAATGGATCACCGCGGTCTTCAACGACTTTGGCGTGGAACTTTCCGACATCGTTGGCGACCAGGTAATCGCTCTCGATGCGGCCTTCCAGGGCGGCCCGGGTATCCTGCAGATCGCCGGCACCGGCACCAACACAATTGGCCGTGCGCCCGATGGGCAGCAGGAGAACGCAGGCGGCTGGAGTTCGTACCTTGGGGACGAGGGCTCCGGCTACTGGATCGGTTTGCACAGCCTGCGGCGCGCTCTCCGTGCCTTGGATCACGAGCAGCCGACACGCATTCTTGAGAAGGTTGGCGAAGTCTGGGGCACACCTGACCTGGATGACCTGGTCAACGTGGGCAACAGCCCGGCGGGACCGGATTTTGCTGCGCTGGCGCCGGTCATCGATGCCCTGGCCGAGGCGGGCGATCCAGTTGCGATGGGGGTTCTGAAACAGGCCTCGGCGGACCTCGTCGAATTCGTCTTACTCGTTCGAGAGAAACTACGCCGCAAACACAAGATTGTAGGCGAAGTCCCCCTGGCATGGACGGGCAGTGTCATTGAGAAGATGCGCCTTGTCCGCGAACCGTTCTTCGCGGGCCTGCGCGCAGCCGC
>JBARBP010000039.1:0-20222 GCA_049793195.1 Occallatibacter sp. | reverse complement strand
CGCGAGAGCAAAGAGGCCGACTCTATCCGGCGCCGCCGAGAGTGCGAACGCTGCAACCGCCGCTTCACCACATACGAACGCATCGACGAAATCCCCTACATGGTGGTCAAAAAAGACGGCCGCCGCGAGCGCTTCGACCGGCAAAAGGTCCTCAGCGGCCTGCTCCGCGCCTGCGAAAAACGCCCCGTACCCTCAGGCCAGTTGGAAAAAATCGTCGACGCCACCGAAACATTTTTGATGGATGCTCCCGAGCGCGAACGCACCACCGCCGAAGTCGGCGAGCTCATCATGGAACACCTAAAAGGCCTCGACACCGTAGCCTACATTCGCTTCGCTTCTGTTTATCGCGACTTCAAAGACGTGCGCGAATTCAAGGAAGAGCTCGAAGGCCTGCTCAAGAGCCATGGTTCTAAAGGGAAAAAATAGCTGCTGCCTTTTGGCTGCCTTCGCCAGATCGGAATCGAACGAAAGCGGTCGGCAGTTTGTTGGAACAAAAAGAGCTGAAAGCTGAGAGCTTAGAAGGAATTGCGATGGTCGACGCCAAATCCCACAAAATCACCCTCATCCCCGGCGACGGAATCGGCCCCGAAGTCACCCACGCCGTCGTCCGCATTCTCGAAGCCACCGGCGTCAGATTCGATTGGGAGCGGTACGCCGCCGGCGCGGAAGCCTTTGAATTTCACGGCGAGTATATTCCCGCCGCGCTCTACGAATCCATCGAGCGAAACCGCGTCGCGCTCAAAGGACCCGTCACCACTCCTATCGGAGGTGGCTTCAAGAGCATCAACGTTACGCTGCGAAAGAAATTCGACCTCTTCGCCAACTTCCGCCCCATCAAAAATCTTCCCGGCCTCGCCACCCACTGGCCCGGCGTCGACCTAATCATCGTCCGCGAAAACACTGAAGGTGAATACGTAGGCCTCGAACACGAAGTCGTCCCAGGCGTCGTCGAGAGCATCAAGGTCATCAGCGAGAAAGGTTCAACGCGCATCGCCAATTTCGCATTCGAGTACGCGCGCAAACACGGCCGCAAGAAGATTCACTCCATCCACAAAGCCAACATCATGAAGCTCTCCGACGGTCTCTTTCTTCGCTGCGCCCGCAAGGTCGCAGAAGATTTCCCCGACGTCTTCTACGGCGAGCAGCTCATCGACAATACATGCATGCAACTCGTCATGAATCCTTTCCAATACGACACCCTGCTGCTTGAAAACCTGTATGGCGATATCGTCAGCGACCTTTGCGCGGGCCTCGTCGGCGGCCTCGGCCTGGTTCCCGGAGCCAACCTCGGCGCCGAGTGCGCAATCTTTGAAGCGGTCCACGGCTCCGCGCCTGACATCGCGGGTAAGGATGTGGCCAACCCAACCGCGATGCTTCAATCGGCGGTCCTCATGCTCCGCCACATCGACGAACCCACCGCGGCAGACCAAATCCAAAAGGCCCTCGAGACGGTCTACGCCAAACGCAAGACGCTCACTCGCGACGTGGGAGGAACAGCCGGGACCAGCCAGTTTGCCGACGCTGTCCTCGCCGCCATGGCCTAGCGGGAAGTCTCCAGCTTCCGTACCAGAAGGACCACCCCGATCGTTGAACCGTTTTGCTTGTCCAAAATCGGCGAAGCACCGATGCCCACGTCAATCTCGCGCCGTTTCCGATCCAGGATCGTTGCAATGCCTTTCATCGGGTGCTCAAGCCACACGGTAAATAGGCACTCGGAGCGTCCGCCAGGAAGATAGGACACAATTGGCAATCCCTCTTCAATGGATATCCCGACCAATCCTGAGGCCTCCCAGCCCAACAGTTTTTCGGCAGCCGCATTTACTGAGCAAATGAAGCCCACCGAATCGGTCACAATGACCGCTTCGCAAATGGCGTCCACAACGCTTTGCAGTTGCCGACTTGTGGCGCGCGCTTCATCCAGTGCCTTCTTTGTTTCTGTCACATCCACACAGAGCATGCGCATCCCTGCCGGATTCCCGGCGGAATCGCGTACCAGCCTCCGGTGTATCTCGTAGGTGCGGAACTGTCCCGATCGGTCATAAAGCGAGCGTTCGACAACAATCGGCTTCTCGCCTGACTGGATACTCGAGCAATAGGCAGCATAACTGGGGTCTTTCTCGTCGGTCGCCACCAGATCCCAGGCCATCTTGCCGACCAGTTGTCCACCCTCGGCGTGATGGAGGGCTATCGACGCGCGATTGGCGCGGGTGATGAACCCGCGCGCATCGACCTCAACATAGGGCAGCGGCAGCTCATCAATCGGATCTATCTCGGCAGCGTACATTGCGGGAGCTTTGGTTAGTGCAGCGGGATTCACAGGGATCACCTCTTTGCCGCATTGAGCGCGGAAATCTTCAGCAGATCTTCGGCGCTGCGGAGACGATTGATTGGAGTCAATTCGAATGAGATCGGGATGCGCAGCATAATGGCGCGGCCAGCCACGTTGATGCTGCTTTCGCGATTCTGGGAAATGATTCTGTCCAGTTCGGCAGTCACCATGAACTCGCTGTACCTGCCTTGCAGGATGGCGAGCAGGGCCGAGTCGCTCCAGTGGTAGATGGAGTCGTCGTTTTGAAGTCCGGCAGTCAGGAAAGCCGAAACCGCCATCAGGCAATCCTCCACCGCCTCAGCGCCGAACCGCTGGCTGATGATGTCGATGCAACTGAGTCGAAACAGAACAATAAATCCGTCTCCTCCCTGCGCCATAACTCTGCGCAGGTACTCCACCGCGCTCCCGCCACCTCGCAGTCCGGCTGCGTTGTCATTGGCCGTTGAGCAGTCGGCCGCCTTCAGCCGGGCAGCAAGATCCTGGGCGGGCCCCGCGCCATTCAGGGGATGGAGATATTGACCGAGTTTTTGGCCCCATGCGTTGATCTCGCCGCCGGTGTTGAGGTGCTTCACCAATCGCAGCAGTGGAGTCGCATCGGAAGATGCAGAGTCGACGCCAAGGTTCGAGAGCAATTCGCCGAACAGGACAGTCACAAGGTTGCGCCAGGCCGCAAGTTGCTCGCCCAGAGCGGTTTTTACGCCGTTGCGATAGCTCTCGAACTCGTGGAGGATGCTTCGGATCGTCGCCAGCCTGTCTTCGTCGGGCAAATGATCAGGCAACCGGCGCGCCAGTTCTTCCACCCGGCTCCGAAAGGCAAGATAGGATTGATTGTCGATCTGCGGGACGCTGGCCGCAGCACCCTCAACCAAGAGGGTGAGGCAGCGCTCAACGGTCGGAAGCACGGGCTCGTCTTTGCCCGAGGGACGGGACTGGCCCCAGGCACCCAACTGCTTCAGATTCATTCGTGGTGGCTCCTTGAGTCGCTTATCGGCGGAAGCTCCCATTCCCCAGAGGAAAATGCGTTCCATGCGAATTGCCACCTCCAGAATGTGTCCAGATCCATATACATGGCCGACACTCCTAACCCGCTGGCTTAATCCCACGCCAGCCGGGCCGACTCACTGTCGTTGTTCCAGAACTCCCGCCGAGTCAGCTTCGGCCCCTGCCGCGTGTCTCATGCCTCCCATCCCCGTGCCAAACCAGGAATGGGTGAACCCAAACCCATCCTCCTGTACACTGGAGTGTTAACTGCCATGAAAAACAGACAACCAATCGGCATCTTGGGTGCCACCGGAATGGTCGGCCAACGGTACATCCAGCTTCTTGAAAACCACCCGTTGTTCGAAATCGCCTGGCTCGCTGCCAGCGACCGTTCCAGTGGAAAGAGATACGGCGAAGCGGTCAAGTGGCGTCTCGACACTCCACTCCCCGAGCGCATTGCCAAAATGACCGTCGCGCCCGCAGATCCTCAAGGCGCGCCGAAGGTCATCTTCGCCTCCATCGATGCAGCCTTCGCCCGTGAAATGGAGCCGAGGTTCGCAGACGCCGGCTGTGCGGTGCTCTCCAACTCAAGCGCCTTCCGCATGACGCCGAACGTGCCCCTGGTCATCCCCGAAGTCAACGCAGTCCACCTCCATCTCATCGAGGAACAGCCTTCGCGCCAGACGTCTGGCGGCTTCATGGTCACCAACCCCAACTGCTCCACCATAGGGCTGGTCTTGGCGCTCAAGCCCATCGAAGATCGTTTTGGCATCGAGCAAATCTTTGTCACCACCATGCAGGCGGTCAGCGGGGCCGGCTATCCGGGCGTAGCATCCATAGACATCTTCGATAACGTCGTTCCTTTCATCGGCGGGGAAGAAGAAAAAATGGAAGCCGAAACGCTCAAGCTCCTCGGAAAACTCGACGGTCGCGGAATCAAGCCGCTTGCAGCAGGCATGACCGCTCATTGCAACCGGGTTCCTGTCGTCGACGGCCACACGGAGTGCGTCTCCCTTAAGCTGCGCACAAAAGCCACACAGGAACAGATCCTTGCCGCCTGGGATGAGTTCCGGCCGCTAGCCGGCCGAGATTTGCCCAGCGCCCCCGCGGTCCCAGTGCAATGGGTGTCTGAGCCCGACCGTCCCCAGCCGCGCCTCGATCGCAACCGCGGCAACGGCATGGCAGTAACCGTTGGCCGTCTGCGCCCCTGCAACCTGCTGGACTGGAAGTTCGTGCTGCTTTCGCACAACACTGTGCGCGGCGCAGCGGGAGCCACCATTCTCAACGCCGAGTTGCTGGCGAGCTTGGGCAAACTTGAACCAGTTGCAGTGGCAGCGGCACGCGTTTGAGCCTTCGGCAGGGGAACGATGGGAAGATTGGCATGAACCTGGTAGTGATGAAATTTGGCGGAACATCGGTCGAGGATCCGGCCGCCATTGGACGTACCGCGGCCATCGTGGCCGGACGCGTGGCCACGGGCAAGCAGCCGGTAGTAGTGGTCAGCGCCATGGCTAGGGTAACCGACCAGTTGCTGCGCGCCGCCGGATGCGCCGCGCAAGGGGATCGTACCGGCTCTCTGGCAATCAGTTCCCGGCTGCGCTCCCGCCATCGCGACACCGCGTGCGCGCTCATAAAGAATCCGGCCGAAGCTGCTGCCCTGGTCACCCTCATCGATCAGAAGTTCGATGCCCTGGACGAGATTTTGCGCGGATTGGCTGCAATCCTCGAACTCACCCCCCGCATCTCCGACCTGATCGTCAGCTACGGCGAGCGCATTTCCAGCCGTATCGTGGCCGCCGCCTTCCGCGAGCAGGGAATTGACTCCATCCACGTCGATGCGCGCGAAATCATCGTCACCGACTCGCAATTCCAAAAGGCCGTCCCGTTGGATTCGATCATTGACAAGCGCGCGCAAGAGAGACTCCTTCCACTCACAGCTGAAGGCAAGGTGCCCGTGATGGGCGGCTTCATCGCCTCCAACGAAGCCGGCAATACCACCACTTTAGGCCGCGGCGGTTCGGACTTCACCGGCGCGCTCATCGGCGGCGCGCTTACCGCCGAAGCCATCGAGATCTGGACCGACGTCGACGGCATTATGACCGCCGACCCCCGCGTCTGTTCCGACGCCCTGCGCGTCAAAGTCATCAGCTTTGAAGAAGCAGCGGAGCTCGCCTACTTCGGAGCCAAGGTGCTGCACCCGGCCACCATCCTGCCCGCCGTCAAAAAGAACATCCCTGTCCTAGTCTTGAACAGCCGCAACGCAACTTGCGAAGGCACGCGCATCATCTCCCTTGCGCCCCATTGCAGCAGCCCCTTCAAATCCATCTCGGTAAAAAAGAAACTGAGCATCATCGATGTGGTAGCCAGCCGCATGTTAATGACTCACGGCTACCTCAGCCAGATCTTCGCCATCTTTGACAAGCATCAGTGCCCGGTTGATATGGTATCCACCAGCGAAGTCTCCGTCTCGCTCACCGTCGACTCCAATGACAAACTACCCGCCATCGCCGCCGACCTGGGCAAACTGGCGGACGTGAAGTACGAAGGCAAAAAGGCACTCGTCTGCATGGTGGGCGAAGACATCCGTGGTCAGAGCGGAATCGCCGCGCAAGTGTTCAACGCCGTCCGCCACGTAAACGTGCGTATGATCTCGCAAGGCGCAAGTGAAATCAACATGAGCTTCATGATTGAGGAAGACGACGCCGACGAAGCAATCCGCTCACTCCACGCCGCCTTCTTCAAAGAACCCGACCCCGCGATCTTTGACGTCGAGGCGAGAAAACCGCTAATTGTGAACAGTGCAAAATGAGCGTTCGCTTTGGGCAGGGCGCCCCATCCTTGACACGCTCTTTGCAGCCAGGATTGGAATCGACAAGAGCCTGCCTCGTCCAGTCTTAGCCAGAAGCAAGAGGCTAGAAGTCAGGAGCTAGAAAATGCTCATCCTCGTCCTCGGCAAAGGAAAAACGGGCAGCCTCGTCGCGGAAGTCGCGCGTGAACGCGGCCACGGCGTGCGCGCGCTCGACATCAATGAGAACGAACATGCCTCCGCTTTGACCGCGCCCAATCTCGCCGGTGTGGACGTGGTCGTCGATTTCACCACTCCCGAGGCAGCGGTTGAAAACATCCGTGCCGTCCTCGCCCTCGGTGGCCGTATCGTTGTCGGAACGACGGGCTGGTACCAGCATTTAGAGGAAATGAAGTCCAAGGCCCAATTGCGCGGAGGGCTCTTGTACGGAACCAACTTCTCCATCGGCGTGCAAAAGCTCTTCCAACTTACTGCCGAGTTGGCTCAGCTCGAAGGCTACAGCTTCTCCATCGAAGAAACCCATCACATCTCCAAGCTCGACGCACCCTCCGGCACCGCTCTTACCTTAAAAGAAATCATTCTCTCCGTTCGACCCGGCATTGAGGTTCCCGTCGCCTCGCACCGCATCGGGGACGCCAAAGGCGAGCACATCGTCACCGCGAACTGCGAGCACGATACTCTCGAGCTCCGCCACGACGCCTCAAGCCGCCGCGGCTTTGCGCTAGGCGCCGTCCGAGGTGCCGAGTGGCTAGCCGGCAAATCCGGCGGCTGGGAGTTCCGCGAAATATTTAGCCAACTATAGCCGCGGACATCCAAGCAGCCATCTCCCGTCCGATTCCTCCGCCACTCTTCGGGACCTCGCGTCCGGTGTACACTCTCCTTTGGTAGAAACTGCTGATTTCCGTGGCGCTGAGCATGCGCCCCTACGGATCCTTTGCATTTCCGCCGCTTATTCGATGACTTATCAATCCGCAATCTTCTTGGAAAGGCGGAGTCCGTGAACCAGGTGTTTGGATTTCTTATGAAGGTTTTCTTAATGGTAATGGCCCTGACGGCTGTTGCGCAAGGAGAAGTGAAGATGTCGATCTGGGGACATACGAAAGATGGTGTTGCGGTGCCGATCTACACGCTCAAGAGCGCGCAGATTGAAGTGAGGGTCACGGCCTACGGAGCTAAGCTCGTGAGTGTCCGGACTCCTGACCGCACAGGCAAAATGGCGGACGTCGTGCTTGGTTATGACACGCTCGACAATTACGTGAACGACACCGACACATACTTCGGCAGCATCGTAGGCCGCTACGGTAATCGCATCGCGTTGGGAAAGTTTTCCATTGATGGCAAGAGCTTCCAAATCCCCATCAACAACGGCGCGAATGCGCTCCACGGCGGTCCGAGGGGATTCGGCGGCTACGTCTGGCAAGCAAAGGAAGTCCCAAACGGCGTCGAGTTCATTCATGTCAGCCCCGACGGCGACATGGGTTTCCCAGGCACTTTGACCGCGAAGGTCAAGTACACTCTCACGGGCGACACGCTGCGTCTCGACTACTCTGCCACTTGCGACAAAGCCACAGTCGTCAACCTCACCAATCATGCCTATTTCAATCTGCGCGGCGACGACGAGGGCACAATCCTCGACGAGAAGCTCCAGCTCAATGCCGACCGCTTCACCCCCGTGGATGCGGGCCTCATTCCCACGGGCATCCTCGCGCCGGTTGCCGGCACTCCGCTCGATTTCCGCAAGCCTGAGGTTGTTGGTGCGCGTATCAACTCTGACTACGAACAGATCAAGCTCGGCGGCGGCTACGATCACAACTTTGTGCTGAACGGCAGCGCCGGCACCCTGCGGCTCGCCGCCATCATGACTGATTCGGAGAGTGGCCGCAAATTGACCGTCGAAACCACCGAGCCAGGCGTTCAGTTCTACACCGGCAACTTCCTCAATGGAACCTACACTGGCCGCCACGGAGTTAAATACGGAAAGAACGCCGGATTCTGCCTGGAGACACAGCACTTTCCGGATTCGCCAAACCAGCCCCAATTTCCCAGCGCGGTTCTCCGGCCCGGCGTCACTCGGCACTCCACTACTACCTTCACCTTCGGCATCGCCAAGGCAGAGTAGGACAAATCGTCTCAATCGAATCAACACAACAGGGGAAGGGCTTTGGCTCGTCCCCTGTTGCACCGCCCCCATGTTATCGCTTCTCGCAAATTCCTACTTCGCCGCTGGTGCAACCTTGGCCGGCATTTTCAAACTCCCGGCGACAGCGCTCGCAAAATCGTCCACGCTACCAGAATCGCGCCCCTGAAGGGTTGAAACTTTTCATGCGCCCCCCATCCCTCAAAAACCGCACCGATTTCCCACCGCGAATCTCCACATCAATTCGTTATAAACTTGGTTGTGATGGAACTTACAGGTTGCGGTACAGCGATAATTACGCCCTTTCGGGCAGATGGATCTGTCGATGAGAAGGCTTTGTGGTCGCTGGTGAACTGGCAAATTGAGTCGGGCATCGACTTTCTGGTCGCCTGCGGCTCAACCGGCGAAGCCGCTACCCTCGAAGAAGATGAGTGGCTGAACACAGTGCGCGTTGTCGTCGAGGCAGCTGCCGGGCGCGTCCCTGTGTGGGGCGGCTGCACGCACAATTGCACCAAAACTCTGGTGCGCCAAGCCGGACTTTTGAAGCGTGTGGATGGGCTCAGCGCCGTACTTTCGGCGAACCCGTACTACAACAAGCCCACCCAGGAAGGGCAGTTCCAGCACTTCATGGCGCTCGCCCGGACTGTCGACCCGCTTCCAGTGTGCGTCTATAACGTGCCAGGACGCACCGGCGCGAATCTCGAGCCGGAAACAGTAGCACGGCTGGCGGCTGGGGCAAGAAACATTCAGGCTATAAAGGAAGCAAGTGGCAAACTGACCCAGTTTGCCGAACTGGCCCACGTTCTTCCCCGCTGGTTCAAGATCTTTTCCGGCGACGACAACCTTACTCTGGGAGCCATCGGCGTGGGCGCGCACGGCCTCATAAGCGTAGTCTCCAACGAAATACCAAGAGAAGTCACCCAGATGGTCCGCGCCGCGCTCAACAATAACTGGGCAGAAGCGCGTGAGCTTGAACGCCGCTTTTCGCCATTATTCGAAGCCAATTTCTGGGAGTCGAATCCAGGACCGGTCAAGACGGTGCTGAAAATGATGGGCAAATGCGACGACCACATGCGCTTGCCTCTGGTTCCCCCGACAGCGGCTACACGGTCGCGCTTGGAGCGGCTCGCCGGTGAGCTCGGACTCCTGAAGCATGCTCCGATGCTGGCTGGTTACCGTTCGGAAGTTTTCTAACAAATCAAATCTAACCCCCTTCTGGCTTGTTCGAATTGCAGATTGAGAGTCCCCCCGCAAAGTCTCCTTTCGCAACCTGTGGCTAAAGAAGATCAACTGAGAGTCCTGCGGGATACGCGGCCCCAGACATGCGAACAGTGTTTTGAATCCTGGTTTTTTTGAATCCGATGCGCAACTTCCTCGAATCGTTTGGTGTCTAACCTGAGCGACGGCCTGTAACGACCCGAAAAGGGCATGCGTGCCGATGTAAGCGATTTCCGGCGATGGCTCCGTACACGAGCGCACCCCGGACCGACTTTTCCCATTATTTCTGCCGAGGACGAGTAGAGCCCAATCGGGATCGCGCATGAGCGCGTTCCAGTTGTGCCTGCTTCCTCTGTGGCAAGAAGGTTTGGGTCGATTCGGATGAGAGGCAGGCAGGCCTGCCCACTCAGCGTTCGTGCTTCAAAAGTTGCGGAAACCCCGCAGAAAGCGAAGTATTCGATATGTCCCCCAAAACAAACATGCCTTTGAGGCTGGCTATCCTTATGCTGACTGCGGCCGTGATTCTCGTTACCGGCTGCTCCAACGGCTCAATGTTAAGCACCTCGACTCAGTCGGGTCCAACTGGTCCTGCTTTCATGATCGGTACCGACGCTCCCCTGGCGAGCGTTACCTCGTTCGCCATGCAAGTCACAAGTGCCGAATTGACTAATGGCAGCACGGACTCCGCTAATCTCGTCACCGGCTCGCCTACTGTCGACTTCGCACGCTACAACGGCCTGCAGACGCTCGTCGACATGAACGATATTCCTACTGGCACATATACCGGCTATAAAATCACCCTCGGCACGGCCACAATCGGCTACCTCGACACCACCGTCACCCCGCCAGCTCTTAAGACCGAAACGGCAACGCTCACCTCAACGACGATAACCGGCACCCTCGACAAGCCGTTAACCGTTACCACGAACGGTGAGCCAGTTGGCATCAGAGTCGACTTCGACCTCAAGGATTCGATCCAGGTCGACACCACCGGAAATATCACTGGCACTGTCAACCCAATGTTCAATATCAACACGGTTACGCGCACTGACACCCGTGCACACATTGACGAGTTGATCGCGGGCGTTGTCAGCGCGAATACAGCCGGACAATCATTCGTTGTCCAGGGGCCGCATGGGGAGCAGTTCACGATCGATGTAAATGGGCAGACAGAGTGGGACGGAGGTGCCACACTTGCCGGCCTGAACACCAACAGTATCGTGCTGGTTGCAGGTCAGCTGGATCCTGCAGACCAGACTCTGGATGCGGACGAAGTTGTGGTCCTTTCCGACAAGGGCTTCTATGCAGGCGGGCAGGTAACCTACGTGACACCGTCCACGGGTCCGGCCACCAGCTTCGACCTCTATGTGCGCGGCCTGCTCCCCACCACTACCGGCATTCAGCTGGGACAGATTGCCCAGGTGAATCTAACCGGAAACGAGATCTACTCCATCTACTGGATGCACAATCCGCTAACGCAGTTCATCTTCAACTCCAGCGGACTGGTGCCTGGGCAAAGCATTGCTGTGGGTGGGCCGGCAACCGGCGCCGCCAACGCCAGTGCAGTCACCGTAACCCGCGTGGCCCTGCGCGACTGGGGCTTTAACGGCACCATCGTCAATGGCAGCCAGAGTTCTGCAAATGGCACATTCCAAATGCAGATCAACGGCTTTGCCGGGGTTTTGGAACCGACCCCGGTCACTGTCTATCTGGGCCATTGCGACTTCCGTTACGGGCTGGGCGCATTCACCGACCTCACAAACGGCGCCAACATCCGCGTCGTCGGTTTGCTGCTCAAGAATCCAACCAATGGTCAGTTGGTGTTGCTCGCCCGCCACATAGACGGCTTCAACAACACCGACTTTGCCACCTTCAACTTTTAACAGAACCCAACATTTGTTAGACAATTTTCGCGCCGGGGCCTCATGGGATGGCTCCGGCGTTTTTTTGTCTCTCGTGCCGGCGCTGCTCGATGGCTGCAGCTCAAAGCTCCGCCTCGACACTGTTCCACGACCTATGCGCTGTGGATGAAATCCTCGCAGATTCGTCGGGGTCTGAGCCGACAAAAGGCCTTGGATTCGTATGTCTCTGGGGCGACAGATGCCGAAAAAGAAGGTTTGCATGGAAAAATGTCCTGATGTATCAGTACAAATATCGCGATTTGTACTGATACATCAGGACAAAAAGAAGCAAATGATTGGGTTTTTGTAAAACAGGGATCAGAGAACAGGGAGCAGACTTCAGAAAGGCAAGGGGCAGGTCCGGACAGGAGCGCGCCCACTTTGTAGAGCATTTCGCGTTTTATTCTCCTAAGCTGTTTGAGTGTTCTACCTGCCTCCAACCCAGCGCTGCGACTACACGATCCGGTGCAAAGGATGTGGCGAAAACATTCCGACCCCAGTGCTCACGATTCCGGACACCTGGATCGCGGCAGCGTGTCCGCTGTGCGGTGTGAAGCGCCGCTATCTGCCGGCAGAGGTCTTTCGCGGAACCCTCTCGCACCGACTGAGGTCCCGCCGTGTTGGACCCTGACGCAGGGATGCCCCGGTCCAGAGGGCACCCCGGATCTCCGATGAGGCGCCGGCCGATCGTACGAGCTGGATGCATGCAGCAATCTGGCGTGGTCGCAAATCACGATGTGGTCATGTGCGTGACGCGGGGGCCGGGGTTGTTCGGGTCTCTGCGGGTGAATCTGGCGATCTTGACTTGCCGGGCGAGGCCGATCTTTTTGAGCAGCCAGATGCCGTAGTAGTTGAGATCGAACTCGTACCAGGCCAGGCCGTGACGGGCTGAGACGGGGTTGGCGTGGTGGTTGTTGTGCCATCCCTCGCCGCCGGTTACGAGCGCGACCCACCAACTGTTGCGGGAGTCATCGCGGGTTTCAAAGCGACGCCTGCCGTATAGATGCGTCGCGGAGTTGACCAGCCAGGTGGCATGCAGGCCGAGCGTGACACGTAAAAAAATGCCCCACAGGAAGAGGCCGATTCCGACCTTGATGCCGCCGAAGAGAGCGCCTACACCGAAGAGACCGATGCCCAGCGCCGTCAGCGGAATCCAGTGATATTTGCTGATCCAAACATGGAAGCGATATTTGGCAAGATCGGGCGCGTAGTGGGCCAAAGCGGAGGTCTGCGTGTTGAGGGCGCGGCCGGTGATGATCCAACCGATGTGCGACCACCATTTGCCTTCCTGCGGGGTGTGGGGGTCGCCTTCTTTGTCGCTGTGCTGATGGTGGATGCGATGCGTAGCGACCCAGGCGATGGGTCCGCCTTCAAGGGCGAGCGTGCCGCACATGGCGAGAAAATACTCCACGACCTTGGGCACCTGATAGCCGCGATGCACCAGCAAACGGTGATAGCCCATGCCGATTCCGCAGTTGATGGCGAGCACGTAGAGAACAACGGCGACGGCCAGGTTTGTCCAACTGAAAAAGAACAAGGCGGCAATGGCGCCGAGGTGGAAGATGACCATGAAAATAGTAGTGATCCAGACCAGGCCGGATTCATTCTCGCCTCGGCCCATGCGCACTTCAGCGCGCGGATTCGGCAAGGGAACCGGCTGTGCGACGGGCTGCAGACGCTGGCAGCCGGGCAGGTCCAGGATTGCGTCATGGATTGCGTCCTGGATTGTGTCCTGGACGGTGATTTCATTCAAAGCTCTCTGTTGCATGCAGTCCCTTCTCTAGCAGAATCCACTCGCTCACGTATTGCTCCCGATATGCGCTGGTTGCTTTGAGAGAGACTGAGGATGCTGCCTGAGAAACAGCTCACAAGCTCGAGAAAGCACGGGGAATTAGGCGGGGTGACCTCTCTTACTATTGTCCGCCAGATCCGGGTGGATGACAAGTTTGATCCCATGAATTTTGAGTGCAATTGGGCGGCTGGCGGCGCTATGTCAATGCGCACGTGTGAGAGTGGTGCGCGCGAATGGACTCAGGACTCCCTTCGACTCGTTCTCCATGTTCATCTCCCACGAATCGGCCGCTGCGTGGTAGATGAACGTGGTGTGGAAGTTGCCGTCCTTGGCTTGAAACAGGAATGCGATTCGGCCGGTGGACGGCTTTGCGTTGGCAATCGATTCGGGAGCGACATCTCCGTAGGTGTCGAGCCAGACGCAGGCGTATTGCTTCAGGTCGCTGTTCCATCCGATGAAGGCCGTCGCTTCGTAGGCGGGATGCTTTTGCGGGTCGAGGTCTCTGGAAACCTCGTGAAAGCGCAGGTACTGGTGCCCCATGACCCACTCGGCGTCGATGTCGTGAACGGTGGGCTTGCCGGCGATGGTACCTTGCAGGGTCCAACGGCCGGCGAGGTGGTCGAGCAGCGCGTCGTGGAAGGTTGGCTGCTGAGTGAAGACTGGCGTAGTGGTCGGGGCCAAAAGCGCTGCCAGGAGGAAGATCGTTCGGAGAGAGCGCGGCATGCGGATATTTTAGTTGACCGGTCGAATCCCAGGTCTCAAAATCGAGACCTGGGGCACCCGGCGTTGAGGTCTTGAGCGCCCAATCGGAGAAGTGTTCTATGACTGAACAGAACGATAAGCAGCCACAATCGGAAACCGAAAAGAAAAATGAGCTACGCCTCAAGCTGCTCAAAGACGAAATCGTGTCACAAGCGAATACTTTCGACCAGATCGACTCCAAGACCGGAGTCGCCCTTGGATTTACCTTCGTGGTAGTAGGACAGGTACTCGCTTCGGTCTTTCGTATAGCTACCGACCAGAACCATCTCCAAAGTTCCCACCCCGCCTTGATGACTTCCACGTTCGCCGTGGCCAATTTCTTGGTGGTAGCTGGGATCATTTGCGGGATCGTTGCGCGTTGGCCGAGGAATTTTCATCATGCGTTGGAGTTCAACGCGCTGGAGTTAGATGGGTCGTACGATGGCATGATAAAGGGCGCAATCGATGCCTTTAGCCTGGACGCTAGCAGGAATCAAACGACGATTACGTCAAAAGGGCGGTGGGCGCAGGCCACATACCTGCTGGTCGGCGCGGCTTTGATTGCGTATCTCGGGTTGACCGCTGTCCTCTACGCGTACTCAATCCCCAACGTGAATCAGAAAATGGAGCCCGTTACGACGACAATTCAGGTTCCACCAACTATGGGTGCAGGATCTCAACGGGGACTTGACCCGAAAATTCAAAGTATCAGCTCAACTGCGAGCACCCCCAAAATGCCATCGATGCAACTGGAAGGCACACGAACGCGGACCGCCCCAAAAAGCCAAAACGTAGCTTCGCTGCACTCTGAATCTGAAATCGAGGAAAAGGTGAAGGCAATCGTTGTTGAGCAACTCCAAGTCGACGAATCGAAGGTAACGCCAGATGCAAGTTTCAAGGAGGACCTCGGAGCGGATGACTTAGATGTGATGGAACTGGTAATGCAGTTTGAGGAAGCATTCAATTTGGAAATACCTGACGAGGATGTGACGCGATTTGCGACCATTAAAGGAGCAGTGAACTACATCGACAAACACGTGAGTCAACACCCACGAAAATAACCTGATTTCCACACATCGCTGAAAAAGCAGCGCGCCGCGATTAGAAAGCGCTAGTGAGAAGTCAATCGACAAACTCTAGCCAACGGATAGATGAGCTGCTGCTGCTGTGTTTCTCCGCCCCGGCTGGGTGGCCGCGAACTCGTCGGTTATCCGTTGGTCAAGATTCGCTTGCCGAGAGTATGACGGCCGCAGAATGACGGCTGATCGGGCAGATACATGTTTTAGCATTAGAGCAACGTGCAAACTATTCGGGTAGACACACCAACGGCGAAATATGACGTGATAGCGGGCAGCGGGTTGATTGAGACGCTGGCGCCGCGCATTGAGCGGGCAATCGGCAGGCTGCCGCGACGGGTCTTTGTGCTGACTTCGCCTTCGATTTGGGCATTGTGGAACGGGAAGTTCTGCGCTTCGTTTCGCGAGCCGCCGGTGGCGCTGTTTCTGCGTGCCGGCGAGAAATACAAGACGATGGCCAGCGTAGAGTGGCTGGCGCGGGAGATGCTACGGGCGGGGGCGGATCGCGGGAGCTTGCTGATTGCGTTTGGCGGCGGGATTGTGGGGGACGTGGGCGGATTTCTGGCCGCGGTTTTCATGCGCGGGATACCTTACGTGCAGGTGCCGACTACTTTTCTGGCGCAGGTGGATTCTTCAATTGGCGGCAAGACCGCGGTGAACTTGCCCGAAGGCAAGAACCTGGTGGGGAGCTTTCACCAGCCGCGGGCGGTGTTTGCCGATATCAATGTGCTGGGGACGCTGCCGGAGCGCGAGCTGAAGGCCGGGCTGATGGAGAGCGTGAAGGCGGGGATTATTCGCGACCGGGCTCTGGTGCGGTTTATGGAAGAGAATTCGCGGGCGATTGTGGGGCGAGATGCGAAGGCGCTTGAGAAGGTGATTGCGGCATCGATCCGGATGAAAGCCGGAGTAGTGAACAAGGATGAGCGCGAGAACGGGCTGCGGATGATTTTGAACCTGGGTCACACGGTGGGACACGCGATTGAACAGGTGACGCGCTACAAGGCGCTGCTGCACGGCGAGGCGGTGGCGTGGGGGATGGTGGCCTCTCTCTACCTAGGGCGACAGAGGGGGACGATCTCCGGGGCGCAGTTCGAGCGGCTGGAACGGCTGATCTATTTGTATGGACCGCTGCCTGCGCTGAAGTTGCGGCCGGCGAAGGTTGTGGCGGCTACGGGCGCGGACAAGAAAAATGTGGGCGGGGTGAGACGGTTTGTGCTGCCGCTGGGGATTGGCGACGCTGGGGTGGTGGAGGATGTGTCGGCGGCGGAGTTGGAGGGGGCGGTGCGGTACATGCTTTTGAAGGCGAAGGGGTAAGACAGGGGCTAAGGGACTAAGGGACCAGGGACCAAGGGACTTGGCCCGGGCGAGCTGGTTCGGGGGTCTGCTCCGGTATTGACCTGCAAGGGGTTAGCGGGGGAGCAAACGAAATGCATTTTTGAGCGTCCAGTTATCAGACGAATCCGAATCCGGCTAGGTACTGAGAGGTGAGGGCGGATCGGGCTACACTGGAGGAGCTCTCGATTGTCCGCATACTCCCCTATGCACCGGACCTTTCTGTACGGATTCCTGCTCGCGGTTGTGTCGGCGGGTTCAGCCGCTGGCTCATCGGCTCCGCCTGCCCAGGCTCACAGGAAAACCCATACCAGTGCCCACGCGGGCGCGCGGAGGGCTACTCCACAGGCAATCTCACGGACGGGCTCGAAGGCTGGGTCGAGGAATTCTCCGAAGATCGCTTCGAGGACCGGTTCGCGGATTGGTTCACGTCCCGGTGCAGGGGCAAGTTCGCAGACAGGCTCTCAGAGATGGGTGCGGAACTCGGGGCGACGTTCGAGGTTGCGCACGGCCGTCCGCGGTACGGAGCGCAGGGTGCAGTACACACCGGAAAGACGGCCTTCCTATACTGTGGCGGAGCCGGGCGCTGCTTCAGACTACGAATCTGGCAACCAAACCGGCGACGAGGCGGGACTGACAGCGGCTCCCACGCAATCGGAAAGCAGCAGTGCGAATGCGAATTTGACAGAGCGGGATCAGGTACTTGCTACGGCGGGCATGTCGGAAGCAATTGAAACCGAAACACAGGAGACACCGGCGCCTGACGAGGTTGCGTCCCTGCACTTGGGCGGGGCCGGGATGCCGGCGCCTTTGCGCGGGTCATCGGCATCGCTTGAACGACAGAACACGCGGCTGGATGCCGATGGACTGGAACGGATTCTGGATGAGGCTGACCTCGCGAGCCGCATTGCGAACAAGCTGCTGGTTCCCTTGCCTGCTTCAACGGCGCTGAGCGTGAATCCGGACCTGATTGAGAACCATCGCTTCTGCCGGCCGTGGACGGCACGCTTTCTGGCCGACCTGGCGCGGGCTCATGCAGCCGCGTTCCACAGGCCTATTGAAGTGAACTCGGCGGTGCGGACGGTGGAATACCAGAAGCGACTGATGAGGACAAATGGAAATGCGGCGGATGCCGAGGGCGATATTGTGAGCCCGCATCTGACCGGGGCGACGATCGATATAGCCAAGCAGGGGTTGAGCCGCGAGGAGATGGCCTGGATGCGGCGCCAACTGCTCGGCCTCGAACAGGCGGGCAAGATCGACGTGGAAGAGGAGTTCGCGCAGGCGTGCTTCCACATTACGGTTTACAAGAGCTACGTCACTGCCAAGGCTGCACGCAAAGCCGGGGAGCCGGCAACAAGCGGCGAAGGCTCACGGCATAAGGCGGCGCAGCCGGACGCCCAGAGACCTGGCAGCGAATTGCCTGCCGATGTTGCGGCGGGGGTATTCCCTGCGCAGGGCCGCTAGAGTCAGGCGCACGGCACTAGAACGGTTCTGTTCACTTCGTCGCGTTTTGATCCGATTCCATAAATTGATTACGACATTTTCGCCCGAGGAGATTACAATCGCGGGCGAAGCGGATTTTGTTTTTGGCGAAAGGCGAAATCATGAGCGATATAGAAGTGCACTCTGCGGCTGAGCCGACCGTCGGACTCAGTCAATGGCAGCGCGTTTCAAACACGTTTGCCGCGCCGTCGATGACTTTTGACGACATCAAGCGCGGGAACAAGAGTTGGTGGATGCCACTGCTGATTTTGGCAGTGGTTGGCTACATTTTTTTTGCGGTAATTTACTCGATGATCGGAATGCAGCAGGTGGTGGACAACCAGGTCCGCCTGGACCCCAAGGCGACGGAACGCATGGCGCAGGCGACGCCGGAGCAGCGTGAGATGGGGGCGAAGATCTCCTTGTACATTACCGAGGGGATCTTCATTGCCAGCCCGTTGATGTTGATGCTGATTGCCGCAATTGTGTCGGTAGTGCTGATGGGGACGATCAACTTTGTGTTGGGAGGAAAGGCGACGTTCGGGAGCGCGTATGCGGTGTGGTTTTATGGGATGCTGCCATCGATCGTGAAATCCCTGCTGGGGATTGTGGTGATTCTTTCGGGGATGGCGCCGGAGTCGTTCAACATCAAAAACTTTGCACCGACGAACCTGGGAGCGTTTCTCGATCCGGTTGAGACGAACAAGGCGCTCTACGCGCTTGCCACCTCGATGGATGCAATTACTATCTGGTCACTGGTGCTGATGAGCATGGGAATCGCAACGGTCGCGGGAGTGAAGCGCGGATCAGGGTACATCGCGGTGTTTGGATGGTGGGCGATCATTGTGCTGCTGGGCGTGGGGGTCGCGGCGATCAGGGGCTGAAATTGGTAGCGGAGTTAGCGTTGTTCGCGGAGTTAGCGGCTGCAGCCGACCGCGCAAGCATAATTCATAAAGGAAAACGGCGCGCAATTTGAGGATGCGCGCCGTTTTGTTTTGTGGAGGGCTACTCTGTCCAGCGGCGCATGATGAGGGTCGCGTTGATGCCGCCGAAGCCGAACGAGTTTGACAGGGCGATGTCGAAGCTGTGGGCTATGGCCTTGTTGGGCACGTAGTCGAGCTTGCACTCGGGATCGACGTTTTCAAGGTTGATGGTTGGCGGGAGCATCTGGTTCTGCAATGCCAGAACGCTGATGCCGGCTTCGAGGCCGCCGGCGCCGCCCAGCAAATGGCCGTGCATGGACTTGGTTCCGGAGATCTTGAGCTTGTGGCTGGTTGCGTGCTCGTCGAAAACAACTTCGATGGCACGCGATTCGTTGCCGTCACCAGCCGGAGTCGATGTGGCGTGAGCGTTCACGTAGCCGACTTCTTCCGGCTTGATGCCGGCGTCTTTCAATGCGGCTCTCATGGCACGTTGTGCGCCCGCACCTTCCGGTGCGATGCCCGTCATATGATGGGCATCGGCGCTCATGCCGTAACCGATGACTTCGGCAAGAATCTTTGCGCCGCGCGCCCTGGCGAACTCCAACTCTTCAAGGATGAGGATGCCGGCGCCTTCGCCAATGACGAAGCCGTCGCGGTCCTTGTCAAAGGGGCGGCTGGCGCGGGTGGGTTCTTCGTTGCGCGTGGATAATGCGCGCATAGCCGCAAAGCCGCCCACTGAGAGCGGGGTGACCGAGGCTTCAGCGCCGCCTGCAATGATTGCATCGGCATCGCCGTGCATGATCATGCGTACGGAGTCGCCGATGGAGTTGGCAGAGGTGGCGCAGGCGGTGGCGGTTGCGGAGATGGGACCTTGCGCGCCGTAGCGGATGCTGATTTGGCCGGCCGCCATGTTCACGATGACGGCGGGAATAAAGAACGGCGAGATTTTGCGCGGACCGCCTGCGAGCAAGTTGGAATGTTCGCGCTCGATAATCTCGAATCCGCCGATACCAGAACCAATGAAGACACCGACTCTTTCGGCATTCTCCGGAGTGATCTGGAGACCCGACTGGGCCATGGCTTCCTGGGTTGCGGCGAAGGCGAAGTGGATGAAGCGCCCCATTTTGCGCGCTTCTTTCTTATCCACAAAGTTCAAGGGGTCAAAGTTCTTGACCTCGGCGGCGAAGGTGACCGGAAAGCCGGTGGTATCGAAGCCGTGAATCGGCCCCATGCCACTGACGCCGCTAAGGAGCCCCTGCCACACTTCGGGAGCGGTGTTGCCGACACCGCACACCAGCCCGAGGCCGGTGATGACAACTCTGCGAGCCAAGGGCTATTTGCCGCCTTTCGCGTTCTTCTCGATGTAGTCGATGGCGTCCTTGACGGTCTTGATTTTCTCGGCGTCTTCGTCGGGAATCTCGAGATCGAAGGCTTCTTCGAACTGCATCACGAGTTCGACCACGTCCAGCGAGTCGGCGCCCAGGTCTTCCTGGAAGCTGGC
>JBARBP010000038.1:0-27204 GCA_049793195.1 Occallatibacter sp. | reverse complement strand
GCCTTCGGGCTCGGCTTAGTCTGGCCGGATTTTCGCTCGCAACGATGCCTGCCCAGGTAGTGTTAACAGGCCCTAATTGTCATACCGGTATTTCCTTGTCTCACGGCTCTTTGTAAATTCTACCGCTCGGCGGACCCTTGACCCCTGATCTCTGTTCTCTGCCCCCTGATCTCTGTAACGCCCCGTAACCCCACGGGTTCCCCCCGTCTTTCCAGCGGATTAGCCCCATCCACCCCGGCGCTATAGTGAAATCTGGCGACTCTCACGACCTTGCTCAGGCGTGATGAATCAAAGCAGTACTACATCCCGGCCCCTGATTTGGGAGGATGAAGCGCCCGCGGAGTCTCGCTTCCGGCGCATGCAGCAGGGTGTGCCCCGAACCGGGCGCGCGCTGCCTGGCATGCCATTCGAGATGCAGGACCCCGACGGTGACGATCCTCCACGTTCCAATCGGGGCGTCTTCGGTGCCGCGCCCGCCCATTGGTGGCGTCCGGCAAGCACCGCAGGACGTGTGTTCCTTGGCCTCGGTGCGCTCATCGTTCTCGCTGGCCTCGCCACAGCTGGCGAAGTCTTTAAAACCTATCTCGAACGCGACGCGCGCTTTCGCATTACCGGGGCCAGCAACATCCAGGTCACCGGGCTTACCGAAGTGAGCCGGTCCCAAATGCTCCCCGTCTTCGGCGAAGACATCGGACGCAACGTTTTCTTTGTCCCCATCACCCAGCGCCGCAAAGATCTTGAAGCCATTCCCTGGATCGAGCACGCTACCGTGATGCGAGTGCTCCCCGATCAGATTCGCGTCAATGTCATCGAGCGCCAGCCGGTCGCCTTCACCCGTCACGGGCAGCAGATCGGCCTGGTCGACGCCAACGGAGTCTTGCTCGACATGTCGGCCGCCACTATGGCAGTCCATCATTATTCCTTCCCTGTTGTCACCGGACTCGATCCCGGCGACTCGGCTGCCTCGCGCAAGGGAAGGATGGCTCTGTACGGCCGCCTGATGGCAGAACTCGACGCCAACAACCAGCATTTCTCCCAGCAGATCTCCGAAATCGACATCACCGATCCCGAGGACGCCCGCGTATTGATGCCCGAGCAAGGCTCCGACATCCTGGCGCACTTCGGCGAAGACCACTTTCTCGAACGTTACCAGCGTTACAAGGCGCACATCGCGGAATGGCGGCAGCAATATCCCAGGCTTGCCACGGTCGATCTGCGTTATGACCATCAAGTCGTTCTCGAGATGGCTTCCGGAGTGAACGCAACGCAACCGGCCCTCAGTTCCTCCGCCGTTGACCCTCCTTCTGTCACCCCACCCAGCGTCGCCAAGTCCTCCGGCGAAGCACCGCTGCGGCCCGCACCAGCCAGTCTCAAGACGATGGCCACCAAGCCCTCCCCCAGGAGCGTTCCAGGCAAGGTCTTATCGGGCAGAACCGCCAAAAGCAAGCCGGCAACGAAGTCCCCCAGTAGCAGTTCTACGAAGGCGAAAGCAAAGGCTGCCGCCAAAACCAAAGCCTCTCAGGCTCAAGCCGCTCAGGACAAAAAGCGCGCGCAAGCAAAACCCGTTGCGCTCAACCTGAACAACAGGAAACCCTCCCCCATCAAGCGCGCGCCGGCGCCGGAAGGCCAGTGAGCGCGATGACCCAGAAGCAGGACAACCTCATCGTCGTGCTGGATATCGGAAGCGCATGGACCCGTGTGCTGGCCGCCGACGTCATTGAAGGAGTCCCGCGCTATCGTGGCCATGGCGTCGTCGAGTCGGCCGGCATGCGCAAGGGCCTCATCGCCGAGCTGACTCCCGCTTCAAGAGCAGTGCGCTCCGCCAACGAGCAGGCCGAACGCGTGGCGCGCATCAACATTGACGAGTGCGTGGTGGCCGTTGGCGGACCGCATATTCGCGGCCTCAATACCAACGGCGGATTCGAGCTTGGCAATCGCATGCGTGAGATCTCCCGTGACGACGTGCGCACCGCCGTCGAGCGTGCGCGTGCGGTCTCGCTGCCCCCCGACCGCGAAATCCTCCATCTGCTGCCCCGCCAGTTCATCCTCGATGAGCAGCCCGGCATCTTCGATCCCGTGGGCATGGTCGGCGCGCGACTTGAAGTCGATCTCCACATCGCTACCTGTTCCGGCAGCGCTCTGCAAAGCTCGGTCACTTGCGCCAACCGCGCCGGCCTCGAGGTCTCTGAAGCAATCCTGGAATCCATCGCCGCCGCTGAGGCTACCCTTTCTGCCGACGAGCGCGAACTCGGTGTCTGCTTGCTCGACATCGGAGCCCATTCCAGCGACATGGTGGTCTTCTTCGAGGGCGCAGTTGCGCACACGGCATCCGTTCCTATCGGCGGAGCCCACTTTACAAATGACCTTGCCATCGGCCTGAAAGTGTCCGTGACCCAGGCCGAGGAACTCAAGCGCCAGTATGGCAACGCCGTGGTGACTGCCGTGCCGCAGTTGGCGGAAATTGAAATCGCCAACCCCCAGCCCCAGATGCTCCGGCTGCGTACCATCGCAGAGATCCTCGAACCCCGCGCGCGCGAGCTCATGTACTACGTCAAAGAAAGCCTCCGCCAGGGCGGTGTCGTCGAGGCCCTGGGGGCCGGTTGCGTCCTCACCGGTGGCGGTGCCATGTTACCCGGTATGCTGGATGTAACGGAGAGCCAGTTGCGCGTCCCGGCACGAACGGGATTGCCTGTGCGCCTATCCCATATGCCCGGTGAATTGGTTCACCCCAGTTTTGCTGTCGCTATCGGCATGCTCCTGTACGCTCATCGAACACGCGCTACGCGCGCCGCGGAAAGCAACACTTTGCGTTCTAAGTTTCGCGCCATATTTGCAGCTAGCTATTAGGCAGAAAATTCGTTGCAGCAGAGAGTTTTGAAAGGGCACGGCTTCACAATTCGCTGAATTACTCAAATCGCGGCGATGTTTTGAAAGGGCACCACTCTACCGGCCGCGAAATGGCCCGACGCACTAGGAGTACTGAAAGGCCTTGTAACAGGGCACGACTTTAGTCGTGCCGATAACGCCCCAAAATGAGAGCGGGGCGTTAGCCCCTGAGGAATTGAAATTTCACGAGAACCGTTATGAATTGTTCACAGGAGGGCCAAGCCGAGATGGAACCGCAGAGTAACGAAGCCGGAGAGATGCGCATTCAATATCACGACGAACCGGTGCGCGGAGCCCGCATCAAGGTAATCGGTGTAGGCGGCGGTGGCGGCAACGCCGTCAATCGCATGATCCAGGCCCACATGGAAGGCGTCGAGTTTATCGCTGCCAACACCGACGTGCAGGCTCTCAAGCTCTCGCAGGCTCCAGTGAAACTCCAGCTCGGTGTCCGCCTTACCCTTGGCCTGGGCGCCGGCGCCAACCCCGACATCGGCCGCCGCGCTGCCCTTGAAGACTCCGAAAAAATCATTGAAGCCCTGGAAGGTGCGGACATGGTCTTCGTGACTGCCGGCCTCGGCGGCGGCACCGGAACCGGCGCTGCACCTGTCATCGCCTCGCTGGCCAGCGAGATGGGCATCCTCACCGTTGCCGTCATCACCCGCCCCTTCGCCTTCGAAGGCAAGCGCCGCCTGCAGCAAGCCGAGCGCGGACTCAAGGAACTCATCGAAAGCGTCGACACCATGATCGTGATTCCCAACGAGAAGCTGTTGGCTGTGGCCAAGGACGCTGGCTTCTTTGAGAGTTTTCGCATCGCCGACGATGTTCTCCGTCAGGGCGTGCAGGGAATCTCTGACATCATTACCATCCCCGGCATCATCAACCGCGACTTTGCCGATGTAAAAACCACCATGGCGGGCATGGGACACGCCGTCATGGGCACCGCCATTCGCTCTGGCTCCAATCGTGCCATCGAAGCGGCCCAGGCGGCCATGGCCTCTCCACTGCTTGAAGCCGGCGCCATCGACGGCGCGCGCGGCATCCTCATCAACATTACCGGCTCAAGTTCGCTCAAGCTCTCCGAGGTAAACGAAGCCTCTTCCCTCATCCAGTCCGCTGCGCACGAAGACGCCAACATCATCTTCGGCGCCGTGCTCGACGAGAAGATGGGAGAGGAGGTAAAAATCACCGTCATCGCCACCGGCTTCCGCGACCAGATGCCCGAGCGACGCGCCCGCATGCTGAGTGTGGAGGAAGCGCCATTCGTTTCCACGCCACGCGACGCACCGCCCATCGCCGCCGTCTCTGTTGCCTCCGACCCCGTCGCCTCCGTTCCTGTTGCTTCGGCCCGCCCCGCATCCGTGCCTGTAGAAGCGCCCGCCACCTGGTTTGACGACCAAAAGGCCGTCGCGGAACCCGCGCCCCCACCCGCGCCCCCCCGCTTCAAGAGCGAGGAAGAAGACGAATCCGCGGAATCGGACGAGCCATTCTTTTTTTCGTCTTCAAGGCCGGCCGTAGCCACAACCGTTACGGTTGCCTCCTCGTCCTCGGTAGCCACCGCTGAAGAAGTCGCCGAGTCTGTGCAACAAGCGGAAGAGGGCGACATGCCAGCGAGGCCGAAGTTTGAAGAGTTGGCCGTGGAGTCTGAATCTGCGTCCCAGCCCAGAGACTATGCAGCAGATCTGAGAGAAGGAATGGGTTTCGAGGCGGCGCAGCTTGAAGCAACGGGGGAAGACCAAAGCGCCCCGCCCGCTTCATCGCTGTTTCAGGAGGGCATCGAGGAGCAGCAGCGGGATCTGGACGTTCCCGCCTTTATGCGCCGCTTGAAGTTCTAGTGGTTCCTGACCCTTTCGGGTCATTTCAATTCGGGCGTAAGAAATGTATAGTTTGAGAGAGCCCGTTGAACCAAATAGAATTTTTAGGATTTCGGCGGAGTTTCATGTCCTCCCCTCAAGTACGTATGGTTTCAACACATTGAGTTGCTGGTGACTTTGATCACATTGGCTGGCCAAATCGTATGGCAAACTGACCCAGATTGGCTGCAACACACGGAAAACAGTTCGCGAAAAGGCCGATAGGCAGGGGTTAAGTCAGGTACGAAGTGCGCCGCCCATGGGCAGACGTATAGCACGAAATCCATTTTTTTGAGGGGAAGTTTACCGGATGAAGCTGTCTTTCGTTTGCACCATCGGATTTGCCCTGGTTGGATCGCTCACCCTTCTGCCCGCTGCGGCTGCGTTGGATGCCCCGCACACGCTACACCACGTCAAGTCCACCCAGCCTCACCTTTCAGAGACTCACCGCTCCGTCAGCCGCCACATAACCTCCCATGCCGCGGTAACTCATTCCGCCGGAACCCATGCTGCAACCGGCAGCGCCGCGGCGACCCATCGCTCCTCCACTCGTTCCGCGTCAACGTCTGGGCCTGCCAGGCTCACCGCGAGAGGCCAGGCAAGAGCCGCCGCCCGCCAGGTTGCTCTCCATTCCCGCCGCCATCATTATTACGAGCGCTTCACCGCCAGCTCCTTTGCCAGCTCCGATGAGTTCGCCGGCGACCTGACTGCGGGCGAAGACCCCGTTGTCCGCCAGGCTGCCATTGACGCTCTTGGCGATATGAACGGCACTGCCGTGGTCATTGACCCCTCCAACGGCCGCATTCTTGCCATGGTCAACCAGAAGCTGGCGCTTTCGCCGGGTGCCGAACCTTGCTCCACCATCAAGCTTACCGTCGCCCTGGCCGCGCTCTCTGAGGGCCTGGTCACGCGCGACACCCCGGTTCAGCTCCCCGGCTTCCGCATGAACATGACCCAGGCGCTGGCCAAGAGCAACAACCTCTACTTCGAAGAACTGGGCCGCGAGCTCGGCTTTGACCGCGTTCGCCACTATGCCACGCAATTCGGTCTCGGCGAACTCGCCGGCTACCAAATCGAGGGCGAAAAGCTCGGCCAGTATCCTGATCAGCCGATCTCCGAAGCCGAGGGTGGCGTTGGCCGCATGTGCAGCTTCGGTCAGGGCGTCTCGCTCACCCCATTGCAATTGGGAGCCTTCGTAGCCGCCATCGCCAACGGTGGAACCCTCTACTATCTGCAGCATCCCACGACCCCCGACGAAGCCGCTCACATGGCGCCAAAAATCAAGCGCACTCTCGACATCGCCAAGTACGTTCCCGATCTGCAGGACGGCATGGCGGGCGCAGTCGAGTACGGAACCGCGCGCCGCCTCCGCGCCAACTTCAACGAACTGCCAGTCTTCGGCAAAACCGGCACCTGCTCCGACAACGGAACCCGTTTCGGCTGGTTCGCCTCCTACTCCGACACGCCCCAGGGCAGCCTGGTCACCGTCTTCTTCCTCGAAGGCGGCCGCCCCACCTTTGGCCCCCGCGCCGCCGAGCTTACCGGCGAGTTCTACAAGAATCTCTGGGAAAAGGACTACTTCGCACAGAAAGACACCGTCGCCAATGCCGCCCCTCCAGCCGCCGCCACGCAGCCACCTGAGGCCGGACAGTCCGCCTCGCAATAGCCGGATCGGTGCTTACTCGTCGTTTTTGAAGAGGCCGCCTTCGGGCGGCCTCTTTCCTTTTGAGAGCGAACGCAGGGCATGAACTTGAAAATTGATGTATAGTCGATGGTGTACGGTAAATCGCCGTACAAAATCGGGGGTGAAATCGCATGGCCATGGCGCTGCGTACTCAACGGACCGAAGCCCGTCTTCTTCCTGAGCAGAAAGAACGTATTGAGCGGGCAGCCCGTCTCAAGGGGCTTTCGCTCTCCGATTTCATCGTGCAACACGCCGATGAAGCAGCAATCAAGACTATTCAGTTGCACACCAGCTGGACTCTGGGCGAAAAGGACCGCGACCAGTTCGTTCAGGCCCTGCTTAATCCTCCGGCGCCCAGCGCCCATATGAAGGCTGCAGCCAAGCGTTATAAAGAACGCGCAGGGAAGTAGTGGTCAGAAAAGTCGGTCAAGTCGAATATCGGGTTGAGCCGCTTGGACCGAATCATGACCGAGTAGCTTTTTGCTGTGGCGTTTCGGAACTTGATGCCTACCTTCAGAGGCAGGCTGGGCAGGACCACCGTCGCAACCTCGCCGCGGTTTTCGTCCTCACAACGGACAACAAAACCGTCGCCGGGTTCTATACACTTTCCGCGCATTCGATTCTGGCTGCCGATCTACCGCAAGAACTAGTTGGCAAATTACCTCGGTTTCCCCTCCCGGTCACGCTGCTCGGACGCATGGCCGTTGCACAGTCTCTGCAAGGGCAGGGCTTGGGTGAACATCTTCTTCTTGACGCTCTTGAGCGGGTAAGATTGGGGGCGCGGCATGTTGCTTCGTGGGCCGTTGTTGTGGATGCCAAGCCGGGCGCGCGAGGCTTCAATCTCAAGCGCGACTTCAAGGCGTTCTTGACCCAGCCCGAACGGCTCTTTCTGCCCATGAAGACTGTTGAGGCAATGTTTGAGTGACTGCGGCATCCTTAATTCAATAATCCAATGAAGCGAATTCTTCGCCGCAACATCCGATAGAATGAAACCTCCCGGTAATGAACCTGGCCCTGGCACGCCAGTCCTTCCGGGTGGCTCAAACTTCCTCAAGCGACGACAGGAAAAGTCCCATGGCTTTACCGATACACTTTCTGCTCACGTATGGCTACCTCCTGCTCTTCGCCTGGGTACTGGTGGAGCAGATTGGCATTCCTCTGCCTGCAACACCAATCGTGCTGGCGGCTGGAGCGCTCTCCGCAGAAGGCCAGATTAGCTTCACTCTCGCTCTGATCGTCGGCATTGCTGCTTCGCTCACTGCCGACTGTGCCTGGTTCCTCATTGGCCGCTATTACGGCCACCACATGCTGCGCATTCTCTGCAAGCTCTCCTTTGAGCCGACGACGTGCGTTCGCAAAACGCAGGACTCCTTCGGACGCCGTCGTGGCGTTACGCTGATGATCGCCAAGTTCGTTCCCGGCCTGGCTACCCTGGCCCCGCCCGTCGCAGGCGAGAATGGCATGGGTTTTGCCACTTTTCTATTCTTTGACGGAATCGGCGCAACTCTTTGGATTGGCGTCCTGCTCGCCGCGGGCCGCTTCTTTGGCGATCTGCTCAAGCGCGACACCAGCCTCCTTGACTGGACAGGCCGCTTCTCCGGCGCCATCCTCCTCCTCGGTGTCATCCTCTTCTTTGTTGGCCGCCTCCTCCGCCGTCGCATGATTCTCAAGGAACTCGCCGCAGCCCGCCTCGAACCCGAAGAGCTCAAGCGCCAGCTCGATGCCGGCGAGAAGGTTTTTATCATCGACCTGCGCCACCCACTCGAAATCCTGCCCGACCCCTTCACGCTTCCCGGCGCGCTCCACTTTTCGCCGGATGCCCTGGCCTCCCGCCACTTCGAGATTCCCCGCGACCGCGACATCGTGCTCTTCTGCACATGCCCCAGTGAGGCCACCGCTGCAAGAACCGCAATGACCCTGCATAAACTGGGCATCGAACGTGTCCGCCCCCTGCGCGGCGGCTTCGACGAGTGGCGGCGCCTCGGCTTTCCCCTCGACGCCATCACCGACCCCGGATTCGTCCATCCCACCGAAGCCACAGCGTGACCCACTGGAGCGAGCAGAGGCCTTCAGGCCTCTGAATCGCTCCAGAAACAAGTAGGGCTTTAGCCCCGGGACAATTCCCACTTGACGGCTAAAACAGCGCCGCAATTCTGTTCGCAATCGGCGAACCGATTCCGCTGCATGCGTCCGGCCCCGGCGCTGCGTTATAAAACCCATTCCCGCCCACGGTAATGTCGTTGAAAGCCTTCTGATTCGCCCACAGTTTGGGAGTCACAAATCCCAGCTTGGTTCCAAACGACGCAAACAGCCCAGCGTACAGCGGAGCCACCGCGCTGGTGCCGCCCACCACAGTCTCCGCGCCATGGACGTAGACGGTATAGCCGGTGTTGGGGTCAGCATCCGCCGCAACGTCTGGCACCATGCGCCCAGTGCCGGAGGTTTTCCCCGCGGGCGCCTTCGGCGCGCCAATCTGGAACGACTGCACCGGAAAAACTGTCGAGTAGCCGCCACCCGTTCCCTCGCCATCCGTCTTGCCGGGATTGTCGTTCCACACTGTTTCTTCCGTCGAGGTCTTGTAAGTTCCCCCGCAGCCCACCACATGTGGACACGACGACGGGCAATCCACATTCGCCGGCGTCGGTCCACCATCGCTGGAGTCGTTATCGCCCGATGCCGCAAACATCGCCATCCCCGTGCCAGTTGCCTTCGCCGCGGCCGCCTCCATCGCCTGTGCCCCGCCCGTTCCCCAGTTGGCTTCGTCTGATCCCCAGGAGATGCTGCAAACATCGCATCCGTCTTGTGTCGCCTTTTCCACCGCCGAGCCGATGTCCTGCGACCAGTAGACCCGAATGGCGGCGGCCTGGCCCGTAGCCGCGTAATAGGCCGCCCCAGCCACCTGGATGTCGAGCGCCACCTCGAAGTCCGGATCGTCGCCGGAGCCCACGCTCTGGTTGGGGCTGTTTTGCGTTCCATCTACCGAAACATCGGTGATCGAAGGTACGGGCTGGCCGATTGACTGGAAGAATAAGCCCATGTCCGACATCACCCACCCGCCGCCCAGTTCGACGATGGCGATCACCCCGCCGCCGCTGAGTCCCGTAGGCCAGTTGTAAGCCGCGCAGAGGCCCGGGACAGTCCAAGGCACCGCACCCGCGGCCGCCGGCCTCATCTTATTCCGTAACTTGAAGTAGGGTCTGGATTTGAACGTGGGGGAGTTTTTCACAAAGTCTCCTTTCGGACCAAAAACCTCGAAGTCTTGTATCAAGGCACGTCTTCACAGCTTGATGAAAGAATTCTGGCGGCGCCGCGATAACGTCAGGGCACGACTTCGCCGCTTGATGAAAAAGTCGTTCGAGCGGTAGGCCGGGGTTTTAACCCCGGCATAAGCGAGATGGAATCAACTGGGCCTTTAGGCCCCGAGGTATGCTGTGTGGCCTTTTCCTCCAGACCCTCTCCTTTTTCCGCAAGCTTCTCCCTGCCATCCTCGAATGAACGGCTCCTGTCATTTGGATGCACCCGCTCCCAGCTCAAACCGCGCCAAAACAAACCGGGAGTCACAAAAGTAACCCAACTCGCGGCCAACCTCCCCTCCTGCAAGAAGCCTTAGTATGAATGGGGAAGAATCAAGATTGCAGGAGCAAGCCCTTGGCCTACGACGATCTGCGCGACTGGATCAAAACCCTCGAAAAACTCGGCGAGCTCAAGCGCATCCGCGAAGAGGTCTCGCCCGACCTCGAAATCACCGAGATCACCGATCGCGTATCGAAAATCGGCGCTCGCGGCAGCTCCAGCGCCAAGCCAGAAGGGAATTACGCTCCCGGCGGCCCGGCCCTCCTCTTCGAAAACATTAAAGGCCATCCCGGCCACAAGGTCTTCATCAATCAATTCGGCAGCGAGCGCCGCATGGCCCTCTCTTTAGGCGTCGAGAATCTTGATGAGATCGCCCAGCGCATCACAGGCCTCATGAACGTAAAAGCTCCCGAAGGCTTCTTCGACAAGCTCAAAATGCTCCCGCAACTCGGCGCCCTCACCAGCGCCTTCCCCAAAACCGTCAGCGCCAAAGAATCCCCATGCAAGGAAGTCATTCTTCGTGAGAATTTTGATCTGAACGCATTCCCCATCCTCAAGTGCTGGCCCCACGATGGGGGACGCTTCATCACCCTGCCCTGCGTCCACACCCGCGACCCGCGCACCGGCAAGCGAAACATCGGCATGTACCGCATGCAGGTCTACGATGGCCAGACCACCGGCATGCACTGGCAGCGCCAAAAAGTAGCCGCCGAGCACTATCGAAACGCCATGCGCGCTGCCGCATCGGCCTCTGCCGACGCCGATCCCAGCACCAACAGAGTAGCCGCAATGGCCGAGTCCGCCGGCGGCACGGTCGCCATTCCAGACGGTCCCATCGGCGGCCTGCCCCAGGTAGCCCTCGGCAATCTCAAAGGTTCGCGTCTCGAAGTCGCCGTCGCAATCGGCACCGATCCCGCCACAACCTTCTCCGCCATCGTCCCCGCGCCGCCCGAGGTCGAAGAGTTCCTCATCGCCGGTTTCCTCCGCGGCAAGCCCGTCGAAATCGTCAAATGCGAAACCGTCGATCTTGAAGTTCCAGCCCACGCCGAGATCATTCTCGAAGGCTACGTCGAGCTCGGCGAGCTGCGCAGCGAAGGCCCCTTCGGCGACCACACCGGCTTCTACACCCTCACCGACGACTACCCCGTCTTCCACCTAACCTGCATCACCCATCGCAAAGACCCCATCTACGCCGCCACCATCGTCGGCAAGCCCCCCATGGAAGACGCATGGATGGGCCGTGCTGTCGAACGCATCTTCCTACCCGCCATGAAGATGACCATCCCCGAGATCGTCGACATCCATCTCCCTGTCGAAGCCGTCTTCCACAACCTCATGCTCGTCTCCATCAGGAAGAGCTATCCTGGCCACGCCCGCAAAGTCATGAACGCCATCTGGTCGCTCGGTCAGGCCATGTTCACCAAGTGCATCGTCGTAGTCGATGAAGACTGCGACGTCCAGAACGTTGCCGAAGTGGTCCTCCGCGTCGCCAACAACATCGACCCCGTGCGCGACATCCAATTCACCCTCGGCCCCGTTGACACCCTCGACCACTCCTCGCGTCTCCCCAACTACGGCTCCAAGATGGGCATCGACGCCACCCGCAAATGGAAAGCCGAAGGCTTTGAGCGCCAGTGGCCCGCCATGATCGAGATGGACCGCGCCACCAAAGCCAAAGTAGACGTCCTCTGGTCCAAACTAGGCCTGTAGTGCAGCGGTCAGTGCCTTCCTCAAAGTCCATACAAATCCACGAGTGTTCCAGGTCTCGCTTCTGAGGCCTGGGAATTCATAACTCTCGGTCAGACGGCGATACGTCCGGCGCCCCACAGACGACCTTCCGTGACGGCCTCATCCTGCCTGAACACGGATTCACTCAGGCCTGCTACTCCGGCTAGAAGCTTGTGCTGAGACGGAGAGACACACTCCGTCCAGGCGCAATAGCGTTGCCGGAGAAGAGACCGCCGAAGTCGATAACGTTGAGACGGTTGTTGAGATTGCCGCCGTCTACCTGAATTCGCGTGGTGAGGTGTTCGCCTTTGTGGACGTCGGCGCCCAGCGACGCATTGGCCGAGAACGACGGCAAGATTCGGCCACGGGCAAAGTTGATGCGGCTAATCACCCGCGGGCCGTACTCGGCCAAAGCATCTGGCTCATTGCCTGTATATGCGAACGGCAGGCCAGAGCCGTATTCTGCCCCCGCGGCAATCCATACACACGGCAGCAACTGGTAATGCAAACGCGTGCGCAGTGTGTTGCGCTGGTCCTGCGAGTCTGGAAAATGTCCGCTGGTCTGTGCAAGTCCTGCGGCAGCGCCCTCTCCAAGGAACAGACCTCCAGTCACTGGCAACCAGCCATTGCCAACCATGTAGGAAAAGCTGGCGAAGCCGGAAAGATTCCCAAGCTTGACCAGCGAAAGCTTACCCTCTGCCCCGTAGATAACGGACTTGTCGAATGCGATTGGATAGCTGATACCCGTATTCAGCAGTTGATCGTCATCCGCATAGTCCCTTATGTCGCGGCGATAGACATTGAGATCCACGCTCATTCGATTCCGGAAGGCCTCCGTCAGTCCGCCCTCGTAATAGGTGCCCTTTGAAGGCTCGACCGGCAGGTGGAGGACCGATGGATCGATCTGGTTGATCCATTGCGAACTGGTGATAAGGATGTTCCCAAACGAAGGCGTCTCGAAGACGTGATCGAGAGACACATGAAGCACCATGTTGAGCGAAGGAACAGACCGTCCGACCGAAACCCGCGGACTAAACCCGCTGCGGTTGACCAGGAGTTGGTAGTGGTCCCAACGCAAGCCGGCGCTGACGGTCCATTTGCCCAGCCGGATCAGATCTTCGACGAACACGGAGGGTTCAATATCGATGTCACTGGCAAAGAATGGCAGCGGAGACTCCGGCGTACCAGGGTCGAACTGCGTTGGGTCGGTGATGAAATAGTAAAAGTTTTCGTGCAGGAAGATTGTGTCCGATTCAATGCCAACTTTGAACTCCTGGTTCCCATGATGCAGCGAGTAGGCGCCTTTGAAATAGCCTTCACGAAAACCGTTGTGCTGAAAGGCGACGATCGGCGTTGAATTCCGGTTTGAGAAAAGGTCGTTGGCGTTGTTGCGCACCATTCCTTCGAGAGTGCCCAGGCCGTTCGGCGAGAAGATATGCTGATACCGAGCTGTGCCGACTGTCTCGAAGTTGTCCCCCGTTTGGAGCTGACCGGCCTCCTCCTGAACAAACTCATTGGGAATCTCGAAACGAGACAGCTCATGCCGTACGCTCACACTCAACCTGTCATTCCGAGTGAAGTCCCGGTCGTAGTTGAACGAGAAATCCGCGGTAGTCCCGCGGTTGGTATAGTTTTCCGGGACCACCGGATTCAAGTAATGAGCGGTCATGCTACCCGATGCGCTGGCCCCCAGGGTATTCCTGCCCCAAATGTCCTGTAGTTGGGCATAAGAGCTCCCGGTGTCGTAGCTGCCGCCAGAGAGAACCACTTGCCCACGCAGACCCGCGTTGGATTCACGACGTGTGTTCAACTCGACAACACCGCCCATCTTACGGCCATATTCGGCTGGAATGCCCGCAGTGTAAATGCTGATCGAATCCAGATCGTCCGCCTCAAGCTCTGGGCCAAAGCTCGGCGAACGATTGTCTGTTAAGGGAATTCCGTCGATGACAAACTGCGTCTGGTACTCGGAACCACGCGGATGTAACGCCGCGTTGCCCTCGTAGAGCCAGCCCGGCTGCGAGTTGACCAGATCCTGCACCGATCGGCCCGGCAAGTATTCCACTCTGTTCTGAATCTGCTGCGCGCCAATTTGCATAATCGACGTGGGACGATCCGGATCGATCAGCGGTGCAGAGCCGCTGACTTGAACCGATGACGTTGCCGGCGCGATGGCGAGGTGGATCGTCCGTTCGCTGGGCAGAGCCGATCTCACTTCTACTGATTCGACGGCTGGCGCAAAGCCGGGCTTCGCCACGCGCACATCGTAGATGCCATAGGCCAGTGGCCTGATGTCGAGTTCTCCTGCGTCTCCAGTTGTGAATGTATTGAGATATTGATTCGCATCGCCCGAGACGGTAACTGACGCCTTGAGACCGAGTCCCGATGAATCCGTTACCCGAAGCCGAAGCTCGCCGGTGCTGACCTGGGCAAAGACCGGCAATGCTGCCCCAAGGAAGAGGACCGTGGTCGTCCTGACGGCAATCACTGCGGTGTGCATAGGCTGGGTGGGCGACCGAAGGACTCTCCAGGCATTATAAGTTGGTCCAACCTTGGCTGGTTGCGATCCAGAAGAGCAATCCCGGCCACGCCCGCAAGGTCATGAACGCCATCTGGTTCAAACTAGGTCTGTAGTGTCTTTCCTCAGAAGCTCATATCAAAACTGACTGTCGCTGAGCGAGATTGGCGCGCATTTTGCGCCAATCGTAGTCGAAGGACCTGCGGTTGTTTTTCGCGTATCGCGCCGGGTGCATTCCGGATCACGGGTGAGCGCAGCCTCAATCGACCATTGGCTTCCCGAGCAACTGGAACTTACCCGTCGGTTTTGGGCCGGATGGCTACGGGACTATCACAGTGATCGTCGCGTTGTGCACGATGCCGTCTGCCGTGCCAGTCACCACAATGCTGTAGGCCGTAGCTGCAGGTGCTGGTGGCGGCGATGAGTTGCCGCTGCTACTTGAAGAGATCGTGCCACAACTCACAGTGCAGAGAACAGCGAGAGCGCAGAGGGCGAGCAACATCGACCGTGAGAGCGCAGTCTTTCTGAAGCGCCTCACAAACAGCATGCCGAAAAGAAGCGCTCCCGCTGCCGCGGGCCAGCGAGCGGGGGCTTTTCGTTGCGGTCGCGCAAGCGCCGATGCTTTCGCCGAGACATTGACAGTGAGCATTGTGCTCGCCTGTCCAGTGAGGGCCAACGAGGAAGGATTGAAGCTGCAGGTGATCGTGCTTGAGGAGGGTGCGCAAGTGAGATTCACGGTTCCACTGTAGCCGCCGAGCGACGCAAGGTTGAAGCCGATTTTTCCGGAGCTCCCGGGCTGCACTGTAAGCTGCGGACCTTCCGGTGCGAGGAGAAAGTCGCGAGCGGCGGTGTTAATCGTGAACTGGTAGCTCTCGACGAACGCGGAAGACTGATACACACTGTCGCCGGAGTATACAGCCTTGAGCTGGCTTGAACCCACATCCATGTCGGTTCCTCCTGCCATTACGGTCACAGTCGCGCTATTCGGTCCGGCAGACGTAAGTGCACCATAGGCGATTGGCAGACCGTCCTCAAAGAAGACGACGGAACCCGTGGGCGGGATCGTGGAGTCGGCCGGGCCAGTAACCGTGGCCATGATGCCGAAGTCCAGCCATATCGCATCGTCAAACGCGGGCGGATTGACGGACATGATCGTGGTGGTGGGGACCTGCTGCGCGGGCGCCGTGGCAACTACGGTGAATGTCGGAGGTGGACCGTATCTTGGATTTGGAGCCGCAGCGGTTGTGGGCAAGGAATTTGTATCGCCTGCGTAGGTTGCCGACAACAAGTAGGTTCCGGCGGGAAGATTCGGAAATATCGCCTCACCCGACATGACCGGTGTCCCTATGAAGCTCAGCGATTCTGTCGTCAGGCCTCCCGGGGTAAGCATGACGTTTTGAGAGAGTGAACCCAGGTTGATGGTGATTGCGCCAGTTGGTACGTGGCAGTTGGCCTGGGAGATTTGGACTTCGACGCGTAAAGTATTACCGGCGCTGAACGGGCAGCTGACTGCGTTGTCATTGCCTGTGCCCCAAAAGGTGGAACAGTTCGCCGCCGGAGCCACGTTGAACGTAGGAGCTACCTGGGGAACAGTCATGGAATACGGCGTCGCCGCGGACGAAGAGTAACTCGCATCTCCTGAGTAAGTGGCGTCTATGGTGTGGGTGCCTGCATTGAACGTTGAGGGCGGAACCCAGGCAGCATAGCCATAGGAATTGAGGGCGACAGTTGCTTGCGGCGAGCCATCGACCGTAAACGTAACGCTGCCGGTCCCCGATCCGAAGTTTGGCCACGCGCCATTGACGATGGCCACCGGCGCGACCTGCCAATATGAAAAACTCGATCCGGTGGGCCAAGGTTCCCAAGGCCCGCCGTTCGTTGCCTGCTCGTAGACCGGCTGGGCTGGGGGGATCTGACACGGAGCAGCTGGATTCAAAGTCTGCCCCGGCACCTGGAACCCGTAGAGGTTTACGACACTGCTCGCGGTCGCGATCGTCACGCTTTGCGACGCCGATTGACTTGAGGCGAATGCGCCGTCGCCCGAGTATTCAGCCCAGACCTGGTAGGTCCCACCGGGCAGATTGGTGAGCGCGCCAGATGCCACGCCGTTCGTAAGCGTAAAGACTCCGAGAGGTGGGGCCGATGTTGAAGTCAGGTCTGCGAGAATCGTCACGTTTCCCTGCGGGGTGCCTCCGCCGGAGGTTGAATTGACGTTGATCGTAAAGCTGGCTGCCCAGCCGTGCGGCACAGTCGTGGGAGAGATCTGCAGAGTGGTTGTTGTCGGCTTGAATGTGATGGAATTCCAGTTATTCACCAACATGCTGGCATCGATCGAGCCCAGGCCGCTGGCAAGATCGTAGCCGGGTGTCGCGGAATAGTTCTGCAGGGAAGAGAAGCCATCTCCATTTGAATCGGCCGAGCAGCCGGGCGAACCCGTGAGACAGGTCATATTGTTGCTGCCCAGCGTAATGTCGTGGAAGGCCGATGGCGTTTTGCGAGCGAGCGGATAAAGTGTGAAGTCCGCCTGACCCTGGCGGCCATATCTCTGGTTGACTAGAGCCATCACGGCCGCCATCAGCGGAGTCGAAGCGGACGTGCCGCCCACCAGTGTGATCTGCTCCTGCCCGCTTGAGTCCGAAACGCAATCGCCGGCCATGGCGCAGATGGGATATCCGCTCAGGTTGGTTCCGTTAGCCGCGAATAGTGAGACATCGGGAATGTCGCGCACGCCGTCGCTGGGGACGCCTGTTCCCGTTTGCCAGCTTGGCTTCGCGTATCCATAAAGCGCAGAAGCGCCGGCGGGAACAGTAGCGGTATTACAGACAAACGGCAGGCCGCCGCTCGTGGTTGCTTCGACGGAGTTGATGCATCCGCTGGCTCCGCCGCCGCCGGCGGGAATCGCTATTGATGTGTTTTGAACATAAGGGCCTATGGCGTTGAAGCCATAGACGGTGTCCCATACCTGCTCAGGGAGCGGCGCTTTCAACGATCCGTAGCTGGCGTCGTTGGTCTGGTTCCAGAGGCTCGCGATGCTGGCGCCGCCGGTTGCGTAATCGCTGTAATAGAAATCTGTGCCACCGACGGCCACGTTCCAAGGCGTCGAGGCCAGTCCATTGACTGCAAACCCATATTCAGTGGTCCACTGACCGGCGCCGTTATCGCAGCCCGCCGCCCCGCTGTCGCCGCTCGAAACAAGTACCGTTTGCCCTTGCGCAGCGGCCTGCTGCCAAAGCGCCGACCATAGAGAGTTGCCGGCGGCGAGCAGAAAGCCCTCGCAATTGCCGAAGCTCACGCTGAGCACCCCTGCCTGGTTGTCGTCGATAGCACGCAAGGCCGCCAGGTAAAGAGGATCAACAGGGTTGGGACTGTCTGCAGTGCCGGTGAAAAGGCCACTCGCATTGCCGATATAGAGATTGACCTTGGCGCCTGGAGCAATAGCACTCGCCTCTTCGACGTCTAGGTACGCCTCGATGGAAACATCGGCCAACGTGCCGGGATCGGACCCGTCGATAATGACCTGCGGGGTCGCGCTAGAGAGCCCAAAGAGTTTCTGGTATTCCTGGACGAGGCTGAGATCGATGTTCGATTCGTTAATGATGCCGATGGTCTGGCCAGCACCGTTCACGCCGGCTTTATAAAGCGGCGCAAGGTCATATTGGGTGACTACATCTTCTGGTGCAAGAGCATAAAAAGTGGCGGATTTTGTCGGAAGGGTCCACTGGGGAATTGTCCTGTGAGTGGTAGGCGAATAACTCGCCTGACCGAGAACGCGCAGCATGGGCTTGGCGTGGAAGTCGTTCATGGGCGAGACGCCGCTCACTAATTGAGCGAGTGCGGCAGGAATCTTCAATTCGCTGGAGTTTGCGTAATGTGTTTCGCCGTTGATTTTGTACTGGTGAATTTCAGCATTGAATGCTTCGCGTACGCTGCCCGCTGTACCTGAGAATTCGACGAATTGACGGCTCTTTGAGGTCTTCGAGACGCGAAATCCGTGGGACCCGAGCCATCCAGCAGCAGTTTGTACATCGGCGTCCGCGGGCCCGTACAGCTCGCCAAACTGATCGGGCGTGATCCACTTGTGAAAGTTCGCCGACCCAGGAGTATGAGCGTTCTTCAAGAACCGTTGGAGTGCGGCATCACGTTCGGGTGGACGGTTCAATAGAAGAAGGACGTGATCGATCGGGAACGAATCAGATACCGCGCCGCGGTCGAAACGGGACTGAGCGAGGGGATGCACGCTACCATGAAGCCCGGCCAAGTTAGTCTCATCAATCGGCTGGGTAACAAGGAGCTTGGCCTGAAGCTGGGCGTAGACAGGGATCGCTAGTACGCTCCCCAAGATGATTAAAAGCGCTTTCGACTTCATCAGGGCACCTGCCCCCGTTGACGGCAAATAAATGCGCAAAAGAATTTGCGGTACTAGTGATTCAAATATCGGAGGTCAGCAAAATTATACGCCTGCTCAATGTTGCCCCCAGTTGGTCGCGTAACCGGAGGTCACCTTGTGATTAGCCCTGCCGGGAACCCAAGTCCGTGGCGCGAAGGTGCCGCTCCAAAAACCTGAGCGCCGAGGGTTCCCGCGCCCAGTCTGCTATATCTAGACTCATGCGTCACGCAGTCCCCCCGCGGAGTCTTTTTCTAGCCACGATCCTCCTCACCGCCTCACTCCCCCTCTTCGCCCAGCAAGCCCCCGAAAACTTCCGCTGGATCGACTTCCACAACCAGAAAGATCAGGACACAATCGTCTGGGTCACCCGTTCCCTCGTCGTCCAGGACTGGACCGCCATCCGCGAAATCGCCGTCGAATACGATGCGGCCCTCGTCGTCACCACCAATCGCGCCAACCCCCAGGCCGCCGCCACCGCGGACACCTTCAACGTCTGGAGCGTTTCGCTCAGCAACCACGTCGTCGAGCCGCTCCTCAGCGGAGTCAACCTCCGCTGGCTCGACTGGATGCGCTTTTCCGACGGCGCTCCGGAAGAGCTGGCCGCGCTCTACGACAACTGCCGCGACTGCGCCGCCAATACCTACTTCACCGCCTTCTACTACGACATCCCACAGCATCGCTGGACTGCGCGCTTTATTCGCGGCGGCCAGGGCGTGCCCCTGTGGAGTGCCAACACGCCGGCCGGCATTTCATGGACGCAGGTCTACGCCGGCATCGCCGAGCCCAACGGTCGGGAATACATCGCCACGTGGAGCCACTTCGACTATGACAACAAGCAGCCCTCCAACGATGTTGTCTTCCGCTACGATGTTGACCCCTTCAGCCACCTGGAACGAACCCTTCAACTCACTGGCAATGACGCCGATGCCATGAAGGTGCGCCTCTGCCGTGCCCAGGATGCCGTCCCCGACCTCCAGCGTGGCCAGGACTCGGAACTCTGCCGCCAGTTAATCAAACCGATCCCCGAGCGCAGGCCCGTCACGACTCCCCCTGCAAACAACCACGGCCAGTCCGCCCCGCCTCGCTCCCACCATTGATCTCGCCGGTTCGAGCGGTATCGACTTCAATTGTCAATTTCTTTGATGGTCAAATGTGACCGGCTTTACTCCAGCGCTACGAATAGCATCCAACTCAGTGGAGTGTGGGAATGCGCGATCCTTTTAAACTCGGATTACTCTCCCTGGCGGTCTTCATTTCCATCGCCGGATGCCGGAACAATCAGGACCAGAGCGCGGCCAACTCCGCTCAGTCAAACCCGTCCTCTGACCCGTCCACCGCAAACCTGGCCCCGGTTTCCGATTCCGGCGCCCAGCCTGCCTATCAACAAAACCCTCCCCCGCCCAGCCAGGGTAGCGCTTCTTACCAGACCGCTCCGCCGCCGGCGCAGTATGCTCCACCTCCAGGTCAATATTCCGACCAGTCCTACCCTCAGGGCTCCGACGATTCGGACTACGGAGAGCAGCCCGTCGCCTACGCCCCCGACCCTCCCCCACCCCTGCCTGACTACGACCAACCCCCCGATCCCGGCGACGGCTATCTTTGGACTCCCGGCTACTGGGGCTGGGCATCCGCCGGCTACTACTGGGTGCCCGGCGCTTGGGTCGAGGCTCCCTACCAGGGCGCGCTATGGACGCCCGGCTACTGGGGCTACTCGAATGGCCGCTATGGCTTCCACCGCGGCTATTGGGGACGGCACATCGGTTTCTACGGCGGCGTCAACTACGGCTTCGGCTATGTCGGCTACGGATATCAGGGCGGATACTGGGACGGCGGCCAATTCCGCTACAACCGCGCCGTCAACAACGTAAACACCAACGTCGTACACAGCGTTTACGATTACCGCGTCAATCAAACCGCAAACCGGGTCAGCTTCAACGGTGGATCAGGCGGCATCCAGGCGCGGCCCCGACCGCAGGAACTGGCTGCCCAGCGCGAACCTCACGCCCCGCCCATGCAGGCTCAGGTGCAGAACCAACACGCCGCTGGAGCCGATCGAGCCCAGTTTGCCAACGTAAATCACGGCCGCCCCGCCAGCGTAGCCGTCAGCCAGCCTCTTGCCGCCGATCGCAACGTAAAGGCCCCGCCGGAAATGCCGGTGCGCAATCAGCCGGTTCCGCAGCCTCAGCCGCACCAGGAAATTCCGCAGCCACAGCGTCAGGCAGTTCAGCAACCGCAACCGCAGCGTCAGCAGCCTCCGCCACAGCAACCACGTCAAGCAGCAACGCAGCCACAGCGCCAGCTGGCTCCGCCGCCGCAGCCGCATCAAGCCGCACCGCAACCGCAGCGTCAGCTGCCTCCGCCACAGCGCCAGCTACCTCCGCCACAGCAGCCGCGTCAAGCAGCACCGCAACCACAGCGCCAGCTGGCCCCGCCGCCGCAGCCGCGCCCAGTCGCACCGCAGCCGCAGCGTCCACCGGCTCCGCCACCACAACAGCGCCCAGTCGCACCGTCACCACAGCGTCCGCCAGCTCCGCAACCACAACAGCGTTCGGCAGCACCGCCTCCGCAGCGTCCGCAGGCACCGCCACAGCCTCAACGTCAAGCTGCGCCACCGCAGCACCAGCAGGCTGCTCCGCAACCACAGCGTCAACAAGCTCCACCACAGCACCCGCAGGCCCCGCAAAAGGAGGAGGAGCACCCACGCACGTAGGATTCGTCAATGCATCTGCATCGAACTCTGCGGATGCATTGAGGCATTGGGTGCGAGCTGTTATTGGGCCTGCAAAACCTGCACCGCCACCAGGTTCCGCACCCAGCGCGCTGGCCGCGTCTCCCCCGTAGCAACCAGCTTGAGCGGACCATCCGCAGCAATCGGCTTGCCGTCTTCTCCGTCAGCCACAATCACCGTTGCATCGTGCACGTCCGGATTGACCTCGGCCACCGAGTAGACCGCCTTGTAACCATCGGACCCCGTCGCCACCAGGTAGAGCGCCAGTTCCTTTCCGTGAGGCTTGCCCGGAACATCCAATTTGACCAGCAGATCGATCAACGGCACCCCGGAGTAAGTCTCATCGGCCTTGGTATGTGCATTGTGGACAGTCACCGTCTTATGCGGAAGCGCCGCTAACGCCTCCGGTGTCCACTCCGCCGACTTGTCCCCAAAACTGATCTTCAGCGGTCCCGCCGGCATCGCTGGCTTGCCGTTGGCATGGCCCGCATTCATGTCCATCCCACCCATCTGGCCTTGCGGCGCGGGCTGCTGCTGCGCCACCGCGCCTGCAATGCCCAAACCCAATCCCATCAACCAGACCGCGCCCATCCGAAACCGCATCATGTTTCTCTCCCGGCCTCCATCGTATACTAGCCTCATGTCGATCGTGCGCAACGTCGCCGGCATCGTCAAAGGCATGAGCATCACCTTCGGCGAGATGCTTGAGCCGTCCCAGGTAGAGAATTACCCTGACGGCAAAGGCCCCTTGCGCGGAGCGGTCCTCGAGCAGCGCTACCGTGGCGCCCACGTTCTGCAGCGCGACGAGAACGGCTTGGAGAAGTGTGTAGCTTGTTTCCTCTGCGCCGCCGCCTGCCCCGCCAACTGCATCTTCATCGAAGCCGCCGAAAACACCGAGGAAGTCCGCATCTCCTCCTCCGAGCGTTACGCCAAGGTCTACAACATCGACTACAACCGCTGCATCTTCTGTGGCTACTGTGTTGAAGCCTGCCCCACCGACGCCATCACTCACGGCCACGGCTTCGAGTTAGCCACCCTCAACGCCACCAACCTCGTCATGCGCAAAGAAGACATGCTGCTCCCCGTCGAGGCGCTCACCGCGGCCAAATAAAATTGGTTCCGGCAAGATGCAGGGCTACGGAGAGTTTCCATCATGGCGCAAACCAAAAGGTCAAAAGCGATCCCGGCAGATGAAGATCATTCCGACGACGGGCAACTGAGCGAAGATGACGAAGAGGGCCGCGGGCCAGCTCAGACGCGCATCGTAAAGAAGTTCATCCGCATGCCGCCGCGAGCGATTTTTGATACACAGGAAGTTGGCAGACTGGGTTCAATTGCCCGCAATATTAAAGAACTCACGGAAAATCCTGGAGTTTATATTCTTTATCGGGATGACGTGCCCTTCTATGTCGGTAAGGCGGAAAAGAGCCTCTTCAATCGCTTACACGACCATGCAAATGGAGTTTCATCAAATCGCAGCTACTTTTGGAATTACTTTTCAGCATACATCTTAAAAGATCGGCACTATATTGCTGACCTTGAAGCCATTCTGATCTCTGCAATGCCCTCGGTAATCATGAATTCCTCAAGGCCAAACCTGGACAAAATGCGCAAGGGAAAATCAACAATAAAGCTCATGCGCGAAATGAGGAAAAGAACCGGGCGATATTAAGCCGCTGCTACCGCCCTCGTCGCAGGCAGCACCTTCAGCCTCGCCCGCATCCCTAGTCGGTCAGAATAGTGAAGCAGCTTCTCAATACTTACTTGATTGATTCTTCCCCGAATCAAATTGCTGACCGCAGGCTGGTGTTCATCGAGGATATCCACGAGTTGGCGCTGAGTATAGCTCCTCTTGTCAATCTCATTGCGGATGGCGTCGAGCAGATCGGCCTTGATCTTGAGAGCCGTTGCCTCGGAGCGCGTCAAACCCAGATCATCCAACACATCTCCCCGGGTAACATGAGTCACTACGCTAGTCTTCCTGGCCATCGCTTTCCTCCTTCATTCTTCTTAGTTCGACAAGAACCAATCTCAAACGCGACTTTGCGATTTCAAGATCACGGCGGTCTGTCTTGCGGCTGCTCTTTTCAAATGCATGCAGAACATACAGTGCATCGCCAATTCGTGTCAGATACATGACCCTGTACCAGGTGCGCTCGTCGGAGGTTTTCAACTCCCAGACGCCCTTGCCGATTGACTCCATTCGGCGTGCGTCGCAATCCGGCAGCAAGCCCTTTTGTAGTCTGCGCAGGGAGTATCCAAGAACACTCTTGATCTCTCCGAGGAATGCGCTGAGAACCTCTTTTGCATCGCCCACCCAGCGGATCTCGGCGTACTCTTTCACTCTCGGACTATATCATATTTCATATAAATCGCCGCAATCTTCGGCATCAGCCGCTCCAGCAATCTGGCCAGCCGACGCTCCACCTGTCTGCCCGTCTCGGCCACCTCTTCATGGCTCAGGTGCGTTGCGCTCAGCCCAGCCGCCAGGTTCGTCACGCACGAAATCCCTAGCACCTCAATCCCCATGTGCCGCGCCACAATCGTCTCCGGCACGGTGGACATGCCCACCAGCGTAGCTCCCAATGCGCGAAAAGCGCGAATCTCCGCCGGCGTCTCGAAGCTCGGTCCCGGCGTCGCCAGGTAGACTCCTTCGTCGAGCGCAAACCCCTCTTCCTTCGCGGTCTCTTTCGCCAGCGTCCGAAGCCGTATCGAATACGCTTCCGTCATGTCGAAAAAGCGCAGCCCCGCCCCTTTGCGCATCGCGAAACGCGGCTCATTCGGTCCCGTTAGCGGATTCCAACCCATGTGGTTAATGTGGTCCGCCAGCGCCACCAACTGGCCCACGTGGTAACCCTCCTGAATGCCCCCCGCCGCGTTGGTCAGCACCACAGCCCGCACTCCAAGCATGCCCAGCACCCGCATCGGAAACGTCACCTGCAGCAGCGTGTACCCCTCGTACGAGTGCACCCGCCCTTGCATCACCACCACAGGCACCTCGCCCAGCAACCCCGCGACGATCCGTCCCGAGTGTCCCTCAACGGTCGATTGCGGAAAATGCGGAATCTCTCCGTAAGGCACAAAGACGGCCTCGGCAACCGCATCGGCCACCGCGCCCAATCCGGAACCAAGCACAAGGCCCACCCGCGGCTCGAGCCCGCCCAGCCTGCCGCGCAGCAACCCTGCCGCTTCCACCACTTCATCGTAGTAAGTCATATTCATTCTGGGCTTCATTCTCGACGACGCGCTCACTCGCATTCTACAGGCGCGCCCGTCAGAGGGAAGGGAAGAAGACCGCCGGCGACACGTGGAATCGCTTGCTGAGCTGTTCGATGTGTGCCGCATTCAGCCTGCGCTTGCCGGATAACACTTCGGATACCACGCTTTCCCCGCCCAGGTCTTCGGCCAGATCACGCTGCCTCAGGCCATGTTGCGTAAGCAGAAACCGGAGCACATCCGCCGGTGCCACCTTGGGAAGAGAAAAGTTCTCCTCTTCGTAGCGCTCAATCAGCAATGTTAACAACTCGATCGCTTCCACCTGCGCGGGCGTCGGATGCGGCTCAACCGTCAGTTGGTAGAGTGCTTTAGTGTAGGCCGCGAGCTGCTCCTCGCTACGAATCAAGTGAGGTGCTCCGCGCTCAATCATCTTTGCGGGGTTTGCTAAAACTGTAGCCATTCAGCCCTCTTCTTTACGGTTGCGGCACACCAGCGGTCATACTCCTTGTGTGTCATGAACGAACCAATGTATACATGCCCCAGCGTCAAGCGCCCGCCGATCCGCTTGGCGTAATGAACGGACACAATCAGCCTGTACCGGTTGTGGCGAATGTTGAAAACCACAAATCCGTCGACATTGTCGGCATCTGGAAAGGTGGTCCGCAACTCCTCGAAATTTCGCCATCGCGCCGATTTCACAACCACGACCCAGGCGCCGATCTCTCGAGCAGCTTCTCGATGATCCTGAGATGCCCGCTGAAGACGCTTGATCGTGACGATGTGCACTATCGAAGTCTACTTCGCAATTTGCGAAGTGTCAAGAGAGGAAGAGTCTCAGCCAACCACCCAGCTATCCGGATAGATCGTCACCGCCGAACATCCCAGCGAATAATTGAACCATGAGTGTTCGGTAGTCGGCGTCGCGAAAAACCCCTCCAGACGATTGCGGCGAACCACCTCGCCCACAAACTCTCGCGGCCCATAGAAAAGCGTGAAGAAACTATCCCAATCCACCGTCAGCAGAAACGACTCATCCAGTGCCGCAAGCGTCCCACGCGACGGGAATGTCTCTTCGCGCCTCCTGAGCTTCTGCATATTGAGTCGTTGCATCGGATCGACACCCGGAAACTCAGGCACAAAAATCGGCTCGCCGCATCCTGCGGCTTCAAACGCATCTAGAAAATCCATCTGAAGCAGCGGCTCGAATCGCCCTTCGCCCGGCATCCAAACAGATTTCGATTCCAGGAAGTTCTTCAGCGTGCCGCTCGCCGCGTAGTCACGCAAGTCCTCATTGATCGATCCAATCGAAGTCAGCAGCGCCTGGTTCAACTTCGCGCAGGTGCCCAATCCGGTCCTGGCACACACATCGGCCCACGCAAATTTTGCGCCCGCGCTCAAAATCCGCTCATCGCTCGGATACTGCTTCGTCGCCTTCCACGCCAGTTCTTCCGGCACACTCACAAACGGGTGCAGGACCACATAGACGGATTCAAACGCTCCACCAAACGCCTCCATCAAAGGCGTTTCGTACGCAGGATAAGTTAATCGTTCGTATTGCACGCAACAGGATAACAAAGACTCAATAATCTGCAATGTGATGGCGAATGCTTGCACGGCTCCAGCTCCACAGTTCGACCTCGGCCCGCCGATACGCGAGAATAGAAACGGAGGTCCTTCCCGATGTGCCGCAACATCAAAATGCTCTTTAACTTCGACCCTCCCGTAACCAGCGAAGAGATTCGCGCCGCCTCGCTCCAGTTCGTGCGCAAAGTCAGCGGCTTCAACAAGCCCTCAAAAGCAAACGAACCCGCCTTTAATCAAGCCGTCGACGAGATCGCCACCGTATCGGCCCGCCTGCTCGCATCGCTGGAAACAACCGCGCCTCCGCGCAGCCGCGAAGAAGAAGCAGCCAGGGCAAAGGCGCGCAACGCCGCGAGATTCGGCAAGGAAGGCCTCACCGCATGAAGCAAATCGTCGCCATCATCTTTGGGTTGGGCCTGGGCTGCAACGCGCTGCTCTTCGTCCCGCAAGTCATCGCCGTCTGGCGCAAAAAAACCGACGAAGGCATTTCGCTCATCACCTTCGGCGGCTTCAGCATCCTGCAGGCCATCGGCATCGTCCACGGCCTCTACCAGCAGGATCTTTCGCTCACCCTGGGCATGGCCGCAAGCCTGCTCACCTGCGGCACCGTAGCCGCCCTCACAATTTTCTATCGCATGCAGCGTTTGCGCGGATGAACGAAACGGAACCGGCCTACGGCGCCTCCGATGGATCCGCCGACTTCGCCGTATTCAAATCCACAAACGAATTCGCGCCCTGCGCCATCCCCGGCGCGTAACAGTTGCCGTCCGGCGCTTGATTCTTCGGGCACTGCGCGCTGAACTCCTTCCGCCGCGGCGACTGCACATATTGCCAAACCACCGCGGAACCCGCAATCGCGGGAGACAGCACCGCGCTCAAGGGTGGATTCTTGAGCGTGCATCCCGGCGAAGGCGGACACCGGTCGTCCGAAATCCACAGCGCCATGTGCTCCGCGCCTTTACCGTACGATGAAATCTTTGCCAACTCGTTTTCCCGCTCCACAATATCGCGCGCTGTGTTGATGGTGCTTTTTCCCTCAGGCACATCGATGCC
>JBARBP010000037.1:0-2599 GCA_049793195.1 Occallatibacter sp. | reverse complement strand
CACGTGCAAGTGGTCGATCCGGTCGGCGCAGGAGATGCGTTTACGGCAGCCATCACCCACTACTTGCTGCGTGGGGCTGATCTCGAGACACTCAATGAAGCTGGAAATCGCTGGGGCGCATGGGTGGCCTCGCAGTCCGGCGCAATGCCCCCGGTGAGTGAGACGGTGCGTGCCGGAATCGCCGCGGCGATCGGGAGTTGAGCCGAAGTCACGTCCTGATGACGCACTCCAAAGAGATCGCGAGCTCAGGCCATGGGCAAGCTCATTCAGGCGCTTCGAGTCCTTTCTTTACCGTTCGAACCACGCTATCCCCTCTCGGCATCAACCTGCTTTCAACGATGCCGGGCCATCCATTAGAGTGGGATCAACGTGATTATCAACCTCGCCAGGCGCGCCCACGATCATAACTGGGAGCTGGATCCCATTACCCGTTCCCTGCTCGACACGGACTTCTACAAACTGCTGATGCTGCAGTTTATCTGGAAGAACTTCCCCACCACCCGCGCAACCTTCACGCTCCTCAACCGCACCACGACTGTCCGCCTGGGTGACATCGTTGGTTTGCACGAATTGCGCGAGCAACTCGATGCGACCAGGAAGTTGCGCTTCCACAAGTCCGAGCTCATCTGGCTCGCTGGCAACACCTTCTACGGACGCCGTGGCATCTTCGAGCCCGCATTTCTTGAGTGGCTCGATCGCGATTTCAGGCTCTCGGACTTCGACCTCTCCGAGCAAGACGGGCAAATCGCGCTCAGCTTTAGCGGCCTCTGGACCGAAACAACGATGTGGGAAATCTATGCCCTCTCCATCATCGACGAGCTCAAGACTCGCGCCAGTTTAAAGCGCCTCAGCGAACTCGAATTGGATATTCTCTACGCGCGCGCCAAGACCCGCCTTTGGGAAAAAATGGAGCGCATGCGCGGAGTTCCCAAACTCAACATCAGCGACTTCGGAACCCGCCGCAGGCATAGCTTTCTCTGGCACGAATACGTCGTAACCGCCATGAGCGATACCCTCGGCGCGGGATTCACAGGCAGCTCGAACACTTACCTTGCCTACAAGCACGATCTTGAAGCCATCGGCACCAACGCCCACGAGTTGCCCATGGCCATGGCCGCGCTCGCCACCAACGACGAAGAATTGAAGACCGCACAATACCGCTTTCTTGAGTTATGGCAGCAGAGTTACCAGGGCGAGTTACTAATCCTGCTCCCCGACACCTTCGGCACGACACAGTTTCTGAATGGCGCGCCCGATTGGGTTGCGGATTGGACCGGCCAGCGCATCGACAGCAAAGATCCTTGGCTCGCCGGCGATGAATATATAGGTTGGCTGGAACGCCACGGCCGAGACCCGCGCCGCAAGCGCCTCATCGCTTCCGATGCCCTCGACGTCGAACAGATCCTCGCGCTTCACGCTTACTTTGGAGGCACCCTCCGCAACGACGCCTCACCGGGAAGCTTTCAGCGCGCCGCCGACTTCCTCGATGAGAAAAAATGGGTTCCCGATCGCCGCATCCGTTTCAGCGCCGGCTGGGGAACCTATCTCACCAATGATTTTCGCGGCTGCAATCCTCGCAGCGATGATGGCTTCGACCCCGTAAGTCTTGTCTGCAAGTTGAGCGAGGTCGACGGCAAGCCTGCGGTCAAACTCTCTGATAACTATTCAAAGGCGCTTGGCGATGCGAACCTGGTCGCCCGTTACCGCCGCGTATTTGGAACCGCCGGAGTGGCGGACGTGCCAGTACTCACGTGAACATGACCAGGGATGCAAGCTGGTATGCAAGCCAACTCAGGCATGAGCTTGGTTTACGCAACCGGCGTTATGCCCGCTCCCATGCACATGTCGAGAGTTACGGCAACCCGCCGGTCATCGTGTACGCGCCGTTCAGCGGCCGCCACGGAAACTTCTTTGACCCTGCTTACTCCGCCATCCTCTCTCGCCCGGAGTGGCTGCGGCGCTTCGACAAGGTCCATGCGCAGGCCGCGCGCTCACTACCCAAACCTGAAGTGGATCCCGCCCGCCGCTGGCGCGAAATCGACTCGTCCATGAGCTCCGATGCCCTCTTGATGAATATCTTCTGCACACCCGGAGTGGTAGAGTCGCCCGCAATTCAAAACGCCTTGGGCATCGAAAGCAATGCCGAACCCGTCTTCGGCTGGAAGGCGCGTGTCCCTTTGATCTCCGGCCGCTTCGACCGCACCGAAGTGGATCTCAAACTGGCATTGCTTCTTGTTGAAGCCAAGCTCACCGAAGGCGATTTCCAAACCCGCGAATCATCCATCGTGGAGGCTTACCGTGACTTCGATGCAGTCTTTGATCGCGAACTCCTGCCGCGTGTTGAGTTATTCTCAGCCCGGCGCAAAGAACCAGCCGAGTTCCCCGAAGCTTATTCTCAAGAGTTCGAAAGCATCGTCGATGCGGCAATCCCCGCGGTAACTCAAAACCTGCTCAAGTCCTTATCTCCGTCCGCTCTCGCTGCTGAGGCGCACAATTCAAATCGAGCCCGCGTCTCCGGCTACACGAGCTATCAACTTATTCGCAATGTCCTGGCAGCTTATGCCGTTGACTGCAGTTTCTGCGTAATCCACGACGAACG
>JBARBP010000036.1:0-15018 GCA_049793195.1 Occallatibacter sp. | reverse complement strand
ACGGCCAAGCGCACCGGGGCAACGGTGGCGGGTCCCATTCCCTTGCCGACGATCAAGAACAAGTATTGCGTGCTGCGTTCGCCGCACGTGGACAAGAAGTCGCGTGAGGCATTCGAGATCCGTACGCACAAGCGGCTGATCGACATTCTGGAACCGACGCAGCAAACGGTGGACGCGCTGATGAAGCTCGACCTCCCGGCTGGCGTCGACGTTGAGATCAAGGCGTTCGAGAAATAAGCTAGCCGCTCGGAAGTAAGCGCTCTTGTGGCGCAAATGCCTGGTGGCGAAGAAGCGAAGCGAGAAAAGGTCCGGAAGGACCCCGGCAGTGCGGTGAGTTCAACATCGCATGATGAGGCGAGGAAGACATGGCAGTTACAGGAATTTTAGGTAAAAAGATCGGCATGACGCAGGTCTTCGATGAAAAGGGCGATGTGCACCCCATTACGGTGCTGCAGGCCGGCCCTTGCGTGATTACGCAGTTGAAGACAATGGCTAAGGATGGCTATGAGGCCGCACAGATTGGGCTGGTCGAGTTCGTCAAGGCGAAGAACGTGACCAAGCCGCAGGCGGGACACTTTGCCAAGACCGAAGCGCCGCCGGTGAAAGTCATCAAGGAAGTTGCGCTCGAGTTGGATGCCGAGGGCGCGGTTGCGGTCAAAGCCGGCGACCGGGTTCTGGTCGACATCTTCTCCGAGGCGCGGTTCGTGGACGTGATCGGCACTTCGAAGGGCCGTGGATTTGCCGGCGTCGTGCGCAGGCACGGATTCGGCGGCGGACCCAAGTCGCACGGGCACATGTTCCAGGTACAGGGTTCGATCGGCGCCTCCAGCTTTCCGTCACGCGTGTTTCCCGGCCAGCGTATGCCCGGACACATGGGCGCCGAGCAGGTCACGGTAAGGAATCTGCGCATTCGCGGCATCGACCTCGATGAGAATCTCCTGATGGTCGAAGGTGCGGTACCCGGATCGCGTGAGGGATACGTACTGATTTCGAAGGCTAAGACGCCTCCGCGCGAACGCCGTGGTTTTGCCGGTTCCGGTACGGTCGATCCGTTGAAGGCTTCGAAGAAGCTGGGCAAGAGGAAATAGGCACCTGCGGTGCGGCAGACGCGCCTTGTGGCGCATGAGATTCAAGGCCGGCGAGAATTTGTCACCGGCAGAAGAAGAAGACGATGGCAAAAGTAGATGTTGTGAATATGGACGGCAAAAAGGTGGGCTCGATCGAGCTGGCCGACGCAGTGTTTGCGCCCGACCAGGTGAACGAGGCTCTGCTCTGGGAGGCGGTCAAGCATTATCGCGCTTCTCTGCGTCAGGGCACGCACAAGACCAAGAGCCGCACTGAAGTTGCCGGTTCCGGCAAGAAGCTGTGGAAGCAGAAGGGCACGGGCCGCGCTCGTATCGGTTCGGTGCGCTCGCCTCTCTGGCGGCATGGCTACACGGTGCACGGACCCCAGCCGCGCAGCTACGACTACGCGTTTCCGCGCAAGAAACTGCTGGGCGCCCTGCGTGCCGCGCTCGCCTCCAAGCTCGCCGATGGCAAGCTAACCGTGGTGGATTCGCTCGAAATCAAGGAAGCCAAGACCAAGCTCTACCGCAAGGCTCTCGACAAGCTGGACGTGACCCGCACCGCGCTATTGGTTGAGAACGGCAAGACGCTTTCCCAGGGTTTGATTCTGGGTGCGCGCAACCTCGAGGGCGTGGAATTGGTCCTGAACAACGAAGTGCACCCTTACGATCTGCTTCGCTATGAGCGCGCCATCTTTTCCAAGGCCGCCATTGAGCAGCTCGCAGAGGCACTGGTCAAATCCGTGTCGAAGCGCAAGCTCGCCGCGCAGACGGAGGCCGCATAATGCCGACTCTTTATACCGTAATTCGCCGCCCACTGATCACCGAAAAGGGACTGGGCGTGAAAGAGACTGAGGGGACGCTGGTGTTTGAGGTGGCGCCCGATGCCTCGAAAACCGAAGTCAAGCACGCGGTGGAAACGCTGTTCAAGGTAAAGGTGGCAGCAGTTCGCACGGCCAATGTTGTGGGCAAAGAACGCCGCCGCGGTAAGTTTGCGGGGTTCCGGCCGGACTGGAAGAAGGCGTACGTGAAACTGAAGGCCGGCGAAAAACTGCCCGAGTACGTGAGCAATCTGTAAGGAAGCTGGCAGCGTGCAGTAAATCGCTGACAGTCATGTAGGACTATCGGAGCCCTGAACAATATGAACGGGCTGCGGAGAAACGGGGAGAACGGAGCTCGAGTTTGAGCGCCGGCGCTCCAGGACAAAGACGATGCCAATCAAGACATACAGACCGGTAACGCCGACGCTGCGGTTTCAGACCTCGCTGGTCAATGACGACCTGACGACGGATACGCCGCACAAGCCGCTGCTCACGGTCCGCAAACGCACAGGCGGACGCCGCAACACGGGCGACCTGACCATTCGCCACCATGGTGGCGGCCATAAGCAGAAGTTGCGCCTCATCGATTTCAAGCGCGAAAAGTTTGGAGTGCCGGGGAAAGTGGCGACGATCGAGTACGATCCAGGCCGCTCGGCACGCATTGCGCTGGTGCACTACGCCGACGGCGAGAAGCGTTATATCCTGCAGCCCGTTGGACTCAAAGTGGGTGCGACGGTCAGCTCGGGCCCCGAGGCCGATATTTTGATAGGCAACGCTCTGCCGCTCAGGAACATTCCCTCCGGCACGACGGTGCATGCGATCGAGCTGAAGCCGGGCAAGGGCGCGCAGATGGCGCGTTCGGCCGGAACCCAGGCGCAGTTGGTGGCCAAGGAAGGCGATTACGCCCTGCTGAAGCTGCCCTCCGGCGAGACCCGCAAGGTGCTGGCCGACTGCATGGCGACCATTGGCCAGGTGGGCAATACGGATCACGAGAACGTGGCCATCGGCAAGGCGGGACGCAACCGCTGGTTGGGCATTCGCCCCACCAACCGCGGCGTCACCATGAACCCTGTCGACCACCCGCACGGGGGCGGCGAAGGCAAGACCTCCGGCGGTCGTCATCCGGTTACCCCGTGGGGCCAGCCTACCCGCGGCTACAAGACACGCAACAACAAGCGGACCGACACGTTCATCGTCAGCCGCCGGGCGAAGTTGAGGAGCGAAGGATTTATGGCACGTTCGACAAAGAAGGGCCCGTTCGTGGATGCGCACCTGACCGTGAAGATCGAGGTGCTGAACCAGGCCAACGACAAGAAAGTGGTCAAGACCTGGTCTCGGCGCTCGACGATCTTTCCCGAGTTCGTGGGCCACACCATTGCCGTGCACAACGGCAAAAAGTTCGTTCCGGTATACGTCACCGAAAACATGGTGGGCCACAAGCTGGGTGAGTTTGCTCCCACGCGGACGTTCAAGGGACACACAGGCGGTTCGAGCAAGGCGGCCGAGGTCGGCGCCAAGCCCCGGTAGTGAAGCAGCTTCTAGCCTTTGGTTCTTCGCGGTGGAGCGACGGCAGGGGGCGGGAGCAGGATGAAGTTGAGAGCTGACGGCTGAAAGCTGAAAGCTCAAGTTCGAGGAAGGCATAGCATGGCAGTCGAGATAAAGGAATATCGGGCCGAGGCTAGGTTTCAGCGGGTGTCGCCGCAAAAGGCGCGCCTGGTGCTGGAGCTGATCAAGGGCCGGGGAGTCCAGGAGGCGCTGGAGACGGCTGCCTTTACCAAGAAACGCATCGCCCCGGTGATCCACAAGCTGCTGATCTCGGCGGTGGACAACGCGAAATACGTATCCGGCGAAGCGGGAGCCGATGTGGACGTGGACAATCTCTACGTCAAGACGGCTGTGGCCAACGACGGACCGCGTATGAAACGCATCCGCCCCGCCCCCATGGGCAGGGCTTACCGCTACCAGCGCCGGTTGACGCACATTGTGCTGTCGGTGGCCGAGCGCCAGAGCGCGGCGGGATTGGTAACAAAGGTAGAAGAACCCGTGGCGGCTGTGGCAGAAGCGCCGAAAGCGGCTCCAAAAACCGGCAAGGCCAAGGCCGCGGCAAAGCCCAAGGTGGAAGCCAAAAAGCCGGTCGCCAAGAAGGCCGCGCCGAAAAAGAGCGCAAAGAAGGACGAGAAGTAAAGCTGGCCGGGCGATCGAAGGAGATTGAAGTCCTCTTCCGGTCCGCTCCGCACGACAAGGTTTTGGGAGTGGCGGGCAGGAATTGCCACACCGAAGAAGTTTTGAGAGGAAAAGTATGGGACAGAAAGTCCATCCTTACGGATTTCGGCTGGGAGTGAACAAGCCGTGGCGTTCGCGCTGGTTTTCAGAGCGCGAGTTTGACAAGCTCCTGGTCGAGGACGTGAAGCTCAAGGCGGAGTTGCGCGAGAAGCTGAAGGCCGCCGGCGTCAGTTCGGTTGAGATTGAGCGGCCAGGCAACAAGCTCCGCTTCCTGATCCGCACCGCCCGTCCAGGCATCGTCATCGGCCGCAAGGGCGCCGAGATCGAAAAGCTCAAGACGGAGCTCGGCAAACGCACCAGCCGCGACGTGTTCATCGACATCATCGAGGTGAACAAGCCGGAGCTGGACGCCCAATTGGTCAGCGAGAACATTGCGCTGCAACTGGAGAAGCGCGTCAGCTTCCGCCGCGCCATGCGCAAGAGCGTTGATTCGGCGCTGCGCTTCGGTTGCAAGGGGATTAAGGTGAGGGTTTCGGGCCGGTTGAATGGGAATGAAATCGCGCGCTCGGAGTGGTATCTGCAGGGCCGTTTGCCGCTGCACACGCTGAGGGCCGATATCGACTACGGATTCACCGAGGCCAATACGACCTACGGCGTGATCGGCGTCAAGACATGGATCTATCGCGGCGACATTTATGAGCAGAAGCGCCGTCAGGCTCCGCCAGTCGGGACGAGCGTGTTTTAAAGGCGGCTCTAAGCTTCTGGCCTCTAGCTTCTAGCTAAAGTGTTGGGAAGTCGGGCTGCTGTGAAAAGAAGTGAAGCTAGAAGCTGGTTTTCGAGGTTTTCGTTATGTTGATGCCAAAGAAGGTGAAGTTTCGCAAGCAGCAGAAGGGCAAGCGCCGCGGCAAGGCGTGGCGCGGCTCCTCGCTGTCGTTCGGTGAATACGGGCTCAAGGTGCTGGAGTGCGGCTACATAACCGACCGGCAGATTGAGGCCAGCCGTATTGCGATGACGCGGTTCATCAAGCGCGGCGGGAAAATCTGGCTTCGCTTGTTTCCGGACAAGCCGATTACCAAGAAACCGGCCGAAGTCCGGATGGGCTCGGGCAAGGGTGCTCTGGACCACTGGGTCGCCGTTGTCAGGCCGGGCAAGATCCTCTTCGAGATGGAAGGGGTTACCCCGACTGTTGCCGAAGAGGCGATGCGGCTGGCGTCTAACAAGTTGCCGCTCAGGACCAAGTTTGTCATGCGGCCAGGTGCCGAAAAGGTCGTTGCCGAGGCAAAGTAGCCCGGTTTAAGAAGATTCACGCGCTATATGCCCTCCAATAAGGAGCGCTCGAGCGCCGGAGAGAGAAACAGATGGAACTCGCAAAGATTCGCAGTTTAAGCGACGAAGAGCTCGAGCACCATGAGAAGACGACTGCCGAACAGTTGTTCCGGCTTCGCTTCCAGGTATCCCTTGGGCAAAACGACGGAGTGAAGAAGCTCCGCCAGTTGCGCAAAGAGATTGCACAGATCAAGACCGTAGCCCGCGAGCGCGAGCTCGGCAATGACAGCGCTACCGCTGGCACCGAGGCAGTTACGGAAAACAAGAAGGGAGCCCGCTAAATGACGGCGACTAAGGAAGTAGTGCAGGCGCCGGCGACGGGCGCGCGGCGAAACGAGAAGGTTGGCCAGGTGGTTTCGACCAAAATGCAGAAGACCATCGTGGTCGAGGTCGAAATGCGCAAGCCGCACATCAAGTACAAGAAGATCATGCGCACTACCAAGAAGTTTTATGCGCACGACGAGCAGAGTTCGGCGCGCATGGGCGATGTGGTTCGCATTCGCGAGACTCGTCCACTCAGCAAACTGAAGCGTTGGTCTCTTGAAGAAATTGTCCGGCGTTCCTCGCTCGGCCAGATCGAAGATGCTGCGCAGGCAGCCGTCAAGTAGCCGGGAGCGATAAGGAGAAGAACCCATGGCTGTGCAAATGAGAACCATGCTCGCGGTTGCCGACAACTCTGGCGCGCGCAAGCTGCAAGTGATCCTTCCGCTTGGCGGCGGACTGGGCAAGAAGGCCGGCCTCGGCGACATCGTGACCGCGGCGGTCAAGGAAGCTTCACCCGACGGCACCGTGAAGAAGGGCAAGGTCGTGAAGGCGGTCATCGTTCGCACGCGCAAGGAGCATCGCCGGCGCGACGGAACCTATATCCGCTTCGACGAAAATGCGGCTGTGGTCATCGACGATGCGCACGAGCCGGTAGGAACCCGCGTCTTCGGGCCAGTGGCCCGCGAGTTGCGCGAAAAGAAATTTCTGAAGATCGTTTCGCTGGCGCCGGAAGTGGTTTAAGAGCAGTGGTCAGTGTTCAGTGAACAGTGATCAGTAAGAAATCTTGAGATTGACTTAATCGTCGCTTCGAGCACGAACGGACTGACCACTGTTCACTGACAACTGATCACTGTATTTGGAGAAGAGATGCCGAGTTTGAATATTCATCGCAACGATACGGTCAAGGTGCTGACGGGCTCGGACCGCGGCAAGACGGGCCGCGTGCTGCGCGTGTTCCCCGACAAGGGCACTGTTCTTGTCGAGCACGTGCGGGTAGTCAAGAAGACAGTTTCGGGCAAGACCGGAAAACGCACCAAGGGCGGCATCGCTGAGCAGGAATCGCCAATCAATGTGTCGAATGTGATGCTGGTCTGCCCCAACTGCGGGCCGTCGCGCGTTGGTCACAAGATGGAAGGCGACATGCGCGTGCGAGTTTGCAAGAAGTGCGGGCAGACGTTGCCCACAAAGCAGTAGAAGGATTTTGGCCGGCCCGGGAAGCGCCAAGCGCCTCCACGTGAGCCGGGGAATACTTCCGAAAGCGTTGCCCGTGCGGCAAGCACCGGAAGAAAGAGAGCAGAGAAATGGCAGCAAGGTTGAAAGAGAAATACCACAGAGAGATCAAGCAGGCTCTTCAAAAAGAGTTGGGGCTTGAGAACCCGATGGCGGTGCCGGCCCTCAAGAAGGTCGTCATCAACATGGGCCTGGGCGAAGCTACGCAGAACACCAAGCTGCTTGACCCGCTGGTGGCCGATCTCACCATGATTGCCGGGCAGAAGCCCGTGACCACCAAGGCGAAGAAGTCGATTGCGGCCTTCAAGGTGCGCGCCGGCATGTCGATCGGCGCCATGGTCACGCTGCGTTCCGACAAAGCGTATGAGTTTCTTGACCGGCTGATTTCGACGGCCCTACCCAGGGTTCGCGACTTCCGCGGAGTTTCGACGAAAAGTTTTGACGGGCGCGGCAACTACACGCTCGGCCTGCGCGACCAGCTGATCTTTCCGGAGATCGATTACTCCAAGGTGGAGAAGCTGAAGGGCATGAACATCACCATCGTGACCACGGCACGGGACGACAACGGAGCGCGCGCGCTGCTCAAGCACTTCGGCATGCCGTTCCGGCAGGGCGCGTAGGGCGGGATAAGAGGATTATGGCAACTACTGCAAAAAGAGTGAAGGACGCGCGGAAGCCGAAATTCAGCTGCCGCAAGCACAACCGGTGCCAGCTCTGCGGAAGGCCGCGAGGTTTTCTGCGCAAATTCGGCGTTTGCCGCCTGTGTTTCCGGTCGTTGGCGCTCAAGGGAGAGATCCCCGGCGTCGTCAAGTCGAGCTGGTAGAAGAGATAGTTGTCAGTGAACAGAGATCAGTGGTTAGTTTCGTAAGTAATGGAACGGACCATTGAAGTCAGAGCATGGATTTTCTGATCACTGTCCACTGTGCACTGACCACTGTAGTACGCATTCCCGCTGGTTTCCGGGAGCAGGCGGACGAACGGGGAATGAAGGAGAAGGAATGAGTCTGACCGACCCAGTAGCAGATTTTCTGGCGCGGATCCGGAATGCGATCCGGGCGCGTCATCAGAAGCTGGATGTTCCAGCTTCGAAGCTGAAGACCGAGATTGCCCGCATCCTCAAAGAGGAAGGGTACATCTCGAACTATAAGACCCAGGAAGAGGATGGCAAGCTGGTGCTCCGCGTGTACCTCAAGTACGGCGGCACTGAGGCGGCTATCCGCGATCTGGCGCGCGTCTCGCGTCCCGGCTGCCGTGTCTATATCGGCCGCGACGAGATCAAGCGGGTCCAGGGCGGCCTCGGCATCTCCATCATGACTACGCCGAAGGGCGTAATGACGGGCCGTCAGGCACGCCGCGAAGGCGTAGGCGGCGAGCTTCTCTGCGAAGTCTGGTAGTGCTCTGCGCCTTGGCGCTTTGGATAAGTGACTGGGCTTCACGGCCCGCACCGGCTGCAGTGGAACGAACGAGCCAAACGCTCTTCGGGACTCGCAAGCCAGCAAAGGATTGAAACGATGTCGCGCATTGGAAAGAAACCGATCCCGCTGCCCGCGGGCGTCAAGTACACAGTAGAGGGCAATACGGTGCTGGTCGAGGGCCCCAAGGGCAAAGTTTCGGCGATGATCGCCGAGGGCATCTCGCTCGAGACCAAAGACGGGATTCTTAGCGTCAACCGCGACAACGACAAGAACGCTGCACTGCACGGGCTGACGCGCGCGCTGGTATTCAACGCAGTCCAGGGCGTCACCAAGGGCTGGACTCGCGAACTCGACATCGTCGGCATCGGTTATCGCGCCGAGTTGAAGGGCAAGGGAACTGTGGTATTTACGCTTGGCTATTCGCACCCCATTGAGGTTCCGCTGCCTTCAGGCATCGAAGTAGCGATCGACCCGAAGCAGACCCACCTCACCGTCAGCGGCATCGACCGCCAGAAGGTTGGTCAGGTAGCCGCAGATATGCGTTCGTTGCGAAAGCCGGATCCGTACAAGAACAAGGGTGTCCGTTACTCGGACGAGAAACTGAAGAAGAAGGCCGGCAAGACTGGGGCCAAGTAAATCAAGGGATCAGGTGACAGGGATCAGGGATCAGAGAAGCAGCAATACGAAATGAATCGGGCTGATCCCTGAAACCTGACCCCTGAAACCTGCTACTAACCCGAACGTGGCCGCTAGGCGGCTCCGCTGATAGGAATGAGAGACCATGATTACTGAAACCAAGAGGAACGCAATCCGCCAGCGCATTCACGCGCGCATCCGCGCCAAGCTGTCGGGCACCGGGGAGCGGCCGCGACTGAACGTATATCGCTCGCTCAACCACATCTACGCCCAGGTTATCGACGACCAGAAGGGCGAGACGCTGGTTTCGGCCTCGTCGCTCTCGCTGAAACTGAAGACCGGCGGCAACGTGGCCTCGGCCAAGGAGATCGGCAAGGCGGTTGCCGAGCTGGCAGTCAAGCAAGGGATCAAGAAGGTGGTCTTCGATCGCGGAGGCTACCTCTATCATGGGCGCGTCAAGGCTTTGGCCGATGCGGCTCGCGAAGCAGGGTTGGAGTTCTAAAAGCAGCTGCTAGCAGGAAAAAGAGAGAGCAATGACAATGCTGAAGAAGAAACTCGATGCCAACCAGTACAACCTGAAGGACCAGGTGGTGGCCATCAATCGCGTGACCAAAGTGGTCAAGGGCGGCAAGAACATGTCGTTTGCCGCGCTGGTGGTGGTGGGTGACGCCGCATCCGGCGTAGTAGGGCACGGTTCCGGCAAGGCCAAGGAAGTTCCCCAGGCGATTCGCAAAGGGATTGAAGCGGCCAAGAAGAACCTGATTCGGGTCAACCTGACCGAGACCTCGATCCCACACCTGGTGCTGGGTCGCTATGGCGCCGGCCAGGTATTGCTCAAGCCGGCCCCTGAAGGCACGGGCGTTATCGCCGGCGGAGCCGTGCGCGCGGTCATGACCTCGGCCGGTGTGCAGAACGTGCTCACCAAGAGCCTCGGTTCTCCCAACCCGCACAATGTGGTCAAGGCCACGTTCAACGCCCTGGTGCAATTGCGCGATCGGGCCGACGTCGCCACCATGCGCGGCAAGACCGTGGAGGAGATGTAAGCTATGGCTGAAACCAAGACAAAGTCCGCCGAGACAAGCGAGCCGAAGGCCGCGCCAAAGAAAGCGCCCAAGGCTTCAGGCAAACCCGCGACCAAGCCCGTGGCCAAAACTGCGAGCGCGGTCAAGATGATCCGCATCCAGTACTATCGCTCCAAGAACTCCACGCCTTTCAAGCACAAGGCTGTCGTGAAGGGGCTGGGTTTTACGCGCCTCAACCAGATCGTTGAGCGCGTCGACACCGAATCTACTCGCGGCATGGTGAAAGCCGTTCCGCACCTGGTCAGGATTGTCGAGGACTAGTTTTTAGCTTCTAGCACTCTTGAGCGAAGGGAAACTTCAAGCGGCTGCCGTAAAACGAGCTAGAAACTAGCGGCTAGAAGCCGCACTTAAACGCGAGTCGGCAGGGATCAACCCTCCCGGCGCTACAGCGAGGAAAAAATGGCAAAGAATCTATCGAATTTGCGCGCGCCCCATAAAGCCAACACCGGGCGCAAGCGTGTGGGCCGGGGCATGGGATCCGGCATGGGCAAGACCTCGGCACGCGGCCACAAGGGCCAGGGATCGCGCTCCGGCTTCAGCCTGATGCGCGGTTTTGAAGGCGGCCAGATGCCGCTGCACCGCCGGTTGCCCAAGCGCGGCTTCACCAACATCTTCCGCACCGAATACACAGTCGTCAACCTGGACCGGATCGCGGAGACGATTGCCGATCTCAAGGTCACCGAAATTGGCCTGGACGACTACAAGAAGCTAGGCCTTGCATCGAGCAAAAAAGCTCTCATCAAGATCCTCGGCTCAGGCGAACTGACTTCGGCGCTCACCATCCATGCGCACAAGTTCTCCAAGTCGGCCGTCGAAAAGATCGAAAAGGCCGGTGGCAAAGCGGTGGTTCTTGGTGGCGCGGTGGCGCCGGCAACGGCCTAAGCCAACTGGATTCAACACTTCCAGGGTCAGTAGTCAGAGTCCCTTGGGTTCCTGTCGGTTGTGTGACGGCCCGCATAGGCGGCGTTTGCCGGGTTCCCGTAAGCTCAAATGGAAATCCGGAAATGCTCTAAGATGGTGGAGTAAGTCAACGATTCAAATGGCGGCAAACGCCTGAAGCGGATAAGCAAAGATGCTTGAGAAATTTCTAAATATTTTCCGGATTCCCGATCTGCGCAAGCGCGTGCTCTTCACACTGGGCATTCTTGCCGTGTATCGGCTGGGCGCGTTTATTCCCACGCCCGGCGTGAACACCCACCAGCTTGAGCTGCTCTTCAATCAGCAGAATGGCTCGGCGCTGGGACTTATGGACCTGTTTGGCGGGGGCAACCTGCGCCGCATGACCATCTTCGCCCTTGGCATCATGCCCTACATCACGGCATCCATCATCTTTCAGCTTCTCACCGTGGTTTATGAGCCACTGGCGCGCATCCAGAAGGAAGGCGAGCTGGGCCGGCGCAAGATCACGCAGTGGACCCGCTATCTCACCGTGATTTTGGGCGCGCTGCAGTCGATCGGCATCGCCGCCATTCTCACCCGCCAGGGTCTGGTTCTCAATCCCGGCGCCGGCTTTGTGCTGATGACCGTGATTACCCTGACCACAGGCACCGCCTTCATCATGTGGCTGGGCGAACAGATTACCGATCGTGGTATCGGCAATGGCATGAGCCTGCTGATCTTTGCCGGCATCGTCGCCGGCCTGCCCCGCGGCGTTGCCGAATTGATGAATAAAGTCCAGACCGACGCGTGGGGTTCGATGTCCTTCCTGGTCGTTCTTGCGCTCGTAGCGGGGATGATTGCCGTAGTCGCCTTTATCGTTTTCGTCGAGCGCAGCGAGCGCCGTATTCCCATCCAGAGCGCCCGGCGCATCATCGGGCGGCGCATGATGGGCGGCCAATCCAGCCATTTGCCTCTCAAAGTAAACTCCGGCGGCGTTATGCCCGTCATCTTCGCCAGTTCCATCCTCTCGGCCCCCATGCTCTTCGGCCAGGTGGAGTGGGTGCAGAACAGCAAGTTTCTTCAGCCCATCATGCAGGCGCTTGCGCCCGGTTACCCCTGGTATGAGCTGCTCGATATGCTGGGCATCATCTTCTTTGCGTACTTCTATGTATCCATCATCATGAAGCCGGACGACATTGCAGACAACTTCCGCAAGTCGGGCTCCTTCATTCCCGGCATCCGGCCGGGCAAGCGCACGTCGGACTTTATTAACGACATTCTCACCCGCATTACGCTGGTGGGTGCGCTTTATCTCATCGTCATTTCGCTGGTGCCCACCTTCCTCATCTCCGGCATCCGCTTTGACAAGTTATGGCTCGTCGGCCGCGTCTTTGAGAACCTGCCGACCTGGGCGATTCACGGTATGGGGGTCAACTTCTACTTTGGCGGCACCTCGCTTCTGATCGTTGTGGGTGTGGCCATGGATACAGTTAACCAGATCGAATCGCAGCTGATCATGCGGCATTATGACGGCTTTTCCCCGCGCTCCGGTCGCATACGCGGAAGGAAAACCTGGTCATGTCTTCATCTATGACTGCAGTCGAGCAGGGCCGGGAATCGGGTCTAAAGACCGTTCCCGGCCCAATTCTTTTATTGGGAGCGCCGGGCGTGGGCAAAGGTACCCAGGCCAAAGAACTGGTCAAGATCTGGGGAATCCCGCAGATTTCAACCGGAGACTTGTTGCGCGGCAATGTGGCCCAAGGTACACAACTGGGTCGGGTGGCCAAGGAAATCATGGGTCGGGGAGAGCTGGTTCCGGATTCCTTGGTGGATGAGATGGTGGCAGTGCGGCTCCAGCAGCCAGACACAGCCGGCGGATACATTCTAGACGGTTTCCCGCGCACTCTGGGCCAGGCAGGCTGGCTTGACGGCCGTCTCGCGGCGCAGCCAGACAGCCTTCCGGTGGTTGCCGTAAGCATCCAAGTGAACTATAATCAACTCTTGCGCCGAATTACCGGGCGCCGGAACTGTCCTGTCTGCCAGACCATCTATAACGTCTACGTGAATCCGCCTAAGAAGGATGGATTCTGCGATATAGAGGGTGCGGCACTGACCCAGCGAGCCGATGACACGGAAGAGGTCTTCAAGGAGCGCATGCGCGCCTATGGAGCCCTGACCGCGCCGGTTGTCGAGCATTATCGGGCTTTGGGACGTTTCGCGGAAGTGGATGGAGACCGGCCGATTGGAGCAATCGCGGCCGGAATCGTTGCCGCCGTGGAGCGGTTGCGCCAGTAGCGCAACTGCACGGCGAGTTTGTGCGTTTTGAAGTTAGTGGTCGGTTGTCAGTGATCAGTTGAAAGGCCCAATGGGCGCTTCCTGTCCACTGCACTATCCACTGATTTCTGAAAGCTGGTTTTGCATTGGCCGTTGTACTGAAGTCGTCTCAAGAAATCGAGAAGATGCGCCGCGCGGGCGAGGTAACCCGCGAGGTGCTCGAGTTGGTGCGTGGGTTGGTCAAGCCCGGCGTCACAACTTTCGATCTTGAGAAGGCTGCCGTCGCGCGTCTGAAGGAACTTGGCGTCAAGGCAGCCTTCAAAGGCTACCACGGTTATCCATGCGCTCTCTGCACCTCGGTCAATAGCGAGGTAGTGCATGGTATCCCTTCCGAGAAGCGGGTTTTGAAGGAAGGCGACATTGTCTCGGTCGACTTCGGGGTGGTGGTGGACGGCTATTACGGAGATTCGGCCATTACGGTGCCGGTAGGCAAGATCGCGCCCGACACGGCGCGGTTGCTTGACGTGACCAGGAAGTCGCTGCACGCCGGCATCGCCGTGGTCAAGCCGGGAGCGACGCTGGGCGATGTGGGCGCCGCAGTGCAGGAAGTGGTGGAGGGCGAAGGGTTTTCGGTAGTCAGAGATTTTGTGGGCCACGGCATCGGGGTTCACATGCACGAAGATCCCCAGGTGCCAAACTTTGGCGAAGCAGGCCGGGGCATGAAGCTGAAGGCGGGGATGGTGATCGCCATCGAGCCTATGGTCAATGCGGGCCGGCCAGACGTGATGGTGCTTGACGACGGCTGGACCGCCGTAGCCAAAGACGGTAGCATGAGCGCTCATTTTGAGCACACGGTCGCGGTGACGGACACCGGAGCGAGAATTCTGACCGAGTAGCGATACTCGGTCCAAAAGCAAGGCGGCGCTCAAGCGCTGCCGGAAGCGGGATGCGGTTTGTCGAAGGAAGACGCGATTGAGGTAATGGCGGTAGTCGTTGAGACGCTGCCCAATGCCATGTTCAAGGTCAAACTCGAGAACAATCACGAGGTCCTGACCCATGTCTCTGGACGGATGCGCAAGAACTTCATCCGCATCTTACCGGGCGACCGCGTGGCCGTGGAGCTGAGCCCCTACGACCTGAATCGCGGACGCATCGTGTACCGCTACAAGTAAGTTTTTTGAGAACCCCGCGCCTGGATTCTGAGCGCGGAGAAGGGCAACAGAACAATGAAGGTTCGTGCATCGGTAAAAAAGATTTGCGTCAAGTGCAAGGTCATTACACGCCGCGGCGTGGTACGTGTGATCTGCGAGAACGCAAAGCATAAGCAGCGCCAGGGCTAAGCGGGCCTGGCACAAGCGGAACCCTCCACAAATAGGGGCTAGTTAGCTTGAATCAAGGCTTGCGTTGAACCCCGGGAGGCGGAAGCATAACCCGTGCGAACCGGTTGAGGCCGGAGGCACACAACCTGAAGCGGCAAAGGAATTCAAATGGCACGCATTGCTGGCGTTGATCTGCCTCGCAACAAGCAGGCTCGGATCGCGCTCACATACATCTTCGGGATCGGCAACCCTCGCGCGCTCAAGATTCTGGAGAAGGCGAACGTAGACGCCTTCAAGAAGATCCAGGACCTGGGTGAGGACGAGGTTAATCGCATCCGTCAGGTGATCGAGGACGAAGGGGACGTCGAAGGCGACCTCCGCAAAGACGTCCAAATGCACATCAAGCGCCTGATCGACATTCAAAGCTACCGCGGAAACCGTCACCGTCGTTCGTTGCCGGTGCGCGGCCAGCGTACCCACACCAA
>JBARBP010000035.1:0-3599 GCA_049793195.1 Occallatibacter sp. | reverse complement strand
CGCTACTGGGGCGGTGGCGCCGGGAGCCAATTTTTTCGAGTTCAAGGAGTGAGGAGTGACGCATACCGGGTGTCTGCTAGCGACGATAGACGCGGAAATCGGGAAAAGTGGCCCCGGCCCGAAGGGTTGTGAACGAAAATCCTGCGCTACTGCATTCTCGCCCTCGACAGTGGTCCGGCCACAGCCCTCAAGCTCGGCTTCGTCTGGCCGGATTTTCGCTCGCAACGATGCCCGCCCAGGTAGTGTTAACAGACCCTAGACGAACCGGCAGTAGAGCGTCGCGCCGGCTCGTTCATCTCGTCACCGGGGTGCGTGTTCCAAGGCCCGCTGCGGCCAGGTTGTTCACTTGCTTTCGCCGGGTTCTTGTTCGGGGGCCGGGAAGAAAAGAAGCTCGCGCACCTCGCCGGGCACATCGCAGGAGATGGCGCCCCTCTTCGCCCATGCCAGCGCTTCCTCCATATTGGCGCATTCCAGTATCCAAAATCCGCCCATGTGCTCCTTCGTCTCGGTGTACGGCCCATCTGTGACGAGCACCTTGCCGTCGGGCTGGGCCCGCAGCGTCTTTGCGTTCGCGGGCGGGGCAATGCCGCAGGCGAACTTCCTCACGCCGGCAGCAATCATTTCGCGGTTGATCGCGTGGATCTCTTCGATCATCGCTTCGGTTACGGTGGATGGGTCGAAGTCGTCGGGCATGTAGTTACAAACCAGATACTGTGGCATGATGTTCTCTCCTTGGTTTCTGTGGGTTGTTCCCGATGACTCGTTTCCTGTTCACTCAGGAACCGTAGCTCATCGTTCTTGTGTCCTATAGTCGCTGGGAAGACGGAAAATCGACAGCTATTCCAATTTTTATTTGAATCGGAATGGACGCCTGTGAGAGAGGCTGGCAACTGCCTGAGCGGATGGGAGTTCGATTCTCCCCCCGCCGGTCCCTCCGCCGTGGCGGACTAGAGACCGGGGGCACCCGTCAATACAGCAAGCCAGGATTCGCCTTCTAACTTCTCGTGAGTACAACATGCGTTGCGTGCTCCGTGGCTTGGTGCTCCGTCACAGAATATCCCAACGCGGGCAGGTTAATGCCGTTAAGAAGTGCCTCGCCTTGGCCGAGGGCGACAGGTGAAAGTGCAAATTGGAGGGAGTCGATCAACCCAGCCTGCAGATACTGCCGCACGATGGAGACTCCACCGCCAATCTTAACGTCCTTGTCACCTGCCGCTTGTTTCGCGAGCCTCAGCGCCTCTTCGATTCCACCGCTGACAAAGTTGAAGGTCGTCCCGCCTTCCATCACGATGGGTTCACGCTCGTAGTGCGTCAGAACGAAGGTCGGCGCATGGTATGGCGGATTCGGCCCCCACCATCCCTTCCACGAGTCGTCCTGCCATGGGCCACGGACCGGACCAAACATGTTGCGGCCCAGGATGAAGGCGCCAAAGTTTTCCATCGCCCGCCGTCCGAACGCGTCGTCCACATTGGTAGATCCGTCGTCCTTCCCGACCATGGCGCAGAATGTCCTGGTACGAAAGAACCACTGAAAGAGCTCTGTACCGCGCTTGCCCAGCGGATCGTCCAGGCTCTGCTCTATCCCTGCGCCGAAACCGTCCAACGAAATACTAAATCCCGCGACACGAACGTTTGACATGTTTGCTCCTCGTTTTCGAAATTCTTATTTGCTCCCGCCCCTGGTGACGTCACCAGGTTTGAGCGGACCTTGAGTTGACGAAATGATCCCTTGGCCGATTACGCGCCGGTACTCAACATATTCTCAAGCACTGGTTTTCATGCTTTCCAGAATGCTCATCGTCCTTTTGTCCTATAGTCGTTGGGGAGACGGAAAATCGACAGCTAACGCGATTATTATTTCAACTGCCGAACTCGCTCCCGCAGAAATTGCCGCTCCGGTTCCTGCTGAGTCAGCGCCAGCGCCTTCTCATAAGCAGCACGTGCCTCGGCGGTCCTGCCGAGCCTGCGGAACATATCGGCGCGGGCTGAATGCGCCAGGTAGTAGTTTGCAAGTTCGCCATGCTCCAACACCGCGTCGATATGCGTCAGACCGGCCTCTGGACCATCGCGCATGGCAATGGCCACGGCACGATTCAGATGTGCTACCGGCGAAGGGTGAATTCGCACCAATTGGTCGTAAATCGCAACAATCTGCCGCCAGTCGGTCGCAGCGGTTGATTCCGCCTCCGCATGAACGGCCGCGATCGCAGCCTGCAGCGTGTAAGCACCAAAGCGGCGGGAGTTCAGGGCTTTGTCCACCAAAGCCATTCCCTCCGCGATCTGCTCCCGGTTCCAGAGCGAGCGGTCTTGATTCTCCAGCAAAATCAATTCTCCGGCCGGAGAGGTTCTCGCAGCGCGACGGGATTCCTGCAGCAACATCAGGGCAAGGAGTCCAATTACCTCGGACTCTGGCCCCGGGCCTGACTGAAGTTCGGTCAGCAGCCGTCCCAATCGAATTGCCTCGCCGGTCAGCTCGGCCCGCGTTACCTCCGCTCCCGCCCTGGCCGAGTAACCCTCGTTAAAGACGAGATAGATGACCTGAAGCACCGCGCCCAGCCGCTCCGGCAACTCCTCCGGCGTCGGTACTTCGTAAGGAATCGGTGTCTCTCGAATCTTTGTTTTGGCGCGCACAATGCGCTGGGCGAGCGTCGCCGGCGTAACCAGAAATGCCCGGGCAATCTCTTCCGTTGTCAGACCGCAGATCTCGCGAAGGGTGAGCGCCACCTGCCCTTCCGGAAGCAGATCGGGATGGCAGCAGGTGAAAATCAGACGGAGACGATCATCCTCAATCTCTTCATCTCCAATCTCTTCATTCCGGTTGGGAGCGCTGTTCACGCGCGATTCCATATGCGCGACAAGATCTCTCTCGACTCCACTGAAGCGCGCGCGCCGGCGCATCGCGTCTATGGCCTTGAAGCGTGCCGTTGAAATGAGCCAGGGGCGAGGCTTCGCCGGAATACCAGCCTGAGGCCAGGACTCAAGAGCGGCAGCGAACGCCTCGTGCATCGACTCTTCGGCCAGGTCCAGGTCTCCGAGGAGGCGCACGAGCGTCGCTAGAACCCGGCCCGATTCCGACCGGTAGAGAGTCTCGATGGTCCCGCTGAGTTGCTGGGGCACGGGGGTCGGCTGCGACATCGGCATCTAGGCCAAACTAGCAAACGGAGGGCATCAATACAACTGCGCTCAGGTTTCCCCGCCCACAATTCATCGGGGTTACGATCTCTTGCACGTCGCACAGGCGGCAGCAACTGCAAGAGCCGGTATCCGATGAGCGCTGAGTCCATTCCACCCACAAACCAAGCGAGAAGCCGTGCCTTTAGCCCAAAGCCAAAAGCCGACAGCAAACATTCTGATTTCAGTTTGCAGATAATTACCCACTTCCGGCGCACAATCATTTCAGTGTGGGTTTCAGGCCCGCGCGTCCCGACAGCTTTCAGTCGTGAAGCGCTCCAGTAACCCTCTCAGAATCAATCTCCTGGAGCTAAGTCCAGCAGGTCCGGGAATTTGCCCGGTAATCGCGGCTTAAACCATTGAAAATAATTCACTTCTTTACAGAATCGCAGCAGGTGGGGGTAGGGTTATGTGCCAGGAATGTCGTC
>JBARBP010000034.1:0-34120 GCA_049793195.1 Occallatibacter sp. | reverse complement strand
TAACCGCTGAATCCGCTCCGGTTCCTGTTCAAGTATGTCGAAGGCGGCGATGCAGGTGGCCGCAACAGAAGGCGGATGTGAGGTTGAGAAGAGAAACGGCCGGGCGCGGTGGTAGAGGTAGTCAATCAGGTCTTTGCTGCCGCAAACGTAGCCCCCTAGGGCGCCTATTGCCTTTGACAGCGTGCCGACCTGCACGTCGACCTTGCCGTGCATGCCAAAATGGTCGACCGATCCGCGGCCGTTGCGGCCTAAAACACCCGAGGCATGGGCGTCGTCGACCATCATGATGGCGCCATATTTTTCGGCAAGTGCTGCCAGCTTGTCGACGGGGCCGATGTCTCCGTCCATCGAGAAAACTCCATCGGTGATAACGAGCTTGCGTCCGGGCTGGGTTGCGAGCTCCTGGAGCAGTTGCTCACAGTGAGCTATGTCTTTGTGGCGAAAGACTTTAATCGTGGCGCGAGAGAGGCGCGCTCCATCGATAATGCTGGCATGGTTGAGCTCGTCGGAGAGGATGAAATCGTCTTTGCCCAGGATGGCGCTTACGGTGCCCGAATTGGCGGCAAAACCGCTCTGAAAGACGACGCAGGCTTCGACATTCTTGAAGCGGGCGATCTTTTCCTCCAGATCCATATGAATGCGCATGGTTCCAGCGATTGTGCGCACTGCCCCAGACCCCACGCCAAAGGTGCGCGTGGCGGCGAGTGCGGCCTCAATGAGCCGCGGGTCGTTGGCCAGGCCTAGATAGTTGTTGCTGGCGAGGTTAATCACCTGGCGGCCGTCGTAACGGCACATCGGAGCCTGCTGATCGTCGAGGATGCGGAGTTTGAAGTGGGTGCCCCTGGCTCGGAGCTCGTCAAGAGCTGCGGTTAGATGGGCAAGCTGGGGGCGAGGAGGAGCCTGAGTCATGGCTATTTACCTCAAAGAAAAAGCATAACTCCGCGCGGCGGCCCGGACTCTCCATTCCAGGTACGCCGCGTCCAATGCATGACAGGGATTCAGAACTGGAACCCATGACATCGCGAACCAGCACCTCGCATCGGCGCTGGGTTGCTTTTCGGGGCAAATCGCGGTTCGCCGGTTGGCCCCACCGCGCCCGCGCCAGATACAATAGTCTTCTACGCTTAAGGGACCGGGCGATACGCAATTCTTCTGGAGATTTGGAGCAGGTGCACGTGAGAGGCATGAAACGCCGCAGTCTGCGGCTTGAGTGGATTGCAGGACTGAGTGCGGCGCTGGCGCTGCTTTTGCTGCCGGTGGCGGCTAACGCGCAGAGCGTGGCCACAGAAACCTCATTGAATGTAACGACCAGCGATCAGGGCGGGCAAACCAAGACGGCCTTTCGAATAATCGTGACTGGGGTCGATGGTCTTCCGGCCACGGGCGCCGTATCGATTTTCGAGGGCGGACAGCAACTGGCACAGGTTGCTCTGAACCCGACGGGACAGGCTTCTGCAGTTTTGAACATGCCAGGAGGCGAGCACGATCTTCGCGCGGTTTACAGCGGCGATGCAACGCACATGGCTTCGACTTCAGTTTCCACGCTGGTACAGACTCAAGTAAGCACCGCGCCCAGCTTTGGCTTGACCCTAGCGCCAGTAGCGCCGTCCGCGCTACCGCTGGTGCTCACTGCCGGCAACTCAGGGACCGTCAATGTGACGATTGTCCCTGTGAACCCTTCCGCGCTGACCTCACCGATGTTTGTAACCCTCTCGTGTTCCGGTCTTCCTAATCAGGCGTCTTGCACCTTCACTCCTGACAACGTGGAGATTTTGCCGACCACACCAACAAGCTGTCCATCTGGTTCGCTGGCCTCGGCATGCCCACCTGTCAGCTCGTTGGTGTTGCAGACACAGGCTGGGGGAACAGCCGGCCAGTTACAACCGCCCGCGGCCTACAACAGGGGGAGCGGCCCGATCGCCTGGTCCTTTCTGCTGCCAGGAGTGCTGGGATTGGGTGGGCTGGCCTGGGGAGCTCGGCGGCGCACATGGCTAAGCAAGCTTGCGCTCGTGGCGCTGGTTGGCCTGGTCACGATTCTGGGAACCACAGCCTGCAACCCGCGCTACTACTACTTCCATCACGGCCCGCCAACAACTCTCCCTACGCCAACGGGCACTTACACAGTCACTGTGACCGGGCAATCCAGCAACGGAATCACTGCAATTACACAGAACACAACGATGGTTCTGACGGTGCAGTAGACAAAAGGCAGCCCAAAGGCCTGCATGAGCCGCCGTCATTCCCTTCCCGCGGAAGTGTACGCACTGGTTGAACAGACACCGGCCACGCTGCTGCTGGAGTGCGGCAAGCCAAACAACACCGAGCCTGATGCAGAATCGTGCGTGCGAATCTTTACAGCACCGTTGCGAGTCTGCGTGGCGAACACGACTGAAGAAATCACCGAACTCTTTGGCGAGATTGAGAGCGCCGTTGCGGCTGAGATGACTGCGGCGGGATTCTTCACCTACGAATGCGGAAACTGCTTTGAGCCGAAGGCAGCGATGCGGCCAAACCTAGCCGGGCAACCGCTCGCGTGGTTCGGCATTTATGAGCGCGCCTATCGGTTCGATCCTGCAACTGGGACCTTTCCCGATGGCGAGCCGCCGGGCCTGGCGGCCGTTCGCGTTAGCGCAGAACAGCCGGACAAGAACTTGCCAGATGAGACTGTAGTGCAGGCTTCGCTCGCCCTGACTGAGGAGCAATACGCTAAACAGATCGCAGCGATTCATGAGTGGATTCGTGCGGGCGACGTTTATCAACTCAACTTCACGGCGCCTTACAACGTGCGTTTGCAAGGCAACTTGGCTGCTTTGTATGCGCAACTGCGCGAGCGGCAGCCCGTCGAGTATGGGGCTTTCATTCATTGGTCGGCTGGGCGGAGGATTCTATCCTTCTCGCCGGAGTTGTTCTTCCACGTGGATGAAGAAAACGGCCGCCGACGCATCACGACAAAACCCATGAAAGGAACAGTAGCGCGGGGGCGCACGACGCGGGAAGACCGCGAGCGCGCGGAGTGGTTGCGCAACGACGCGAAGAACCGCAGCGAAAACGTAATGATTGTCGACCTCCTGCGCAACGATCTGGGACGCGTGGCGGAGTTTGGCAGTGTGCGCGCGGAGAATCTGTTTGCTGTTGAGCGCTATCCGACGCTTTGGCAGATGACTTCGACCGTGACTGGTGAGCTGCGACATGGCGTTAGCTTCCACGACATCTTCAAGGCGCTGTTTCCCTGCGGATCGATTACGGGCGCACCCAAGGTGCGGGCGATGCAACTGCTGGCTGAGCTCGAAAAACGGCCAAGGGGTGTGTACACGGGTGCGATCGGATACTTCTCGCAGCAGCGCACGGTCTTCAATGTGGCAATCCGCACGCTGGAACTCGATGGCGAAAAAGGGACGATGGGCGTTGGAAGCGGCATCGTGATCGACTCCGCCGCGAAAGAGGAGTACCACGAATGCGTGCTGAAGGCGGAGTTCCTTATCCGCTCAGCGCAGCGGTTTCCTGAGCGATTCCAACTGATAGAGACGATGCTTTGGGATGGTGGTTATCCGCTGTTGGAACTGCATCTCGATCGGTTGATGGATTCGGCGGAGTATTTTGCATTCCAGTGCGAGCGTGAAGCGATTAGGGCAGCATTGGAGGAACATGCGCGGGTTTTTGAAGCCGGAGCGCTACGCAGAGTGAGGCTGCTGGTTGATCGCGAAGGGTGCATGAATATTGGGGACGAGGCGCTGGCAGTAAACGGCGGCAATGATGCAAAGGCAGCGCGCGCGTATATTTCGCAGCATAGGACTGATGCGAACGATCCAATGCTTTTCCACAAGACTACGCATCGGCCGCTGTATGGCGAAGCCTTCAAAGAGGCCGTGAATCGAGGGTTTGACGATGTGCTGTTCATGAACGGCGCAGGCGAGATCACTGAGGGCGCAATCAGCAATATCTTCATCGAGAAGGATGGTCAATTGCTGACGCCGCCTGTGGATTGCGGATTGCTGGCCGGGGTTTACAGAAGGCATTTGTTGGAGACGCGCGCGAACGCAGAGGAGCGGGTGTTGTATCCGGAGGATCTGCGGCGGGAGGATGGGGTGTATTTGTGCAACGCGTTACGTGGGCTCCGGAGGGTGACGATCGATTGGGGCTCTTGACGAAGGAATGCTGCCGAAAATTGTGGGGTTCTACGCGGACGAATCGCTCGATTTTCATATGGTTCAAGGACGATACTTTACCGTTTCAAGGGTCTTCATTGAAAAGCGTACCGATGTATCAGGTGATTTTCGGCCGTTTGAACTGATACATCAGTGCAGAAACAGTTGAAAGAGGAGAAAACAGTAATTTTGGCACAAGTTCGGAGCTGGAAATAAGGAGTTAGGGAACAGAGACTTCGCTTGCTAGAGCTTTCGGCTCCCAGCTGGTTCAATCTGCGCTTCAGCTGCTCATTCCGGGCGCATGACTACTTTGATGGCTTCGCCGGACTGCAAGAGCTTCATCGCCTGATTGAAGTCGCATAGCTTGAGGCGGTGGGTGATGGCGGGCTCGAGGTTGAGCTTGCCGGTCGCGAGCAGAGCCTCCATTTGAAACCACGTCTCGAACATCTTGCGGCCGTTGATGCCCTGCACGATGGCACCCTTGAAGATTATGTCCTTGGCGAAGTCGAGCTCAAAGGGGCGCGAGGGAATGCCAAGCAACGAGGCGCGTCCGCCGGTGCGAAGTATCGCGAATCCCAGGCGCATGGCTTCGGGATGGCCTGACATTTCAAGCAGCACATCGACGCCGGTGCCTCCGGTGGCCTCAAGAATCTTCTGTTCGACGTTCTCAGTGGCGGGATCGAAGGTTAGGTCCGCACCCATCTCTGCGGCGACCTGCCGCCGGTGCTTGTTGACTTCAATCGCAAAGACTCTCGATGCACCGCAGGCTTTGGCTACTGCGATGGAAAACAGGCCGATGGCACCACAACCGGTGACAGCGACGGTGGTTGCGGCGATCGGACCAGCCAGCACAGTATGGACCGCGTTGCCGAGAGGATCGAGCAGCGAGGCATAGTCGTGCGGGATGGAAGGCGAGAGCTTCCAGATGTTGGTCTCGGGGATGATGGCGTACCCGGCGAAGGCGCCATCTGAATCAACGCCGAGGATGCGCACATGCTGGCAGATGTGGGCTTGCCCGGTGCGGCATTGCAGGCACTTGCCGCAGGCCACGTGCATCTCTGCGCTCACCAGGTCGCCTTCCTTCACCGTGGAGACGCCACGGCCGACGCCTGCCACCGCGCCTGAAAACTCGTGGCCGGGAATCAGAGGGGGATGGATCCGGCTCTTGGCCCACGGATCCCAATTGAAGATGTGCAAATCGGTTCCGCAGACACTGGCAGCCTGCACGCGGACAAGCACCTTACCAGGGCCGGGCGCCGGAACAGGCACTTCGCGCAGTTCTATGCCGTGCCCGGGTTTGGCCTTCACGACGGCCTGCATGGTGGTTGGCATTGCCTGAAGCCTCCCCGCTTGAATACCAAACACCCAAGCATATCAACCGGCGCGCCCCCGGGGTGCTAAATGGAAGAACGTTAGGGTGTTGAAAACATCGAGACCCGGAAGGCCGGGCGGGAAAAGAAGATCGACTTCCCGGCAGAAGTGCTTATCGTTGCGGTGCTGGGCGTGGCGTCAACGTCTGGCGCGCAAAGAGCCAATCGCACCGACCAAGGCGGTAGAGTATGGACGCAGAAGCGAAATGCCGGTGCTAGCCCAAGAAAGATCCGAGAGAGTCGTTGTTAGGCAAAGCTCCTCCGTGGCTGAAGCCCATTTCTCTTCTTGTCGGCCTTTTCCGGGGGTTGAAACCCCCGCCTCTCTCCGCTCTATTCACGAAAAGCAATTTTCGGTAAGCATCTTGTCTAGTTAGTCTTTCGGCGGCCGTTACTTGCCGCTGACGATGCGCTCGGCGCGGGTGTAAGACCCCATATTGAATGCGTTGAGGCATCCGAGGGCGGAGAGCTTCTTTTTAGCCACGCCGCTGCGCGCGCCGCTCTGGCAATGCAGAAGAAGCACCTGATTCTTATCTTTGACCCGGCGGGACCAGTTGGCCTCAATCTCGCTCAGCGGGAGATTGACGGCGATGGGCAGATGGTGGGCGACGAATTCGCCGGCCGTACGCACGTCGATGACCATGGCTCCACTTTTCAGGTAGGCCCGCGCGTCTTTCACAGAGATAAGCCCGGAATGCCGAAAAACGAAGAAGGCAGCGAGAATGGCAGCGAGTATAAGTAGAGACGTCCAGTTCATGGCAGATAGCTTACTGCGCCAAGGGCACAGTTGGCAGTGCGGGCGCAAATTTTTTGCAAGCTAGGCGATCTTCGCAACTTCCACCAGAGTGGAGTAGAAGGTAGCCCCCGCGCCAATGTCGGTGAGGCGCTCGCTGGTAAGGGCATTCACGTTGGCGCCATCGGAGTGCAGCTTGGCCCAGTCGAGACGCGCGGCGACTACGCCGGCGGGCAGGCTGGGGTTGAGCATTGCAGTTAGTTGCAGCGAGCCGCGGTCGTTGAAGATGCGGACGGGATCGCCTTCTGCCAGGTTGCGAGCCGCGGCATCGGTGGGGTGGATTTCGAGACGCTGGTTGGTGCGGGATTCCATCTTGCGGTGGCCGTCGAGGTTGGCGAAGGTGGAGTTCATGTAGTTGTCGGCCTTCCGGGCGAGGAGCTCGAGGGGATAGTGCTTTGCGGCTTCGCCCCAGCGGGACTCGGCGGGCGGAGTGAAGCCTGGAAGCGGGTCGAGGCTGGCCGCCGCGAGGGTCTCCGAGTAGAACTCGATTTTGCCGGAGGGCGTAGGGAGCGGCCCAGACGTATATGGCAGGAATGGATGGCCTTCGGGATCGGCATGGAGGGCGAGCGGGATGTGGCCGTGTTCTTCGAGGGCTTCGTAGGTGACGTGCTCCATGCCGGGGTTGGTGGAATGGGTGTTGGGACCGGCCGCTGGATCGATGTTGAGAGCCTGACGGATGATCTCTTCCGGCGTGTCGCGGAAGCAGGGCTCCTGAAAGCCCATGCGCTGGCCGAGCTGGCCGAAAAGCCAGACGTTGGAACGCGCCTCGCCGGGTGGCTCGATGGCTTGCTGCGAGAGCTGCACAAAGTAGTGGCCGTAGGCGCCCTGAATGTCAGTGTGCTCGAGGAAAGTTGTGGCGGGCAGGATGTAGTCGGCGTAGTCGGTGGTGTCAGTGAAGAAGAGCTCGTGGACAACCGTAAAAAGATCGGGGCGGGCCATGCCGCGGCGCACGGCGTTTTGGTTGGGAGCCACCGCGCCGGGGTTTGAGTTGTAGACAAAGAGGGCGCGGACCGGGGGGCCTTCGTCCTTCCGATCTCCGATCTCTGAACCCTGGTCTCTCTTTTGGCCGAGTTCTGTTAGCGCGTGGCCTAGCGCGGACATATTGACGAGACGCGCCTCGCGGCCGAGGGGTGAGGCGAATTGAAGGTCGGGGCGGCGGACGGGTCCTTCATTCCAGGAAAAAGCACCGGAAGTGGAAAGAACTCCGCCACCCCCACGATATTTCCACGCGCCGGTGAGTGCGGGCAGCATGGCGATGGCGCGGACCGTGGCTCCGCCGTACTCGGCGCGCTGCACGCCATAGTTGAGGCGCAGGGCGGCGGGGCGGGTAGTCGCGTACTCGCGGGCGAGCTGTTCGACTTCAGCGGCGGTCATGCCGGTCCATGCCGCTACGCGCTCGGGGGTATATTCGCGGGCACGCTCGGCGAGGGCTGGGAATCCGTGGGTCATCACGTCGATGTAGGCGCGGTCTTCAAGCCCCTCGCGGAGGATTACGTGCATCATGCCAAGGGCGAGCGCTGCGTCGGTTCCAGGGTGGATGGCGATGTGCCAGTCAGCGAGAGCGGCGGTGCGGGTGCGGTAAGGGTCGATGACGATGAGGCGCGCGCCATTGCGGCGGGCTTGCTCGATCATGGGCCAGAGGTGGACGTTGTTGCCGTGGATGTTCGCTCCCCAGGCAAGGATGAGCTTGGCTAGGCGGAAGTCTTCGGTGGGGGTGCCAAGTTTTTTTCCGTAGACGGTGTTCCAGGCCACGCCGCCGGCTTCAGAACAGATCGTGCGGTCGAGTCGGCTGGCGCCAAGGCGGTGAAAGAAACGGCGGTCCATTGAGCCATAGCCGAGCACACCAATGGTGCCCGCATAGCTGTAGGGAAGGATCGACTCGGGACCGTGCTCGTCGCTGATCTGCTGAAGGCGGGCGGCGATTGCGCTTAGAGCTTCGTCCCAGGAGATGCGCTCGAAGGCCTCATGCTCGCGGCCTCTTTGGAGGGGCTGTTTCGGCACGCCGGGTTTGCGGCGCAGCGGAAAGAGAATGCGATCGGGAGCGTAGACGCGGTCGAGATACTTTGCGACTTTGCCGCAGAGAAAGCCCTGTGTGACGGGCTGCGATGGATCGCCCTCGACTTTGATGGCGTGGCCATGCTCATCGACCGTGACAAGGACTGCGCAGGAGTCGGGGCAGTCGTGGGAGCAGACGGTGTGAACAATGCGAAAAGGGGAAGCAGCCGCGGGCATGAGACCATTTTATGCCGAACGCGCATGATAAACAGTGAGTGCCGGATTGGGACGCGGCTCCTGAAGTGAGATCGGCACGAGCATGTCCTGCGGAGATTTTGAGCGGGGCGGGATGCGGCGTGCTGATGAGCGCGTGTAGACTGGTGTCGCTATGAGCTGCCTATTCTGCAAGATCGTTGAAGGAACCATTCCGTCGGTGCCGGTTTATCAGGATCACCTTGGGTACGCGTTCGCCGATATCAATCCGAAGGCGCCGGTACACGTGCTGATTGTGCCGCGGGAGCACATTGGCTCAATCGCCGAGGTGGGCCAAGATAAGACCGCCCTGCTGGGTCATCTCCTTTGGGCAGCGGCGGAGATTGCGCGGCAGAAAGGTCTCACGGACGGCTACCGCATTGTTGTGAATACGGGAGAAGACGGCGGACAGGCGGTGGATCATTTGCATCTGCACTTGCTTGGTGGAAGATCACTTACGTGGCCTCCCGGATAATTTCCTGAGTTGGATAATTCCGTGCAAGACAAGATGGGCGCACCCGGTATGGGCGCGCCCATCTTGTCCATAGCTTACAGAACGACTTACATCATCGGTTGCTGCGCGTATTCTTCTTCCTCTTCAATGCCGTAGCGGCGGAGGAGGTTTGGGAGGCTTTGCGAGAAGGCAGAGCGGGGCATTACGGTGTCGCAGCCGGCTTCTACGGCTTTCAGCTTCAGGTCGCCCTGTAGGTGATTGAGAAAGCCGACGATCGATGTGGCCTTCTTGAGTTTGGTCTTGAACTTGGGAATCAGGGCCATCGGTTTTGCGTTTAGATTGTTCAGGTCGAATACGAGCAGCGTGGGCTTCTCCGCTTCGGGCAGATCGAGAATGCGCTGGACCGAGTCTTTGTCGCCCTTGGCGAACTCGACTTTGATGCCCAGCTTGCGCGACGTTTCCTGAATTTTGGCCTGGAAGAAGAGATCGTCGATGAAGCAGAAGATGCGCGTGGGCGCGTCTTCGCGGACGGGAGCGGCCTGCGGCGTGGCGTAGATGTCCGGATAATAGCTGCCGTGGTTGCTGCCTATCTGAATGGTAGAGGGCGGGCCGTCGGCCACATTGCCGTTGACGGCGCGGTAGCTGTGGTCCATGGGACCGACAAACTCGCGGGGGCCACGCTGCTTGCCTTTACGCTTGCCCTGGGACGAACCGGAGATGCTATTGCCGGGTTGGGCGGGCGGCGTCGAATTCTTCTGGAAAAATTTCTTCTTCTTGCGCGGCTGGTTCTGGTGCTGCTGAGGCTGTTTCGTTTGCGGCGGCGGTTGCCCTTGCGGCTGTTGTTGCTGCGGCTGCAATTGAGGCTGCTGGGCCTGCGGTGCACTTTGCTGGCTCGACTTATTTTTCCGGCGGCGGCGGCGACGGCGATGCCCTTGCGACGGCGCCTGACCATTGTCAGGTGCGGGCCCCATTTCAGGTTGGGGCTGAATTAATTCTGTCGTCATGCGTGTACTTCCTGGAACGTTGCTCTTTGATGCATCGGGTTTCTTCTACTCAGTTACTTTCCTGTGGGCTCCGGATTCTCTCGCCTGCGCCCAACTCACGTTGGAGACGCAACGGTCTTCGGTGGAACAAATACAGGATGCGTTGCGGGCTGCCAAGAGCGGGTCCTTGAACGCCAATCTGCGCGATTCCAAAGTGCGCCCGGCCAAAAAACGCTCAACCAGATCTGACTCACCAACATGAACCGTTCCATGTGCGTCAGCGGATCAAGAACCCAGTTCAACGTGCGGCAAGGTTTCTGAGTCCGCCACTCTCACCACTTATCTACCGGACCTTTTTCCGCTAGGCCTGCGAACAATCAGGTGACGCCCGTTCAGATTCGCTAAAGCATTTCAGGAATTAGTCCAATCACCCAACATCGTCACGGTCACCGCTCCTTGCTGGCAGCGCTGACTTTAGTTCAGTGGCTTCGGAAAACGATGTTTCCTAAAATGCTTTGGCCCTGCAATTCAAACTCTCTGGAAAATACTGAAGCCGCTCTGTACGCAGGAGCCTTGCGCGGGCTCCATCCGCTGTTCAGGATCGATACGGTGCGGCCCGTGCTTTTCTCAGGTAATGCCCTTCCTATGCGAGCTTTTGCCGCGTACATCTATGCAGAAATTGAATTGAACGGCGTTTTCCTGCTCGGCGGCGAGCTTGCTCTACCCGAATCGGGGTGGCCCGCGTCAGCCGCTTGATAGGCAACTCCGATACTACAGTGAAGCGACCTGGCTGGCAAGTGCGCATTAGAGCCGAATCGGAATAGTTACCGAGAGAGAGTGAAGCGGAGAGCCCAAACACACCAAACGCCGCTCCAAGTTGGAGCGGCGTTTGTGGGCCCCGCAAAGGCCACTGGCCTCCCAAGAATTGTGATCGGCGGATTTTCCACCGATCTACTGCAGGCATCCCTGGCCGGTTACATCCCATTTGAGGGCCGCTTCGTTGGCGGTTGCTCTTGCCTGGGGTCTGCTGTTCTTGGCTGTCCGTTCCTCCGAGGCAGCCGGTACATCACTGGCACCTATCTAATAGCAATTGGGTGGCCGTTCGGAAGAGCTTTTGTTTTCATCCATTTGGTTGATTACTAAGGCGGATATTGTTTGGATTCTGGAAGACGAAAAGGGGAATAATTCAAAAAACCATAGCAGCCAGACCTAACGCTGGCAGTTTGGGCAAAAGTGAGTACCGCGACCGGCCAAATGAATGCGTCGGACGGGAGCTTCGCAGTGGCGGCAGGGTAAGCCGGTGCGCAGGTAAACGCAGTGTTCGAGCTGGAAGAAGCCCCGCACTCCTTCTGCATCCACGTAGTCGGAAACGGACGAGCCGCCCAGGCGAATCGCGTGCTCCAAAACCTGACGAAGCGCGAGCCGGAGCCGTTCGAGCTCACCTTTGGAGAGACGGCCGGCGCTCCGGCGCGGCCGGATGCCAGCATGAAAAAGACTCTCGTCGGCGTAGATGTTGCCGACACCGGATAGCAGGGTCTGATTAAGCAAGGCCGCCTTGATGGAAAGACGCCGACCACCGAAGAGAGCGGCAAACTGTTTTGGTGCAATCGTGAGCGGCTCTGCGCCGGACGCGCTGAATGGCTGGCTGCGGCCCTTTCCTCGAATCCCGAGATCTCGGAATTCAAGCCGGCCGAAGCGCCGCGGATCCACAAAACGCAACTCCCGACCGCTCGCCAGAGTCAGGCGCGCGTGCGTGTGCGATGCGACAGGCGCTTCTGGGTTGGTAACGAGGAGGCGGCCGGTCATGCCGAGATGGACAATCCACTGGGCGTCGGGAGATGCCGAGGGCGCCGCGTTGACCTTGCCCTGGCGCGCGCCAGAACTCAGTTCGCAGACAATGTGTTTTCCAGTTCGATGCACGGAGAGAAACATACGTCCTTCTAGACCCTTGACCTGCTTAACCGCGGGTGTCTTGAAGAGTTCCCGATGGCCAGCGAACCATGCATGAACGATCTTGTCGTCGCGCAACCGTTTGTTGACGCCGCGGGCGATGGTCTCCACCTCAGGCAGTTCAGGCATTTCATTATTGTAGGGGAAAGGTCATGTATGGAATTGAGCTTTTTGGAAGTGCGCCATTGACAGTATCTAGGGTTGATCTTCCGCCAACGCGCCTTCTTCTTCGTCTGCGCGTGCCTGCAGGCTGCCCCATTTTTCCAGATAAACAAGCCCCAGTCCAAGGCCAACCACAAAGACTCCTACCGACGAGTACTCGACTAAATTGAGCCGACGATTTTCGTCCTCGGTCTGATAGACGACTATCCCATGGATCTCACGCGGAACGATGCGTCCTTCCACCAGCACTGGACCTCTTGGCATGACCTCAAGATAATGAGTAGAAATCATGGCGGAGATGATCAAGCCTGCAAGGCCCGGCAAGATAAATAGGAGAGCGAAGAATCGGAGAGCTGCCAATTGTGCGGTTTTCATTTGATAGACCCCTGTTCCGATCCACCACATTGGTTTTTACTGGACGGACTGGAACATTGCCGCGTGCTGGTTAGGCTCGTGCGTGATCAGGGGGAAGCGCTCACTCGAAGGCCGCGGCCAGATCGGAAGGGTCCGGGAAAATCTCCTCGTACAGCCGCTAACACTCAACAAGTCGGCTCAACGAGTGGCAGCTCCATATCTTCACCTTCGGATCGAAGAAAGAAACGGTTCGAAGATACGTTCCCTACCAGTCTTATACCAGAAACAAAAGAAGGCGCCCAATAGGTCGGCTGTTGATAAGCCTCGATAAAAGTAACCATTCACGAACATTTAATCGTTACTTTGGTTCTGGTTGCTTCGGATTTATGACTTTGTCTTCCGGTTGACTCTCACCGGGCTGGCTAATGCGACTGGCCTCGAAGCTGACGATCGTCCACTTTCCCTGGGCATTGAGCACGTAGACGCGAGTGTAACGATAGCTCCCGTTGACGTCGCCATCGGGGGTCGTACCCTGAACGGTGGCCAGGGAAGTGACCAATGCAGTGTTGCCGTAAAAGCGCAACTTTCGGTCGCTGACAAGAAGAGAAGTGATGTGAAGCCGGTGTGTACGGAGGTTGACCAAAGTCTCCTCTTTTGTTTGCAGGGTTCCGGAAGCAGTGATGGCGATGAAATCGTCAGCCAGCAGCGCACTCATTGCCGCGGTGTCGGACTTGAGCATGGCTATGCGCCAGGACTCTTCGAGCTGTTCGATCTGGTGGCGATTCTCGTGCTTCCCAAGCTTGGCTTGCCCCGCATAGAGAGCGCTCCCGCAGATTCCCAGCAAAAACGCGATGGCCGCAAAGCAGGTGAGCGCAAGACGGCGACCGATTGGGAAACGATCAAATTCCGAGAGCTCGAATGTGGCGCCGGACATAAGCGTAACGGATAGTAGCCCCGGATAGGTCTGCCGGTCAATGTGACTAATGGAGCAGTTCGCCGTCACGGCAACTGGGACTCCCGCCCTGCGATGCCGGTTGGACTCCGGAAGTTCTCAAATGAGAGCAATCAGGTCTTCGCGATTCCGATCCTTCATCTTCTGAAAGAGCCCTTCAACGGCGTGTTTCTTGAAGTGCGCGGACGCCCGGTGCGCCGTCAAAGCTGCCTCATCCCGATATTGCTCGTAGATGACGATGGTGTTGGGATCGCCTTCGAGATGGTGAGGGATGTAGCTGACGCATCCTTCTTCCTGGCGGGATGCGACGGTCAACAGGTGCAGGGAGTCTGCCACTTCAGCGCGATCTTCGGGGGCAAACGTGAACCGGGCGACAAAGCTCACCATAGGGCGGTTTCCTATTCGTCTGGGTACAGTGTCTCAGTACGATTCTCGGGCTCACGTGCGCTTGTTTCAGCTTACTTGTGAATGCTGTCGAGTGCGGCGGCAAATTCGGGCAGAACCATGGTTTGATTGCGATCCGGGCCTGTGGAGACCATACCGATGCGGGCGCCACTCTCCCGCTCCTGAAAGCGGAGATATTCGCGGGCGGCCTGCGGCAGCTTGTCAAACTCCGTAATGCCGTCAGTGGGCTGACGCCAGCCTTTGAGCCTGGTGTAGTGCGGTTTAATTTGCTCAAGGCCCTGTACGTCGGCGGGAATCTCGTCGGTGATCTTGCCATCGATCTCATAGCCAATGCAGATGGGAATCTCGGCCAGTTCATCAAGCACGTCGAGCTTGGTAACCACGAGCCACTCGGCGCCGTTCACCTGGTTCGAATAGCGGAGCAGTGGTATATCTAGCCAGCCGCAGCGGCGCGGCCGACCGGTGACTGCGCCATACTCGTTTCCGCGTGCGCGCAACTCATCGCCGGATGCATCGTGAATCTCGGTAGGGAATGGTCCCTCGCCAACTCGGGTGACATAAGCCTTGGTGACTGAGATGACGGTGCCGATGGCGGTCGGCCCTACACCGGTTCCAGTCGCCGCGCCACCAGCCGTGGCCGAGGACGAGGTGACGAACGGGTAAGTGCCGTGGTCGATATCGAGCATGGTGCCCTGCGCGCCCTCAAACATAATGCTGCCGCCCTGGGTGAGGATGTCGTTGAGCATGCGCCCGGTGTCGGCCACAAAGGGGCGTACCTGTACAGCCGCTGCCGCATATTCGTCGTACATCTTCGCGGGGTCCAGCGGGTCGGTGCCAAACAGCGCGTGAGCGATTGCGTTTTTTTCGGCACAAGCAGCTTCAATGTGGGTTTTGAGCAAGGAGGGATGCAGCAGGTCCACAACGCGCAGGCCGCTGCGGGCCATCTTGTCTTCGTACGCCGGGCCGATGCCCCGGCTGGTGGTACCGATCTTCTTGCGCCCGGGCGCGCTTTCGGCGGCCAACTCAATCATGCGGTGGTAGGGCAGGATGACCTGGGCGCGGTTGGAGACGAACAACTGCTCATCGATGGCAACGCCGAGCTCGCGCAGGCGGGCGACTTCTTTCAGAAAGGCCAGCGGGTCAAGTACCACGCCGTTCCCGATGATGCCTTTGCATCCTGGGCGTAGCACGCCGCAGGGAATGAGTTGTAGTACGAACTTCTGACCGCCAACAATCACCGTATGGCCGGCGTTATGGCCGCCGGCGTAGCGCGCAACGGCGGAAAACCGCTCACTGAGCACGTCTACGATCTTGCCCTTTCCCTCGTCGCCCCACTGGGCGCCCAGCACCACAGCCGTCTTTGCTCGCATTTCCTTCCTAACCTCGAATCCTGGGATGCCACTTTTGTATCCGTGAAAAGTCCCGCAGCTTCGCCGCGCCTAAAAAAAGCCGGCGCACTCAGCAGCCGGGCTCCAGTACGAGGCACGGACGGCCTCGCTCCGCGCCATTTCAGATGATAAACCCCGGGGCGGGTCGACGGGCGGCGGCAAAATGACTAATGAACCGGGCGATCTTTTGCGCAACTAACGCTGGATTCGCGGGTCTAGTCTTAACATCCACTCCTCGGAGCGGACTGCAAGACTTGCCTCGGGGTGGTCCTGTGGGCCACTGGGAGGGTCGATGAGATCCCAGACCTGCCTTTACGGAAAGCGCTCTGCGTGGTTTTCCTGCCTGTCCTTCAGCTCGACCAAAAGCTCCTCGCAAGATATTGGCTCTACCGGTGGCTGGTCGCGAGCGCCCCAACGGCTGGTGGCCGTAGCGATGGCATTTGTTCTTTTGCCGTTGGCGCAGGTGGAGGTATTCGCGCAGCAAGGCCCGTGGCAAGGTGCGCCGCAGAGCGGGCCGTACCCACAGAATCAATATCAATACCCACAGAATGGGCCCTACGGCGGGCAATACGCGCCGGGCCAACAGCCGGGATATGGGCAGCCAAACTACGCGCAACCGGGCAACACGCAGCAGCCCGACGCCGGGCCGCCTTATCCGGATGCAGGTCCCGGCTACGAGCAACCCGGGTATGGACCGGGACAGCCTGCCGCCCAGGCGTTTACCGCGGAGCAACTGGAAGAGATGTTGGCGCCCATCGCCCTCTATCCCGATGCGCTGCTGGCGCAGGTGCTGGCGGCGGCCACCTATCCGGCGCAGGTATCGACGGCAGACCAGTGGTTAAGGACGCGGGGCTATGCCTCTCCAAACCAGATTGCGGCGGGAGCCGACGCACAGAACTGGGACCCGAGCGTGAAGGCGCTGACAGCGTTTCCGCAGGTGCTGGCGCAGATGGATCAGGATCTGGCGTGGACTACGGATCTCGGAAACGCCTATTTCAACCAGCCCCAGGATGTTCTGCAGACGGTGCAAGTGCTCCGCCAGCGCGCCAATGCGGCCGGCACCCTTCAGAACACTCCACAAGAACAGATGACATACGACCAGGGCAATATCGAGCTCTCCCCGCCAAATCCGCAGATGGTTTACGTGCCACAGTACAACCCGTGGGCCGCCTACGGGCAGCCGGTGCAGCCTTATCCGGGTTTTTCGCTGCTTGGTGGGCTGGGATCGTTTCTGGGTTCGTCTCCCATCCAGTTTGGGCTGGGGATCGCAATGGCCGCCTTCACCCACACCGGCTTTGGTTGGCTAAGCTGGGCGCTGGACTGGCTGGGAAATTCCATTCTCTTTAATCATTCGAATTACTCTTCGCAAAGCACCTCGGTGGCCCGTTGGGGTTCGTCCCGCGGAGGTGGATCGTGGGCTGGAGGAATGAGGCAGCGGGAGAGTTTCGGCCAGGCCGGATTTGGCCAATCGAGGGGAAACTACGGCCGGCAAGGCAATGAATACAGGGGATCCAACGGAGAAGGTGAAAGGGGATTCCAGCGTCCACCTGACAACTATCGCGGGAGCAGTGCTTTTCGAAACAACTGGCCAGCGGAAAGTAATGGCCGCGGCTACAACACCGGGCCTGAATACCAGAACGGATACGAGAGCAGATCTGGGCCGAGGTACGGGACTGGATCCGGAAACAGGTACGGAAATGGTTATGGGAGCTCAATCCGGCCCGGGTATCAGAACTATGCTTATAGCCGTCCGCCTTTGCGGCCGCAGGCGCTCATGCCGACGCGACCCCAGCAACCCTACTCATCGAACTCCTACGCGCGGCAGAGCTACGGCTCAGGATTCTTTGGCCAGCCCCGTCAGGGTTTTGGCAGCCGACCACCGGTTGGCGATTATGGGCAGCGAGCCTACACCGAACATGCCGGCAAAGGCTTTCAGAGCTATTCCGCCAAACCGGAACACTCCGGCGGCTTCCATTTGTTCGGCGGGGGCCACGGGTCTGGCAGTTCCTACGGGCGCTCCTTTGGCGGTGGAAGAGCGCCCAAGGGTTTTGGTGGCGGCAAGCACTCAGGCGGTGGTGGTGGTCATTCCAGTGGCCATGGCGGCTGGGGCCATCACCACTAAAAAGCCTGCATTCACGCCGCCCTCTCAGAAAACAGCCGACGGAAGACAGTCCTCCCCGTTCAGCGCCATTTTGCGTTCGGAAACCTTCTTGGTCCGGTTGCCGCACCAGCCTTGCAAACTGTGCATGCCCAACCAGTCGCAACGATTCATGAGAATCGAGACTTAGTAAGTTTCCGGCGAATCTTGCCAGTGTTGTTAACCCATCTCCTTCCAGTTCGTTGTATGAGCAGAAGAGGCTGTTGAGGCTTCTTCCAGCGAGCTTGAACGAGGGAGAAATTGAGATGCAAAAGCAGAAGCAGGCAGTGGTCTGGGTCTTGTGCGGGATTCTGTGCCCCGTTTTCTTAAATATCGGGACAGGGACAAACTCCCTGGAAGCGCAAACCGGGCCTGGCGCGAAAACGCAACCCCTAGCAGCCACACCCATCAGCGAACAGGAGCTGTCCGCCAACCAGGACCAACTTCTAAAACTACTGCGCACCAGTCCGACGCTCACGACCGTGGTGGCCCACGACCCATCTCTGCTGAGCGACCAGGAGTACGTAAGCCGCAATAATCCGCAGCTGGCACAGTTTCTCGTCCAGCACCCAGAGGTCGCGCGCAATCCCGAGTACTACCTGTTTACCCATCTCGATTCGCGGGACGGACAGCGCGACCAAGCATTGGAACGGGCAGTGTGGCCAGAGTTTTCGCAACCGCGCAACCAGGGTTCGAACGCTGAGGAGATCCTGGAGCCTCTCGCGGCTCTGGCTGCGTTTGCCTGCTTTCTGGCGGCGCTTGTCTGGTTGATCCGACAGTTCCTTGAGAACCGCCGCTGGTCGCGCATCTTCAAGCTGCAAAGCGACGTTCACGGCAGGCTTATCGAAAGGTTCGGCTCGACGCAGGAGCTGGCCTCTTACATGGGAACCGAAGCGGGCAGACGCTTCCTTGAGGCCGCACCGATCCCGGTAAGCTTTGAGCCGGAACAGCGGATGCCGAACGCGGTGTCGCGGGTGCTGTGGCCGTTGCAGGTCGGTGTGGTACTGGTGCTGTTGGGCATAGGGCTGCTGCTGCTTCGTCACTTGAGTCCGGAAATGAAGATTCCAATGCTGGTAACGGGGACAGTGGTGCTGATGCCCGGAATTGGATTTATCCTGTCCGCAGGAATTGCGTGGATGCTGGCCGGGCGTCTGGGACTGATTCCCAGCGGCCCTTCGGCATCAAGCGGAAACAATGGGCTTGGCAACCATCAGGATGGGCTGTGAGCCGGAGGAGATCCGGCAGTGGCCAAGAGGCGCGTTACCCGAATGCCCTGGGAATTTGTAATTCCGAACCTGCTCGCCCGCGATGCAGCTCTCGACTCGTCGCGGGCAGCCGTGCCGCGTATGGATGACGAGGCGTTCGCGGGTTTTTACGAACGCTCGGCACGGTCCCTCTGGGCTTACCTGGCGCGGACATCGGGTGACCCATCGCTGGCCGAGGACCTGATGCAGGAGAGCTATGTGCGCTTCCTGTGTGCGGCGCATCCCCCATCGCATCTTGCTGAGGGAGAAGTGGCATGCCGGCGCTACCTATTCCAGATTGCGACCAATCTGCTGCGCGATCACTGGCGGCGTCCAAAGTCCGCTTCCATCGAAGAGATTCCCGAGAACTTTTTCGCAAAGAGTGACGATGCTGGAAGGACCGACTCACGGATGATGCTGGGGCCGGCCTTGGCCCAGATGCGTCCCAGAGACCGGCAACTTTTGTGGCTTGCGCATGCTGAAGGCTACTCGCACCGCGAGATTGCGGAAGTGACTGGTCTGGGGAGCGCGAGTGTCCGGCTGCTGCTTTTCAGGGCACGGCGAAAGATCGCCCGGCTGATCGAGGGCCATGGACGCGGGGGGGACCTATGAGATTGCGTAGCTGCCCGCGCGAGAAGGAAGTGAAGGAACTGGTTGAACGCGGCCAATGGCCGGTGGCCGCGGCGACTGACCCGGACCTGCGCGCACACGTGAGCGGCTGCCGCTTTTGCAGTGAACTGGCACTTGTATCGATGGCCTTCCAAAAGGCACGTGCCGAGGCAGCCGAAGTAGCAAAGCTGGGTCCTCCGGGCGTGCTGTGGTGGCGTGCGCAGCAGCGTCAGCGCAATGCGGCGCTGGAGCGCATTGGCAGGCCGATCCTGGGCGCACAAATCTTCGCGCTGGCGGTAAATCTACTGGTGGCAGTGGATTTCGTAGCGTGGCAGGCACGCCATGGTCTTGCATGGTTAACCAGGGTAGAACAGCTTTCGCATACGGCGGCGTTTCATCTCGACTCCCAGTGGGTTTACTCATTGTGGAATGCAGCTGTGTCCGGCTCAACCTGGAACTGGATGATTCTACTTCCCGCTGCGGCCACCTTGGCGTTGCTGGGCGGAGCGGCTGTCTACCTGGCCTTCGAAAAGCGGTAAGAGCATCGTTTTGAGAGATGTTGTCCCAAAGATCATCCGGAGTGTCCTAAATCTCCACATTCTCACCGAGTGCGCGTAGCTAGACCCGCATTTAAGCTGTCGGATTTGGACGGCCACGGCGGTAGCGGAAGGAGCCGGGCTCACGGAGAGACGCGCCGTTGTTGATTTCATGTGGCCCCCGAATTAACAGCAAGGGTCAGGCGACGCCGTGCCGCCCATCTTTGCGGCAAGTTGGGCTCAAGCCCAGATCATCGACCGGCCAGATGAACACGCTTGTGGTCGATAACGCCGAGGAGCGGCGGGAAGACGGACTGATTCCTCCCATGCCCGTGCTGGCCGCCCAGACCAACACTGTACCCGTACCTTCAGCGTGTACGGGCACCGTGCTATAGTGGCTCGACGTCTTTGGGCTGTTTTGCGTAAACGTTAACGTAAAACGTGCCAAACTGTTCGCCCGTTGAGAAAAAACAAGGAGGAATTATGGTTTGGAGCGAGAGCACGAGACGGTCGTTCCTGAAGCAGTTTGGTGCAGCGGGAGCGATGGCGCTGGCCGCGGCGAATGCCGACGGGGTGAGTTTGCCGGCTGTCCAGAGTCCCGACGCACAGACTGGAAGTTCGCCCACCGACCAGAAGCAGGCAGCCACGCGCGAAGAACGGATGAAGTGGTGGCACGAGGCCAAGTTCGGAATGTTTATCCACTGGGGGCTCTACAGCGTGATTGGGCAACACGAGTGGGCCAAGGAGTTCGAGGGAATTCCCATTCCGCAGTATGAGATCCTGGCCAAGCACTTCAAGCCGAAGCCGAATGCAGCCCGCGACTGGGCACGGCTGGCCAAGAAGGCCGGGCAGAAGTACATGGTGATGACGACCAAGCACCACGAGGGCTTTTGCCATTGGGACTCAAAGCTCACCAACTACAACGCCATGAAGCAGGGACCGGGACGCGACCTGGTGCGGGAATATGTGGAGGCGGCACGGGCTGAAGGGTTGCGCGTCGGCTTCTACTACTCGCTGATGGACTGGCACCATCCCGACGGCGCCAAGTGCAAAACCGACGAGGCGGCGCGCAAGCGATTTGTTGAATACACGCACGGGCTGATCCGCGAACTGATGACCAACTACGGCAAGATCGATGTGCTTTGGTACGACGTTTCCTGGCCGCTGACACCGGAGGGATGGGAGTCGGAGCGGATGAACGAGATGGTCTTCGAGCTGCAGCCGGAGATCATTGTGAACAACCGTAACGGGCTGCCTGGCGACTTTGCCACGCCGGAGCAGCACATTGAGGCCTCAGAGCGCGCCTGGGAATCATGCATGACACTCAACGACAGTTGGGGCTTCAATCGTGGAGACGATGCGTGGAAGACGCCGAAGACGATTGTCGATAACCTTGCTACCTGCGCGCGGGGTGGCGGCAATTATTTGCTCAACATAGGGCCGGAGCCCGATGGATCGATTCCACTGGCAACCACGGCGTGCCTGGAGACCGTGGGTGCATGGCTGGACACCAACGGCAAGACGATCTACGGTACCGATCGCGCACAGGGTAGAGGTAATCCGAACGCAAACTATACGCGCCGCGGCAACACGCTCTATATCCATCAGCACTACTGGCCGGGACACACGCCAGCGGCGGAGTGGCTGAGTTTCTATCAGCCGGAGGTAGTGGTGGCGATTGCAGGGTTGAAGCCAAAGGTGCTTTCCGCCAAGCTGCTGAAGACCGGGGAAAATGTGGAGTTCACGCAGGATGACTTCACGCTGCGCCTGACGGGGCTGCCGCTGAAGGCGCCCGATACGCCGGCTTCGGTCATCGAGGTCGAGTGCGACGGAGAACCGATCATCAATCAGGATGCCAAGCGTCCGATTTGGCCGCGGTACAAGGCAGACATCAGCATCTAGAACGACTGCGGGGGATGATTCTTGCTGGCGAGAAACATCTGTAGTCTCCCACCCTTTCCGCACAAAACTCGGAAGGATGGGGTCTAAACGCCTATGCGTAGGCGGGCGCCGCACGCACGTAAGTGTACGGGCCGTCGGGAACCAGGACGACATGCGCATCTGCTGGCAGGCCGCGCAGTGCGGCGGCGATCGCTTCGTTCAGATTGCAGAAGGTCTGCGCACCAAGGCAGCCAAGTTGTTCTTGCAAGACCCCAGGGGTGAAGAAGAAAACTTCATGCTTAACGCCCACCAGTGCCAACTTTTCCAACTGCCATTGATCCACTTCTACGGGAGTATGGCGAATTTCATCGAGGAAATTCTGATAGCTGGTGAGCGTCTGTAGGCGACGAGCGAACTCGGGTGATCCCATTCCCTCCGCACACTCGCCGAGGATAAGAATTTTGCCTCCGGGCTTGACGACGTGCTGTGCGGCAGTGATGCCTTTGACAATTTGGTAGAAAGTCAGGTCCAGCGGATAGCCGGCAGCGCTGGTAATCACTACATCGGCGGGCGCATCAAGCGTCTGGAGCGAAGTTTTCTCAAGAAACTCGACACCTGCCGCGTGCGCCTTTACAGGGTCGCCCGCAAAGACTCCCGAGATCTGCCTATCCTTCGTCAGGGTCACATCGAGAACGAAGTCTTGTTGGGCCATACGCGCAATCTCCAGCAGTTCGGCGTGCAGTGGATTGCCCATGATGGAACCCTCGGTGGCCAGCGGCTCGCGCATGAAGCGCGGTGAGTGAATCACCTTGATGGTTTCCTGTGCGGCCAGCCCTGGAACTACCAACTTGCGCCCGCCGGAGAAGCCCAGCATCAGGTGCTGCTCAATAAAGCCAAGCGTGATACGCAGATCGGCTGCCATAAATCGCTCATCGATGTAGACGGGCGTTCCGCGTTTTGTAGCGCCGAACGAGCGGTGCGCTGCCAGATCGCGCGCGTCGTGACTGACAACGCGATACCTCCCGGCGATCTCGGGGCCGACGATGATTTCGATCTCTTCTTTAGTCGCTCCGCGATGCAGGCCGGTCGCGATCAGGATAGTGACGCCTTCAACGGGAATTCCGGCAGCGTGCAGGCGTGCGAGCAGCGGAGGCAGAGTCACTGAGTTTGGCGCAGGCCGCGTGATATCGCAGACGGAGATCGCAGCGGTTTGTTTGCCAGCGGCTAGAGCGGCAAGCGGTTCGCAGCCTATGGGGCGATCGAGAGCGGCCACCAATGCGGTATCGATATCGCCGAGCGCAACTGCAGTGCGGCTATGCAGCACCCGGCAGTCGTAGCCATCGGGAACTGAAACCTCTATGCCGCTTTTGCCAAAGGAAAAATGTGTCTTCATCTGCGTTCACGCCCCGGCCGCGTGGTTCTCGATCGGCATGGGTCCTGGTGCCATTCTAATCTGCCCGATGAATTGAATTCCTACGCAGGCAGAGCAGCGGCAAGAATTGCGTCGGCAATGCGCGCCGCCTCCACAGCAGGTCGAACCGCGTGAACGCGGACGACTGAGGCACCGTGAAGAATAGCTGCCGTCATTGCGGCAAGGCTGGCGTTTTCGCGTGCTTCAACGGAAGCACCGCCGTCGCTGATCGTAGCGAGCGTGTGGCCCAGGAAGGACTTGCGGCTCACGCCGGCCATCAGCGGACGGCCGAGCGCGAGCAGTTCGGCCTGGCGGGCGAGCAGACTGTAGTTCTCGTCGAATCGCTTGCCGAATCCATAGCCGGGATCGAGGACAATGGCTTCTTGGGAAATGCCCGCGGACGTTGCCGCCGCCAGGCTTGCGGACAATCCTGCACGCACCACGGCAAGCAGCGCATCGGACCCGAGTTGCGGCTGCGTCCGCCATTCTTCGGGAAGGCCTCGCGTGTGCATCAGTACTACGCCTGTACCGAACTCCGCGCAAACGGCCGCCATAGGAGCATCCCAGGCGAAGCCGCTCACGTCATTGACGATTTCAGCGCCGGCTTCAAGAGCTGCGCGGGCAGTGGCAGCCTTGTAAGTGTCCACGGAGATCATTGCATCGGGGCGCTCGCGAAGGATCCCTTTAAGAACAGGCAGCAGACGGGCCTGCTCTTCCTCGGTGCTGACGGTTGGCGCCTGCTGGGAATCGGCGGCTCCGCCCGCGCACGAGCCTGGCCGGGTACTCTCAGCGCCCAGATCTATCAGGTCCGCGCCTTCATCAAGGAGCATTAGCCCGTGAGCCACTGCCGTTTCAGGGTCGAGGAAAAGCCCGCCGTCGCTGAAGGAGTCAGGCGTGATGTTGACCACACCCATGACCAGCGTGCGCGCGCCCAGCGAGAGCTTGCGTGTACGCAGACGCCATATCGTGATATTCCTCTTCAATCTCATCGTCTTTGTCTTTCTGTTTCCGTCCGGCAGTGAAAGAGAATATCCAATGGTCGCTCTGGGATGTGCCGACGCATCTTTCCATACAATGGTACGTCGAGAGATTCGTCGCGGTCTGCACCGCTCCTGCTAAACTCCGGGCATGAAGATTATGCGGCGGATACTTGCGGTTGTGCTGGCTTGGCTTCTAGTGGTCCCTGCGGGCCTGCCGGCGCAGACAAGGGCAGGCTCCCTCGCCGCCACAGCCCGAGGGCCGCTGGGCGAGCGGATTGAGGCAGTTCTGGCCAATCCAAAGTTGAGCCATGCGCAGTTTGGCATCAGCGTGCGCACACTGGACGGTCAGCAACTGTACGGGCTAAATCAGGACCGGCTCTTCATTCCGGCTTCGGATGTCAAGCTCACTACCACCGCCGCAGCTTTCGCGTTGCTGCCCGTGGAGACGGTCTCCTGGACCACAAATGTGGTAGCAGATGGTGAGGTGGACTCCTCGGGCGTATTACATGGCAATCTCGTTATTCTTGGCGTAGGCGACCCGACGATCGGCGCACGGCAGTATCCCTACCAGGAGCCGGGTACGGCGGCGCTTGCGCCCAACTCGTCGGAGACCACAGCCAACCCTACCGAAGCTGCAGCTGCCACTCCTGCTCCGCCGCCCAACGCGATGACCGCTCTGGATCTGCTGGCTGAGCAGGTGGAGCAATCTGGTGTGCGCAGCGTGGACGGCGACGTGGTGGGCGACGACAGCTTTTTCCTCGACGAGCGCTATGGCCAGAGCTGGAGTTGGAACGATCTGCAGTGGGATTATGGGGCGCCCGTCTCGGCGCTCACATTCAACGACAACGCGGCCAAGTTGACTATTCGGCCCGATGCGTCGGCACCCGGCGCTACCGTAGCCGAGTGGACACCAGGTGTGGATTACTACACGGTGGACGACACCATGACGCCGGCGCCCACAGGGGAGATGCCGTCTCCCGGCATCGAACGTCGTCCCGGTTCATTGATGGTGCGCGCGTGGGGGACAGTTGGAGCGAATGGACTGCACGTGGGGATGGCGATTGATGACCCGGCGGAGTATATGGCCGCGGCTTTTAAGGATGCTTTGCGCGGCCGCGGGATTCTGGTGTCGGGTTCGACGGTCTCCCGTCACTTGATCAGCAACGGAAACGGCGATTTTGCCGGCGAGCGGGAGCAGCCGTTGCAGTTAACGCGCTCCGATTTGGGCCGGGTGATGGCGCCGGTGGCGGATCGCAAGGTGCTGGCCATGCACTTCTCAGTTCCTCTCGTCGAGGACCTTACCATCATCAACAAGACCAGCCAGAATCTGCACGCTGAACTGTTGTTGCGCCTGCTGGGCAAAGTCTTTGGCACTGGAGGCAGCTTTGAACAGGGAACGCGCGTGGTGAGGCAGTTTCTCGTGAATGCCGGCTTAGACGACAGTGACTTCTTTCTTTACGACGGATCGGGTATGAGCCCGGACGATCGCATAACACCTCGGGCGTTATCCGGGCTGCTCGCCTACGCATCGAAGCAGCCGTGGGGCGAGCCGTGGCGCGCGACTCTGCCAGTGGCAGGTGTAGACGGAACCCTGATTGCGCGGTTCAAGGATTCGCCGCTGAAAGGCCGCATATGGGCCAAGACGGGGACGATGAACGAGGTGAACGCACTCTCCGGCTACCTGACGGCGGCCAGCGGGAAGACTCTGGCGTTTTCAATTCTGGTCAACGGACGCCGGCCCGGGAGCGATGCCGAAGCCCAGGCCGTGGACAAGATTGTAGAGGCGATAGCGGCGACGGAATAAGACTTGTATCATCGTAGCCAAATGCACGCTCATTCATTTTCTGTTTCCCATTGCCTGATTATCTGTGCGGCGGCACTTGCTGTTGGCGTATCCGGCTGCCGCTCGCTGCCGCCGTCCAAGCCGTCGACCGAGTGGACGCCACAGGAGGCGCGCGGAGCCCAGGTGTATCAGGCGAAGTGCGCCCGTTGCCACTATCCGACCACAACGCATCCGTTGAACGGGCCAGGACTGCAGGCGTTGACCAAGTTAAAGGCCATGCCATCCGGCGCGCCGCCCAGCGACGAACGCATGACGAACGTGATTTTGCATGGTCGCGGCATGATGCCTGCCACACAAGTTGCAGACGAACAACTCGACGATCTACTGGCATATCTGCACACCTTGTGACAGACTTGACGAGGACGATTACAACAAGGATGGATACACCATGACGGAAGCTATCAGCACAGCGGCCGGGAGCGGTGAGCAACCCGGCAACGTGTCTGCCGAGCCGCATCGGCGGGAGCTGCTTCAAATGCCTGGGTTGGCGGCAATCGGCTTATACCTCGCGGCTTTGGCGGGAGTCATCGTTATCGGCGTGGTGAGAGGCGACTACCCTCTGCTGTTTCTTGTTTTTTCGGCGCTCTTTTTTGCCGCCAGCGGTGGACTCATGCTGTTGTTACGCTGGGCCTGGGCGCTAGCTCTCGCCGCGGTACTCCTGCTCGCTGTCTATAACATGTGGCTTTTCTCAAGCATGCATCTGGCGCCTTCGTTGGTTCAGGCATTGCTAAGCTGGGTCTTCTTTCTTTACCTGATCCGCACCGAGGTACGAAGCAAACTGCGGTAGGGTAATTTCCAGCAGACAATGCGCTCGCTTGTCGCGCATATTTCGAACTGAGGCCGTCAGACGCCTGCGGCCAATTCCGATGAATTTACTCCAAAATTCTCTCTGAAGGCACAATCCTCTCCGGATCTCTGGAATTGCCGGCTAAGAGGCTAATCTGTCCGACGACGGCAGCCAGCAAAGCCCAGATGAGCAAGAGCAGCCCGACACCGACAAGTGCGATGCCACCCAACGCAGCCGGCCCTGAGGTGGTGATATCAAAATGAAGCACTGAAGCAGCGAGGGGATAGGCGGCACTGACACTGGAGTTGCCGCTGCAATAACCGAAGACCAGACTCAGGCCGGTGGCCAGGAATACGACGGAAGCGATCAAAGGACGGTCGGCTCTCATAGCTATCTCCTTTCCTTTACGGCGCTTGTGCCCATGCTCGTTGACGGCAATCCCAACCGCCAACCGAGCGGCACACGTGCCCTACTCGCAAAGATGCCGAATCCGGTGGAAAGGTTTTGGCATGAAAGGCGATATGTGGTGGCGCCGCAGTTTCATATTCGGGCCAAAGAGCCGGCCCGACGACTTGCCGGTACAATGAGAGCGTGATGGAACTGGTGCAGATCGAGTCGGCACGCAAGGTCCCGGCTCCCAAGCCGGAGTGGCTTAAGGCGCGCGCCCCGGCCGGCGAAAACTACCACGATCTCAAGCGGTTGGCCCGCTCGCTGGGGCTCAACACGGTGTGTGAAAGCGCGCAGTGCCCCAACATCGGCGAGTGCTGGCATCACAAAACAGCGACTTTCATGATGCTCGGCAACCTGTGCACCCGGCGTTGTGGTTTTTGCGCGGTGCCCAAAGGGCGGCCCGAGCCGATCGATATGGACGAACCGCGCCGCGTGGCCGAAGCCGTTGCCACCCTTGGCCTGAAGCACGCTGTCATTACCAGCGTGAATCGCGACGACGATCTGGTGGGCGGAGCGCGCATATTTGCCATGGTCGTCAAGGAGATTCGGCGTCAGGCGCCGGGCTGCCGCGTCGAGGTGCTCATTCCCGACTTTCAGGGCAACCAGGAGGCGATTCGCATTGTCGTCGACGCCCAACCCGAAGTGTTGAACCATAACACGGAGACGGTGCCGCGACTCTATCGCGTCGTCCGCTCAGGCGCACGCTACGAGCGATCGCTTGACTTGTTGCGCCACTCGAAGGAGTTAAGACCGGGAGGGGTAACGAAGTCCGGCGTGATGGTCGGCATCGGCGAGGAGACTGGGGAGTTGCTTGGAGTCTTCCGCGACCTGGCCGGAGTAGGCTGCGACATTCTCACCATTGGCCAGTATCTGCGCCCTTCTCGCAACCATCTGCCAATGGCGCGGCTTTACACGCCTCGGGAATTTGCCGAGCTGAAAGCCGAAGCACTGAAGATGGGTTTCCGACACGTCGAGTCCGGACCGCTGGTGCGGTCGAGCTATCACGCTCATGAGCAGGCGAGTTCTACCGGAGCAGGGGTACTGGCGTAATCCGGACGTGGGTCAGTTTGGATCTGCGGGGTCTTTGTGCGGCAGCGACGTATCAGTTTGAGAAATTATATCGATCGGAGCCGATGAAGCTGTCACTTCCAACTCAGCGACACTGAGCATAATGGTCCGTTTGAACTCGATCACTGCTGGATCGTCGGGAGGCAGGTCTGAATTCATCTCAACTTTTTCGACAGTGGAGCGCAGGATTTCTATCAGGCTGCGCGAAGGACGAGAGCCCATTATGATCCAAATCTCACAGACTCGGATGCAGATTGATCGCCCAACAGTTGCTTTTGGGATATCTACGATGGCTTCCGGTTTCCGGCTCTTGGGCGCAACGTGGAACTCGAACAGTCGATCCGCTGACCCCAAGGCTCGAGGGTTGTAGAATAGCCGTTGGCAGTTTGGCCGCACGGAGGATACACCCGATGGCAGTCTCGATCATGGCCGGAATTCCGGCGCTCAAAGATCTCAACGCAGACCTGAGGCGGAGAATGGACCAGGCAGTAGCCACTTTTCAGGCCAGCCTGGCCTCCACGCGCACCGGTCGCGCCAGCGTGCACATGCTCGACCAGGTCAAGGTGGACTACTACGGCACGCACACGCCCATCAGCCAGTTGGCTCAGGTTTCAGCGCCCGAAGCACAACTGATCGTAATTTCTCCCTGGGATCCGACCATTCTGAAAGAGATCGAAAAATCCATCCAGGCCTCCGACCTCGGTTTCAATCCGCAGTCGGACGGCAAAATCATCCGCGTACCGGTTCCACCCATGACCGAGGAGCGACGCCGCGACGTCTGCAAGCACATCAACAAGGTTCTCGAGGAGCACAGGACCGCGGTTCGCAATGTCCGCCGCGACGGCAACGACGCTCTCAAGAAGCTTGCCAAGGATAAGAAGATCAGCGAGGACGAAGAGAAACGTTCCCTCGAAGAAGTTCAGAAGATGACCGACGAAGAAATCCGCCGCATGGAAGAGCTTTCGCGCAAGAAGGAAGCGGAAGTCATGCAGGTGTGAATGACTGACGAACAGGTCCTGGTTCAGCGGCACACGCGGCTGCGCAACTGGTTGGGCACTCTTGCCATCTTCGCCGTGTATGCGGCGGTGATGCTGTCGACGAATACCCACTTCACAATATTGGACGACGAGGCCGATAGCATCGCCATCGCGGGACGACCGCTTGTTCCCGCGCTGCGGCCCTTCTTTACTGGGGTGGGGTTTCATGAACTGCACCCTCCAGCCGCTGAAATCCTCCTGCACTACTGGCTGCTTGCGACCCACTACTCGTTCTTTTTGCTTCGTGTATTCGCAAACATCTTTTACATCGCCGCCATTTTCTTCACGGCCAAATCCGCTGCCAGGATCGCAGGAAAGCCGGCATACTGGACCGCCATGTGCCTTGGTCTCGCCTGGCCCTTCGCATTTCAGTATGGACGCATTGCAGGATGGTACTGCGTGTCCATGTTTCTTTTGTCCTGGGTGACCTGGGAGTATCTCTCGATCGTCGAGAAGCGAGGTTATAAACCGTGGACAATGTTCGGAGTCGCCAGTGTGCTTCTCGTCTGGTCAAACTACTTTGGCTTTGCGTTTCTCTTCCTGCTGCTTGCAGATTTGCTGATCTTTCAACGTGATCTGGCACGGAATCACCTGCGTTCGCTCTGGACTGTGATCGCGCTCGTGGCAATGTTCTTCTTGCCACTGCTCCCGATCGCCTTACACGACGTGTTCAGTTACGTGGCTCCTATCGCATCACGGATGGGCTGGAAGAACGAAATTGCGGTGATTGGTTATCCCAGCTTTGCGATCTTCGGGTCAGCCGCCATCGCGCCTTGGTATCTGCCCCTGAGCCTCCCCGTATTTTTGTCGGTTCCAGCGCTGATTGCTGCGGTTTGGTTCAGCCGAGGCCGGCACTGGTTGGTTTATGCCGTCCTTTCCATGGCACTGCTATATATTTCCGGAAATCTGGACATCAAGCGAGTTCCCTTCGTGCTTCCATGGCTATTCCTGGCGATGGCGGCCGCAGCGTCCGGTTGTGACTCCCGCTATCCTCGTCTGGCGTTGTCCTCGTTGGCCGTCATCGTTGTTTGTGGCTGGATAGGAATCGTGTCTGGTAAGCACTACGCCACAGCAAATCTCTACGAGCCGTGGGGCAAGGTCGCCGACGTTGTGGCGCAGGATGCGCGCCGCGGCGCGACCATTGTGAGCGCGAACCCGCCTTTCTTTCTGTACCTCGACTACCAGCTCGGCGTGCAAGCTGACACCGCGGCTGCCGACAGTTCTTTTCTTCCTCCGCAGGTTTACCGTTCGCGAGGGTACGACATCCGGCAACCGCACGACTGGCAGAAATGGGCTGGAAACTTGCATGGCGAGGTCGTGATGGTGAATGGATCGGGGGTGATGGAGCAGGTGGAAGAACAGAGCGCCTTGAGCGATGCATTGCGGCTGCGCTGCTCGATTCAAGGCGAATACCACGCCGCTCCTGATCCTGCAGCCATGTGGAAGGCACAGTTCGTCAAAGGAGCGCCCATGCTTGCCTACCGCACCAACGTGATCTGGTACGACTGCCCGCGGTGAAGTCGAGGAGCAGGACAGCTCTTCTAAACGGCCTTTCCGCGAAACAGATAGAAAAGTTCGATGAGCAGAATCAGGACAACGACGACTTCAAGGAAGAATCCCCGAGCCTGGTTAAATTGATCCACCATGCCCTGGTAGAGATCTTCAGCGGTCTTCATTTTCTGCGCAACCAGGCCCTTGTAGTCGGGAACGCCAACTCTAGTAGCGGCTAATCGATAAAGTCGCGCGGCAAACATATCGCTGAGAAATTTGATGGAGTTGTCGGCCCGTTCCGTCAATTCCCCAACCTCGAGTAGAACTGAGTGCAGGCGGGTTGCGGACCGAGCCATCCGCCAACGCGAAAGCATTCCCTTCTTCCGCTCCAGTGACTGGTACACGTTGTCCAGGATGCCTGTAAGCAGTTCATCGTAGTGGCGAAACTCCAAAAGCTGCGAGTTGGCGTACTCGAGCAGTTGGATGGCTGTTTCAGCTCCCGCATTGTTGTCGTAAAGGAATGCGGCATTCCAGCCAATCACGGTCAGGTCGTTCTCATAGTACGAAAGGCGCGACTGCAGGACTTCGGAGCATTCACCCTCTGACAGACGAAGCTTGTCGCCGCGGACGATCTGTGCGATTTCGCGGCCGTGATCGCGGGTCAGGTCGGCAGCCGAGGGTGCTCCAGCCTCCTCGCGCACATGGAAAATGAAGTAGTCCTCGCTGAGCCACCGGGAATAGGGCTTGACCAGTGCGGTCGTGACGCGTTCCAACCGCTGGCGCACAATCGGTTCCACGCGCGCTACGAAATCCACATCCCACACCCATCGGCTGGCCAAATGAATCAGGCTTTGCCAATCACCTGAAAAGCTGAGCTGGTAGACAACGCTGACGACTCCGTAGTCGTAGTAGTAGTACTTGATTTCGCCCTCAAGTTGCTCGCCACCTGCTAGGGCGAGCGGCTTCAGAGATTCGACGACCGGCGGCTTGTGGTAACGAACATAGGTGGGCACAGAGTGCTTGGTCTTGGGCTGTTCCACTGTCCTCGCGTTTACGGTCTGCTGCAACTGATCAAGCCGAAGTTCCTCGCACACGTCGAATTGAATCAGCACCAGGACGGAGCCGGTGATGGGAACAGGCGCGCTCGAGAATGAAGACTCGGGAGCCACGTTTCACTTGGATGCGGCTATTTCTTGACCCGCTTATAAAACGGTACGGGTACTTGTTTCGCCCTTACCGGATTTGCGCGGCATTGGACGATTACATCTTCACCACTTGCGGCAATGTGCGTGGGCACGAGTGCGAGGGCGATGTTGGTTTTTAGGAAAGGAGCGGGCGAACCGGAGGTGACCTGGCCAAGAGCTTCTCCGGAAAGTGAAAGTACGGAGTACCCATCGCGCCCAATTCCACGATCGACCATCTCCAGGCCCACGACCTTCCGCTTCGGTCCGCCCGCGGCTTGCACGGCGATCAAGGCTTCGCGTCCGAGAAACTCTCCCTTGTCGAGCTTGAGCCAGCGTTCGAGGCCGCCTTCAAAGACGTTGATCTCCTCGGAGATTTCGTGTCCATAGAGGCTCATACCGGCCTCCAGACGCAGCGTGTTGCGCGCGCCCAGACCGCAGGGGCGAATGCCGAATTCGCTTCCCGCTTCCATCAGCGCGTTCCACATTTTCACCGTGGTGGGCTCATCGGCGGGAATATAGACTTCGAAGCCGTCTTCGCCTGAGTAGCCGGTGCGGGCGATCAGCACATTGGGAATTCCAGCGACCGTGCCCCACGTGAACCAGTAATTCTTGATCGCTGTCAGATCGACTTTGGTCAGCTTTTGCAGCGTCTCCAGCGCACGCGGGCCTTGCAGGGCGAGTTGCGAATAGTAGGCCGAATAGTCGCTGATGTGGATGCCGGGCCGCGCGCCAACCTGCTGGCGAATCCAGGCATTGTCCTTGTCCTTGGTACCGGCATTGACTACAAGAAGGTAGTCGTTCTCGCTGAGGCGGTGCACGAGAATGTCGTCGATAAATGTGCCCGCAGGGGTGAGCAAAGCGGAGTAGTGCGCCTGGCCATCCTTGAGGCGCGATGCATCGTTCATGGTGATGTGCTGGATGGCGGCTAGCGCGCCCGGGCCGCGAAACTGGATTTCACCCATGTGGCTCACGTCGAAGAGGCCCACGCCGGTGCGCACGGCTATGTGCTCGGCAATGAGGCCGCCGCCGGGACCGGGGTACTCGACGGGCATGTCCCAGCCTCCAAAGTCGACCATCTTTGCCTTCAGGGCACGATGCGTGGCGTTGAGAGCGGTCTTCTTGAGTGGGGCTGCGGCGGCTTCGGGTGCGGGCGTCGAGGGGGTGGCCATTGCGAAACTTCCTTTCAGCGTTCTTGCCTTACCCTTCTCAAGATAGGGATATCGCGGCCACGGGGTCAAACCCACCAGCAAGCACAGTAGGATGATAGATGCTTCTGGAACAACGAGAATCCGGGAAAGAAAGCCGGAAAGGACAGGCGCGTGAACCAGGTTCGAGGGATCCTGATGCTGCTGGCGGCGGGTGTGGCGTTCTGGCGCGGCTGGAAGATCCACGCCGGACACACAGCACTGCTGGCTTATGGATTAGGAGCCCTGGCGCTCGGTCTCGCGTTTTGGCACCTGAGCCGCAAGCCGGATAGGCCGCGCGTCTGAAGGGGTGATTTCGACGATCATGCATACCTTGTACAACCGCATTCAGGGGCGCAACCTGGAACGGCTGGCCGCGTTGAGTGACGGCATCTTTGCCGTGGCCATGACGCTGCTGGTGCTCGACCTGCATATTCCCTCGGCCGAGCATGTGCACAGTGAGTGCGAACTGCTTTACGCGCTGGGTGCCCTGGGGCCGCAGTGGATCACCTATCTGATGAGCTTTCTCACCCTGGGCATCTTCTGGGCCGGGCAGCAGACGCAGCTGAACCACATCGAATTGCATGTGGAGTGTCTACGACTATTGGTGTGAAGGTAAGAGCGTCATCGTCCTTATGTTCCCCTCCGGCTCCTACTCCATTCTTTCGCTTGCCGGACTCTCCGAGCCCTACCGGGGCGAGCTGCGCGGCATTCTGAGCCTGGCGCTCAAGAAGAAATAGCCCACAAAAACTCATCGCTCCTCTAAGCAACTTCTCACAAGTTGCCGTGTTTCTCCACTCATGACGGTTGGGAAGAGCGCCCAGCCAGTGGAGGTGGTCAATGCTGACCACAGCGTTGAATACATTGGTTCTAGTGCGCATTGGTGGGCTCAGACTGGCGCACGGCGGTGGCTGGGACGGCTTCGGACCCCTGATGATCGCCCTCGCATTTGTTGGTGTTGCTATCTGGGCGCTCTCGCAGATGCATGACGGCGCTTCGACAAAGAATTAAGACCGCGATCTGCGCCGCGCCCGCCAGAACGAAGTGACGCCAAGGTAGAGAAAGAGCGCCACGACGC
>JBARBP010000033.1:0-5167 GCA_049793195.1 Occallatibacter sp. | reverse complement strand
GCGCTGAAGGCGCTGCAAATCTCGATAGAAGACAGACAATCTCCTCGCCCTCGCTACATCCCACAAGAGAAACCGTTGATCTAGCGCGCCACGTTTTCTGCGGCAATGAAAGGATTCCGGGCCTCCTGCGCCACGGTCGGCAATAGGTACTGCTCGAATTGCGCCAGAATCCGTTTGAATAGGTGGGTCCGCACATCCGAGCCAGCAATCGAATGCATTTTGCCAGGATAGATTTGCAGATCGTAGGGAATGCCCGCTTGAATCAGCTTCTGCACAAGCTGAACTGTGTTGTCGATATGCACGTTGTCGTCGCCGGTGCCAACCGCAAGCAGCAGATGCCCCTTCAGACTGGCGACTGAGCTCACCACAGAGAAGTCTTTATAGCCCGTTGGGAAATCGGCCGGCTTGCTCAAGTCGCGCTCCGGATAGAGGGAGTCGTAATCGCGCCAGTCGGTCACTGGGGCCACAGCGATTCCGGCGCGAAAGCGATCGGAGTGGGTCATGGCGTAGAGCGTAAAGCTGCCGCCCCAGCTCCATCCCCACCAACCCAGGCGCTTGGGATCCAGTTGCGGATACTTCGCCAGGGCCGCGTCCATCACGGCCAACTGGTCTTCAAGCTGGACGGAGCCAAAGTTGTGCCATGCGGCCTGTTGAAATGCGCGGCCACGGCCGGCCATGCCGCGGTTGTCGGCATGCAGAACCGCAAAGCCATGCTGCGCGAGGAGCTCGTCAAAAAGCAGGTCACTTCCCCAGGAATTGAGTACGGTTTGCTCGCCCGGTCCGCCATAGGGGTTCACGATGAGCGGCACGGAGGCTGCGCTTGTGGCCTCGGGCAAAAGCAGCGTTGCGTAAAGAGTGGTGCCGTCGCGAGCTTTCACCTCAAGTTGCTCCGGCGCGCGCAGATGGTAAGACTCCATCGCGCGCGTCTGCCAAAAGACATTGCATTTGCCCGTGGATTCGCAAAGGCGCATCGTCGGCGGTTCGACACGCGCCGATTGCCGATCGACATACGCGCCGCCGTTTGGGGCGAAATTGCCGACATGAAAGCCGGCGCCGCTGCTGATCTGCTTTCGCTGGCCATCGAACCCGACCTGCCACAGCTGCTGCTCGAGCGGGCTACCCTCGTTCGAGGCGAAATCGATGAGCTTGCCATGGAAGTCGACCTTGTAAACTTCGCGCACCTCGAAATCGCCGGTTGTCAGTTGCCGTTCGAGCTTGGCCGCCGCGGAGCCGGGATGCTCGATGTCGAACGAGTAGAGATAAATATGGTTGTGACCGTCGTTCCAGTTGGTGAGTACAATTTTGCCGTCGTCCACCCAGACGCCGTAGTTGTCATCGAGAAACTTGTCGTCGCTCAACTGCAATACACGATTCGACTGGCCGGTTTCAGGATCGGCGAGATAGATATCCCGATGCTTGTGATCGCGGGTCAGAGTCTCGATCCAAACTGTGTGGCGATCTGCCCAGCCGAAGCGCGGAATGTAATCCTGGCCGTCCTGAATGGGCAGCTTGACCCATAGCGTCTTGCCGCCGGACGCGCTCACGACGCCTACACGCACGCTTGGGTTTGGATCGCCGGGTTGCGGATAGCGCTGGAGGTCGACAAGTGCGTGCGTGGGCAGCCAATCTTCCAGCGGGTATTGAGGCACCTCCGTCTCGTTCATCTGCAGATACGCCAGGCGGCTCGAGTCCGGCGACCAGAAGCAATTGCTGCGCGTCTCCAACTCTTCTTCGTATGCCCAGTCCACCTTGCCATTGAGCAGGGTCTCGCTGCTTGAGGGCGCCACCACAATTGTGGGCGTGCCGGGATCGCGCAGCTTGATGACGGCGAGACTGTTATCGCGCACGAAGGAAATCGCTTTCCCGTCGGGTGAGAACTTGGGGTCATCGCCGGAGCCGATTCCTGCAAACCCAACTTCAACTCCTGTGCCGTTGCGCAGATCGTAGATCCACAACCGGCCGGCCGAATCGAATAACAGATGGGTTTCGTCTGGCCCCCAGGTGTAGCTGGACATCCCGTAGCGTTTGCGATGGTCGCGGTCCCGCTCCGATTCGCCTCCCTCCATCAGCGGAACCATTTTGTCGCGGCTCACAAACACATGCGGCTTGCCGGTCCCTTGGTCCAGATCGATCAGCTGGTCACCGTCGAGATAGGTCAGGTGCTTCCCGTCGGGTGACCAGGTCAGCTCGTCGGGTGGATCTCCGATGAGCGATCTGCGACCAAAGACAGCCTCGACCGTGAGAAGTTTTTGAGTGACGGCCTTCTGCGGCGCGAGAGGCTGCTCCGGAACCTGGGCGTCAAGGGAAAGATGGGCAAGCGGAAAGGCAACGAAGGCAAGAAGCAATCGAGCTGCTGCATGGGACAAGGAGTGTTCCTCCAAGAGCGGAGCCCGGCCCGGCTCGGAATGCTGCAGGGGAAGGCAGCAGGGCTTCCAGCAAAAATTGTAAATCACGGGTTGTGCCGTATTGCGCACGTGAGACACAGAGTGTATGTTCCGGCTATGCAAGGTACGACTTCGCAAGGTTTGACTCCAGAGGATCGGCGCACACTGGGCCAGGCGCGGCGAAAGCAGATAGGCCGACAGCAACACGATGAACTGAAGCCAAAGGCGCGGCGTCACCCCGCAATTGAGCTTCTCGCCCGCTCCATGCATGGCCGAGTTCCTGCGCTCATCAAGCTGAAGTACGAGCTGATGGCACAGTCGCCCTTCGGCTACTTTCGCGGCGCGGCGCCGGTGATGGCGGCGGACCTCTCCGTTCTGCCCTCGACGGGCATTCTCTCGCAGCTTTGCGGCGACGCTCACGTGCGGAACCTGGGCGCATATGCCGCTCCTGATGGCCGGCTTGTCTTCGACATCAACGACTTCGACGAGACCATTCGCGGTCCCTTCGAGTGGGATTTGAAGCGCATGGCCGCCTCGCTGGTGCTGGCAGGGCGCGGCTCGGGACACAAAGAGCCGGCGGCGCGCCAGGCTGTGGTCCTGTGCATCGAGCGCTATTGTGCGCAGATGCACGCTTTCGCCCAAATGCCCGCCCTCGAATTGGGCCGAATTCAGGTGCACAGGCTGGGTGGGGTCAAGCCGGTGCATTTGGCTCTTTTGAAGGCCGAGCGGGCTACGCCACAGCTAACTCTCGAGCAGTTGACCGAGCCCGCATCGGCGAAGAAAGGGGCGCTGCGGCGCTTCAAAGAATCGAAGCCCATGCTGACGCGGGTCGCTGGCGCGCAGGCCCGGGCGGTGCTCGCGTCATTACGGCCTTACCGAGAGATGCTGGAGCCGCAGCGGCAACATCTTTTGTCGTTCTATCGGCCGGTCGATGTCGCCTTCAAAGTGGTAGGCACGGGCTCGGTGGGCTTGCGCGACTATTGCATTTATTTCGAGGGCAATGGGCTGGCCGATCCGCTGTTCCTGCAGATCAAGGAAGAGCCCGCGTCGGCTTATACAGCCTATCTGCCCGATGCACATCCAGTGCACCACAATGGCCAGCGCGCGGCCGAGGGGCAAAAGGCCATGCAGACGCAGTCCGACCCATTCCTTGGCTGGACGCACATTGGCGGACGGCAGTATCTGGTTAGGCAACTAAACGATCACAAGGGATCGATCGCACTCGACGATTTGAAAGAGGGCGGGCTTGAAGCTTACGCGGAGGTCTGTGGCGAGTTGCTGGCCCGCGGGCACGCCCGCTCCGGCGATCCGATGGTGATTGCGGGATACCTTGGCTCCGGCGGCGGATTCGCAGAGGCGCTGGCCAAATTCGGCTCGCTCTATGCCGACCAGACGGAAAATGATTGGGAAGAGTTGAAGCGCTCGCGGAAGACTGGAAAGAAGCTGTAGCTTGCTGCTTCTTCACAAACGATGATTGGGTGCCCCATGTCTCGCTTTTGAGACCTGAGGTTGATCACGTTCAACCAGCCATGCCTTGTTCCCTACTACCGCCGGTACACATCGTACCCATGCAGCCGCGCTGCCGGCGTGAATTCACCCATCAGCAAATTCATCATGGCATCACGTTGTGGCGTCGGGTCCTCTTTGGTCTGCACATTTTTCTTCACGATCAACCAGCGGATGTCGCGCGCCTTCACCAGCGAAACGATCTCAGTGGGCGAATATGGATCGATGGTCGGATCGAAGAACGGCACCGGAAACCGCGGTACGCGCCCAGTGGCAAAGTAGAACGGTTCCTCGCCGGGAACCAGAACGATTCCGTCATCAAACGGGATGTTGGCCTGGGAATAGCGCAGCAGTTCGTCGATTTCAGGCAGGTACGGTCCCGGCGTAGCCAGTCCGGCAAGCTGCGGAAAGGCGGAATGCGCAGGCGGCTCGTCAGGCAGGTACGCGTACTGGAGCCGCTCCTCGCTGGCGGTATAGAACTCGCCGCACACGAGCAGCGTAACGGAGATGAGCGCTGCGAGCGTTGGCATTAACCATCGGGTCTCGGCGCGCGCCGCGAACTCCTCGACAAACACGAGAAGCTCTGCCACCAGCAGCGCCAGCAACGGCCAGATCCCGTAGGTCGATCCCCAAAGCTGCTGCGACATGAACGTGCCGTGGATGGCAGCTAGCAGAACCAGCGGCAACAATGCGCGCAGAGTGATTTCGCTGCGCAGCCGAATCAGATTCGCGATCGTCAGTACCGCAACGATAACCAGCAGCAACGGCCAAAGCGCCAGCAGGCTGTCGCCACGCTCGTCGGCGTCGTCGTAGAGGAACAACGAGGCGAGCGTAAAGAGAAATGGCGCGGCCATCAGCGCGAAGGCCACAATGCGCGCCCAGACGAGTCTCGGTCTAACCCACAAAAGCAACAAGGCAGCTGCGACGCAAGGCAGCGTCCACAGCAGCGAGGGATCCCGATAGACGTCAAGCATCAGGCTGAATCCGGGCAAGCGGCGTTGCCCGGCATACTCAACCGTCCAGTGAAGGTAGTTGCCGATGCCCGACGTCCAATGGAGCGCAAGCACGGCTGCCACGAGCGTGGCGCACGTACCGGCAAGAACGGAGAACAGCGTGAGCGAGCTGGGTCTGTTAGGCGACTTTTGCCGATGCCTGAGCCCGTTCAGCGCGAGCGATAGCAGAACGGCGCCGATGGCCACCAACAAAAGCGGCAGCCCCATGTTTTGCTTGAAGAAGAGCGGCACGCAAAGCGCCGCTCCTGCGGCAAAGCCGAACCA
>JBARBP010000032.1:0-25749 GCA_049793195.1 Occallatibacter sp. | reverse complement strand
ACATTTTGCGTTCGTGAATGTCTTCGCGGATGTCGAGGCCGTCGAGCAGGACGGCGGCGTCGGCTTCGGCGGTGTATCCGTCTTCGTCGCCGATGATGCCTTCGAGCTCGCCCAGGCGCATGCCGTCGGCGTCGGAGATTTCGGGCTTCTCGTAGATGCGGTCGCGTTCCTCGAGGGCGGCCCAGAGGGGCTTGTTGCCCATGATGACGGTGTCGATGACGCGGTAGGCGTCGAAGGCGAACTGGTCCTGACGGAGGACGCCGAATTTGCGCGGGCGGACCACGTTGCCTTTTTGGGCGTCGAGCTCGCCGGTGAGGACTTTCATGAAGGTGGATTTGCCGGAGCCGTTGGGGCCGGTGAGGCCGTAGCGGCGGCCGGAGACAAAGCTGACGCTGACATCTTCAAAGAGGACCTTGGCGCCGTAGCGCATGGAGACGTTGCTGACACTAAGCATGATTGCTGGTTCCTATGAGCGGGCCGCAGTTGGGTATCGGCGCCGGCGCGGCCCGGATGAAGCTGGGGTTGATTCAAGATTTGGGGCACTCGGGTTGATTTCCCAGGTCTTAAAGGCAAGACCTGGGGCACCCAGAAGCGCCCGGAGAACTTCTGCTCTTCTAGTTTCTCACAGGTTGGGTGGAGGGGATTGTAGACAAATTTTGGCGAGCTGGCCCTCGCTGCGCGAGGTTAGCGAGTTGGCAAGTTGGCGGGGGTGCGGGTCGCTATCCAGGCTTGGCGCAAAAACAAAGATGCACCGATCCAGGGGCCCCCGGTTCGATCCAGGGCACTCGTTTTTCGAAGGCGAGATCAGAAAATTGTTACGAGTTTGGCGAAGGAGTCCAACTCGATTAGGTGCTGGCCCGGGGGAGCGGGATCGACTTCGGCGTGCTCGAGGACCCAGGTGTCTTTGTGGAAGAGGAAGACGGCGTGGAGTCCGGCGGCGAGGGCGGGGTTGATGTCGCTTTTGGGGCTGTTGCCTATCATCCAGGCGCTGCGCGCGGCAATATTTTGGCGAAGGATTACGTCACGGTAAGCGGCTGGGTCTTTTTCGGCGACGATTTCGACTGCGGAGAAGTGCGGGGCGAGGCCGGAGCGGGCTAGCTTGTCGGCTTGTTCGGCTTGGTTGCCCTTGGTCATCAGGATCAGGTGGTGACGTGAGGCTAGCTCGGCCAGGGTTTGCTGGACGCCGGGGAGGAGCTCGATTTCCTGCTCGGCGATGGAGCGGGCAAAGCTGCGGATACGGTCGCGTTTTTCGTCGGTGACGGGGGCAGGACTTAGGCGCTCGAAGCAATCGACGAGGGAGCGAGTGAAACTGGTGAGGCCGTAGCCGTGCGCGAGGATGGTCTCACGTTCGCAGGCGTTGAGGGTCTGGCGGACTTTGGCGGGCTGGTACTCGTGGTGATTGAGGTAGCTGATGAACGAGGCGATGGCGCGCTCGAAGTAGATGTTGTTTTCCCAGAGGGTGTCGTCGGCGTCGATGAGGAGGGTTTGGCCGGGAGGGAAGTCGGACATGGAATTTATGGTACTAGCTGCTAGCGACTAACTATTGATTCCTGGGGTGGAATTCGTCGGGTTTTTGAGCGGAGATTTCCCCGGTCTCAGAGTCGAGACCGGGGGCACCCGCAGTCACCATCGTGGCTGGTTAGACGCCGAGTTCGGTGCGGATGGCGATGGCTATTGCTTCGGCATGCTGGCGCATGATCGGCTCGCTCTCGGCTTCGATCATGACTCTGGCCAAGGCTTCGGTGCCGCTGTACCGGATGACAACGCGGCCGGAGTCTTTTAGTTCTGCTTCGGCGGCGCTGATTGCTCGGACTACGGCGGGGATGGTGTCGAGTGGGCGCTTCTCGCGGACTTTTACGTTGATGATGACTTGGGGGAAGACTTTCAGGTCGGCGGTTAGTTCTTCAATGGATTTGCCGGTGCGGGCGATGAGGTCGAGGACGACGAGGGCTGTGAGAAGGCCGTCGCCGGTGGTGGCGAGATGGGGCAGGAGGATGTGGCCGGACTGCTCGCCGCCGAGGGCGGCGTTCTGCTTCAGCATCTCTTCGAGGACATAGCGGTCGCCGACGGGGGCGCGAAACATGCGGATGCCGCTGCGCTTGAGAGCGGCTTCAAGGCCCATGTTGGACATGGTGGTGGCGACGACGAGATTCTCAGTGAGCAGGCTGCGGGCTTTGAGATCGCGGGCGGCCATGAACAGGATGGCGTCGCCGTTGATGACGTTGTTTTGAGAGCCGGCCAACATGCAGCGGTCGGCGTCTCCATCGAAGGTGATGCCTAGGATTGCTTTGCGCGCGACAACTTCTGCAGCGACAGATTTCGGGTGGAGCGCGCCGCAGTTGGCGTTGATGTTGCGGCCGTCGGGGGCCATGTTGAGGAGGGTGACGCTGGTGTCGCCACCGTCGAGGCGGCGGAAGAGCTCGGGGGCGACGGCGGCGGAGGCACCGTTGGCGCAGTCGGCGACGATTTTCAGGCCGGTGAGATTGAGTCCGGGAACCGTGTCGATTAGGAACTGGATGTAGTCGAACAGATAGGAAATGTTGTCTTCGACGGGCGGGAGCTTGGCTGGATCGGGTGGGGCGATTTGGGAGGCGTGAAGAAGGATTTCGCGCTCCATGGCAAGCTCGACCGCGTCGGGGAGCTTGAAGCCGTCGGCGCCGAAAAGCTTGATGCCGTTGTCTTGCCAGGGATTGTGGGAGGCAGAGATGACGACGCCAGCATGGAAGCCGTGACGGCGGGCGAGGAAAGCGACGGCGGGGGTGGGCACGACGCCGGCGGATTCGACCTGAGCGCCTGCCTGGGCGAGTCCGGCGGCGAGAGTGGCGGCGATCCAGGGGCTGGACTCGCGGGTGTCGCGGCCGAGGAGGACTCTGGGGTGGTCTGCAGTTTTACAGAGGGAGTGGGCGAGGGCCAGGCCTACGGCAAAGATGGTGGTGGGATCGAGGGGTGATTCGCCGGCGATAGCGCGGATGCCGTCGGTGCCGAAGAGCTTGCGGGTGGTTGCGTCGGTCATGTGGTTCGTGTCGAGCCTCACTGAAGATGTTAGAGCACGAGGCACGGTCGGGGGAAAATTGCACGAAAGTGGGTTACACGATGGGGGAGGGAGGCAGAGCCGTTGGGAGCCATAAGCGCGTCGACCCTACCAGGCTCTTGGATTTTGATGGGCCGCTCACCCAGTGCTGAATTGCGCTCTATTGGGCCCTTTGAGAAGCCGGGGATCATAAAGCCCCGGCTCTGGTGGAGGATATTTACTTCACAGGCTCTTCCAATTTTGCGGAGCGGCGTTCGCGGCCGCTGAGCAGGTAGATGGCTGCGCGGAGTTCGAGGAGCGGGTCGGCTGAGGGCTCGATTCCAGCGACGCGGGGAATGGGGTCGAAGATGATGCGCTGCTGCTGGGCGGGATTGTCGGCGAGGACAGAGGTGAGCTCGAGTGTACCCAGCTCGAAGAGTTCGCGCGTCTCCGGCCAATGGATGGTTGCATCATCGTCGATGTCTTCGATTGCGGCGATCTGCACGAGAATCTTGAAGCGGATGGGGCTGCGGGCAACGCGCTCGGCAATCTCTTCGAAATGGTAGTTGGGGGCGAGAACGGCGACCTGTGCGTCGGTCAGAAAATCGTTGCCTTGTTCGGGGACGATGCGGTAGCGGCCGGATTTCGTCTTTCCGGCATCATTTGTAAATCTGAAGGCGGTAACGCCGTAGTAGGTGTCGCGCGCGAAGCTCGAGGGGAAGGGCTTGGGCGCCTGCACAAAGGCCAAGGCGGCAGGATGCGCCGCGAGAAACTTCTCGATCGGCTTGGGCGAGGGGACGCCGGGACCGCTGGCTGCGGCGGCCTGAAGGAATTCAAGGAACTCTTTGCCGTCGTGGGTGGGAAAGCCGTCGATGGAGTGGGAGACGATGTCGGTATGGACGTGCTCAGCGAGGTTGAAGCGAATGGCGAAGCCGCGGGGATTTGCTTCGGGCACGTTGTCGGGAATGGCGGGAAGGCCGGTGGAGTTGGAGAAACGGGCGGTGACGGGCGTGGAGTCGCGCACGATATGGGGAGCGGTGGTGAGCGACAGGGCTCCGGGCGCGGGCTTGAATGTGCCGGTGAGTATGAGGCCCTTGGCATGGGCGGCTCGGTAGCCGGGATGGGGGCCGAACATCTTGTGGAATTGCTGGAGCAGATCGTTGGCGAGGGCGACGACGCGCTCGTCCTGGGGAAGGGGCATGGGTGAGACCTCCTGCGTTTGGATGCAGTTTACAGGAGTGGCGCACCCTGCAAGTGGTCTGTCTGGAACATGAACGCAGAGAGGACTGGAGCAGGTGGTTGAATTGGTCGAGACCCGGGCGCCCGGTTCAAATCGGGCGCACAGGTCGCATGAGGAGCCTCAGCTACTTTGATTCTGGTGGCAGGGTGGATGCGGAATCGGCTTCGGAGTTAACCTCGGTCTGCTGCAGAAGGCTATAGCCATCGCGGGTGCGCAGGTGGTCTTTCCGGAGTTCCTCGGGCACCAGGGTGACTTTGATGGTGCGCCAGCCGCGATTGGGGTTGGCCTGCGGGTAGTAGCTCAGGGTATAGAGGTGCGAAAGGTCTTGCTGGATGGAAGAGAATGCGTCCTTCTCCTGGCGCCAGTTGCGGGCAAAATAGGCTTTGCCGCCGGTAGCCCTGCTCATGCGCTCAAAGGCTGCCGAGGAGACTGGCTCAGACTCGGCTTGACGGGTACTGACGATATAGATGATGGACCCGGTGGACTGCGCCAGTTCGGCCACATCCTCCGGGGGTACTGAGCTGGCGTTGTCAGGGCCGTTGGAGAAGACCACGATGGCCTTTCTTCCCTGCAGCGGCGCGGCGTCTTTGACGGTCAACAAGAGAGAGTTGTAGAGGGCAGCGTCGTCTCCGGCGACCGTGCTGCGCACACCGCTGACAACCTGGAATCGATCCGCGGTGAGCGTAGAGGCGCGCGAAAGATCGCGGCTGTAGGAGTAGAAAGCTATTTTGTTGGCATCGGGCATGGCGCGGACGAAATCCGCAATGGCATCCTGGGCAAAGACAAAGCTCCGGTACATATAGTTGCTGGTGTCGAAAAGGATAAAGACGTTGGCCCCGCCCAGGCCGGGGACAGTGACTCCGGCGAGGGTATGGGTTCTGGCAGGTGGAGGCTCATCGGGAGTCTTCGCCGCTGTCTGCGATTGGTCCGGAGGAGCGGCCGGAGCCGACGAAGCCGAATTGGCCGGCGCACCCTCAACGCGGGAGGGCTCGTTGTTTCCTTCCTCAAAGTTGGCGATCTTTTCAGGAATATTGTCTTCGGTGATCTCGAAGTCTCCCGGGCGCAGACCGGTGATGTAGTTACCCTTGCTGTCAGTTACCGCAACGTTGAGCTGCACAAGGACCACATTTACATGGAAACGCGATGTCTCGTCCTGTGCGGAGGGACGCGGTGCGGCAAGCATCATGAGGAGCAGACCTGCGCACACATCAAAGAAGGCGAAATGGCAGGCAAAAGTTCTATTTGGCCGAATCATCGCGTTGGGTTCTCCTGGCCGCCTTAGCGACCGCTGATTGAAGACACTGCAAGTGGAGCACTGCTGATTTGCCCAGTCAAAGCGGCTGAGTCACGATTGTTTCCCGCGCCTTGCTTGAACTCGTTGCCAGTTCTTTCCATGGCGCGCAGCAGGGCGGGCCAATCATCGATGTTTGTGGCGAAGATGTTGGCGACCATACGGCGGGTCAGGTTGGGGACGAGGAGGTTGAGCATTGCCGGGGAATAGCCCATGTCGTCGGCAAGGCGCGCCCAGTAGAGGTTGGTTGATTCCCAGGATTCGGCAAAGAGGCGTCCTTCGAAAGCTCCTGAGGCGGGAAAAATCCCGACATTGAGCAGGGAGCACGAATTGCTTTGTGCGATTTCAAGATGAGGCAGGCCGAAGTCTTTCGAGAGCCGCTCCGGATTTGCGTGGGCAGGGTCTTTGCCAGCAAGTTCATCCAACTCCTTGCCCGCATTTCCCGATTGAGAGGCTTGATCTGGATACTTGCTTCGGAATCCAGCAGCAAGGAAGAACGTGTCTGTGGGAAGCATTTTAGGAATCAGCGAGGCGGCGCTTTCCGGCGTTCTGAGGGCCTCCGCGGTGAGAACCAAACGCGCGGGGGGCAGCCGATCGGAGAGGATGCCCAGCACTTCTTCCTTGAGTTGGGGGTTCGATGCCGAAGCAGTCAGCAGCTCTTCGCCAGTGCGCTGGTAGAGGGCGGCGGCGTGCATCTCTGCCGGCTTGATTCCCCACCATCGCGGCACGATGGAGTCAACCAGAAAACCAGGCACGACCTCTCTCCAAATCAAAGCCTGGACTTTGGTCGGGGTAATGAAATCCTGCTCGACACTGGCCAGGGCAAAGGGAAGATCGGCGAGCGAGCCCAACAGGTAGGTGCCGCCACCTGCGGTAACGCCGACGCCGACCAATTCCGGAGTGCTCCAGACGTGCTCGATTCCAAAGACAGAGGCGGCCGTGAAGTCGTGGGAGCGCACGAAAAGCGGATTGTTGTGCAAGACCTGCGCACCGGGTGGCTCGTAGTAGGCGTAATTCAAACCAACGAGCGTGTCGCGCAGAAAGGGAGTGAGACGCGCGCGGGCTGACTCGAGTTCGGCCGGTGAACCTGGGTTGCGGATAATTGCGGTCAGGTCGGTGCGCACTTGCAACTCGATGTGCCGGGTGGTGTACACGACGGGCGCCCAGGTTGTCTTTTCACTCCCGGAGAAGATGGGGCGGGGCAACTCAAACTCGCGCAGGTCGCCTGCAAGCAGTATCAGATTGTCGGCAATATGCGCTCCGTGGGCAAGCTCGCCCAGGCCGTCGTAGAGACCGAAGAGCGAATCGAGAGAAACCAGGTGCTGGTCAACCATGACGGTGCGGATTCTTCGAGCGAGTTCCTGGTGGGCGCGGCGGCCGTCGGCAGTGTCCTGGGCTGGGCCGGCGAGTAGATCGATCAACTGATCCTGAGTGAGATGCGCGTCACCGGCGGCAGCCACCAGAGTGGCTTGGAGCGCGGCGCGCGACGCCTCAAAGAGTTTGAGGGACGAGGAGACGTCTGAGAAGGGCTTAATTGCACCCTGCCAGGATTGATTGAGGGCCCGGTCTGGAATCTGTCCCTGGCGGGCGAGTATCTGCCAGATTCCGATCTCGGCCTGAAAAGCGCCGAGTGCATTGGAACGCTGAGTTGAGTCCGAGATCTTGTTGATCAGGTCCGCATCGGCGATAAAACCAGAGATTGCCGAGTCGTCGAGTGCGGGGAACTCAGCGAAGACCGGGAACCAGGCGTTGTACTCGGCAAACTTTTGAGCGAGCAAGCGCGCGGTTGCCTCAGACAGCTTGCCTCCTGCCGGTCTGCCGCTGTCGATGGCGCTGAGCATGAGGTAAATCTGCAGCGGGCCGGCGCCGTTTTCGATGAGGGACGAGGCCGCCAAGGCGTCGAGGAGCATGTCTGGAGAATCAGCAGCGAGCCCTTTTTCCGACTTGATCCGCCTATTGATCTGGTTGGATTTGCCGCTCAGAATTTCTTTCCAGACTTGAAGACTGCCAGGCACCAGTGGTTCGCCATCGGGCTGCCACTGCAGGCGCGTGAGCAGTACCAGAAGCCCACCATTCCTTGAAAACACGCCTTCTGCCGCACTGTTTTGAGAGTCGTGGGAGCCTAACCGGTAAGCTTCATAGAGGGTCTTGAGACGAGCCGGCTGAACCAAGTGAGCCTGCTGGGCGGGAGTGGTGCGGTTTATGGCGTCAAAATATGCCGCGAGCCAACCGTGATCTCGTGAAACGAGATGCTCGACGAACTCGCCCGACGACTTTGGACTGGCTCCCACCAACTCCTGCCAGGCTTGTTCAGCGGCGGGTCCGCCAGGCAACTTGACTTCACCGGAGCGAATGGATATCCGGCTTCCATAGAAATCAAGTACGGAGGCATAGGGTAGCAACTTCGAGAATCCCGGCGATCGGTTCAGGGCGAGGTTGGTTTGCTCATCGTTGCGGGAGATAGCAGAGTAGAGGCGGTCGACGCTTGGCTCGTGGAGCAGGGTGTCGACGAGATCATTCCCGTATTTCTTTCTGAGGGGACTAAGTCCAGTCCAGGTCTTTTCGTTGAGCAGCACAGGGACCGGCGTTCCGGCATAGGGGCAGGCAAAAGGCTTGCCTTTCTGGAGGTCATCTTCAAGCTGGGTAATTGGAAATCCTGAGTCCACGGTGACGAAAGCGCGCTCCGCGTCGGCTGTAATCAGCACCGCACCGCCAGAGCCGCAACCATGCTGAAACTGGTATCCGAGAACCTGAATGAGGCGCGTGGCTTGGTCGCAATCAGCTACTCTGATTACGCCGTCGGAGCCTGAAAGGGCCTGAAGCTCTCTCGCCAGATGGACATACCGGTCGATAAGGACGAGAAACTCGGTTGGTCTGTTGTTCTCGTAGCCCCAGAGAAAGACGTTGCGCGACAGCATGGGCAGCACTTCGGCGGGGGTGACTTCCTGGCTGATCCCCGCCATGCGGAGGAGGGGTCGCAAGGGGCCAGGAATCATGACAGTTTCCACCGGTGCGGATGGTTGCAAATCGTCCGCGGGGGTTGCCGCGTGGGAGAGCGACGAAGAGCCATCGGGCAGGGAATTGCCGGTGCTGGCGAAGCCACTCCCGAGACCTGCAATCAAGAACAGCAGGCTCGCGGCGGACACGGCGATAGTACGAAGTGGAAGGCTCATTTGTTGAACCCCTTCCGATCTGCTTTAGTCCAATCTGACTTCCTGAACCAGCAAGATGCCCGTATGAATGCGCGTGTAGCCCGCAAGGTTGCTCATTGAAAGACACACTGCGGTTTACCTAGCGCCTATGCCGGTATCGCCAGACTCCCCACTTTGCGGAAAGCCTATTTTCGCTGGGAACCGATTTGGTCAGTTCCTCTGGGTAGATTCGGGAAGTTCTAAAGGCCGGGCCTCAAAAATCAAGTAGCGCTAAATACCGGGTTGCAAAAGGAGACGGGGAGGTCTCGCGTATCGGTGAGCCATTGTTGCAAATAGTGACGCAATTAAGCAAGTCAATTTCCGGCGATTTGTTTGGCATGTCAAACGGCGGAACCGGAACCGTGGAAAGCGAAAGAAGACCGCGAACCTCTGGCCGTACATCGAAGGAAATAGAGAGCGAAGGAATTGTCGCTTTTTGATCACAAGAGGGATTTTGCCCGCTCGGCAAGTCTGCGGCATCACGGCACAAATTTCAGCGAGTAAGCCGTCGCGGGATCGAGCGGACCCTCCAGAATATTCAGCGATTTGAGTTGGTCGTAGCCTGCGGACCAGCGAGCTGCGTTCATGTGGCCGGTCTGCGCGCCGGCCGGGTCGTCTCCGGTGATGAACCCGCCATCGCGAAGAGCCTGTGCCGTGTATGCCTCCTGCGCTGGGTTGAGGGCTGGGTTGAGCTTGAGAAGCAGGGCATTGGTTGGCGCCGGGTCAAGCAGATACTGATTCCAGCCGCGGATGCTGGCGCGGACAAACTTGGACACGACGTCAGGATGCTGGGCGGCAAAGGCGCGCGTGGTGAATTGCACGCGATAAGGATCGTAGCCGGAAGAACTGATGAACAGAGTGCGGACCTCGGCGCCAGCCTGCTTGGCGAAAAAGGGCTCGCTGGTGATAAAGATTTGCTGCACGTAGTTGGGGTCGGACAGAAAGTTGGCGATGGAAAGCGTGGAGGGGATCTGGCGGACGTTGTGGAGGTTATAGCGGCTGATGACGTACTTGAGCCAGACAGCCCCGGTTTGCGCGGCGACGGCACGGCCTTCGAGATCCTTGAAGCCTTGTACGGGCGAGTCTTTGTGGACCATGATGGCCTGGGGATCATGTTGCATGGTTGCGTCAATGGCGAGTAACGGCAAGCCGTTTGAATCCCACTCAAGGACCTGGTCGCTGGAGCCGAGGCCGATGTCGGCCTTGCCGGTGGAGACGAGTTGGGCCACGCTGCCGTATTGGGGCAAGGGCAGAATGGTGAGGTCAAGGCCTTCGGCTTTGTAATAGCCAAGCATTTGGGCGGTGTAGAAGCCGCCATGCTCGGGCTGGGGGTACCAGTCAAGTTGGAGACGGAGGGGTGTCAGGCCGTCTTGCGTGGCGGATTGACGAACGCGACAACCAGAGAGGCCGAGGGCCAGGGAGATGGCGAGTGCGGCGCAACCGGTATATATGGATGCTCTCAAGATCGGCCTCTGGCTAGTTGACGGGGAAACGGGTCGTATCCACTATGAATGCAAATCAATCAGGATGGAATAAAGGCCTTGGAAAGCATCCTTAAAAGGGAAGTTTTGATGCGCTACGATGTGCGCGACGTTGGCGATGCTGCTTTTCGGCTTGCGCCGAGGCGGGCGGCAAGCTGGAGCAGGGGCTCGTCCAAGCCGCGGGTTGCTGCCAGTTGCATGCCACCTATGGCGCAGGGAATGGCGATCGCCGGCACTCCCGCGAGGCTGAAGGGAGTGGTGTAAGGCAAAAGGCGGACGCGAGTTTTGCTGTGATCCGCGCCTGCGGCAAGGCGCGCCACTGGCGCGCAGGGGAGCAGGAGCAGTTGGTGCTCGGCGAACAAATCATCCATGCGCAGGTTGAAGGCAGCGTGGCGTTGACGGAGCGCGGCAAGTTCGGCAGGTGCAATGCGGGCGCCCCGCTCGAGACGTTCGCGGATGTCGGGTTGGATCCGGCCGAAATGGCCAGCATGGATACGGGAAGCTTCCGAGGCTTGGATGGGCGAGAAGATATCCGCGGACTCGGTCCACCAGTCTGGCGAGACGGTCCGGGCTTCAAGTCCGAGCGCTTGCAATTCACGGATTGTGTTGTGAAAGCTGGCGATGATTTCGGGTTCGCAATCATGGAGGAAACTGTCAGCGATGGCGGCGAATCGCGTGAATGATGGTTGCCAGGCAGGCTCGGCGGATGCGAAGGGCGAAGCAAGGAACGGGGCGTCTTCAAGGTCGCGAAAGAGCCAGCCCATGGTGTCGAAGGATTCCGCAAGGTGGGCGCCACCGCGCCAGTTGCCGCGACCGAGCGTGGCTCGATAACCAACCAGACCACTGAGCGAGGCAGGGACACGGACAGATCCACCGGTGTCAGTCCCGATGGCGGCGAATGCGGAGCCCTCAAGGACGCTGGCGACGGCGCCGCTTGACGAGCCACCGGTCAATGCGCCGGGGTTGCCGGGCTGAAGGCAGTCGCCGAATTCAGGATTCTCTCCGGTGATGCCGTAGGCCAGCGGGTGGAGGTGAGTTTTGCCGGCGATGACGGCGCCGGACTCGCGAAGTTGCTCAACGAGCCACGAGTCGCATGCGGCTTTTCCGTTGAGGTCGCGGTAGAAATGTACGCCGCAACTGGTGGGCGCGCCGGCCAGGTCGAAGCAGTCTTTGACGGAGATGGGCAGACCCCAAAGCGCGGAGTGACCATCGCCGAACGGGCCGTTGCCGCCACGTGGCATGGCCTCGACTCGTGCGGCTTCAGAGCGGGTCCACGCGGCATCCTGCCAGAGGTAGGTGTTGCGGCTGGGGTTCCGGTTGGCATGCGCCAGGGCCTGATCCGCCAAAGTGGTTGGTTGAAGAACTCCAGTGGCGAGAGCGTGGCGGAGGCCGCGGAGAGTCCACAGGGGGATTGTCATGAACAGATTGTAAGGGCGTCAAGACTGGAGGGGCGCGGTGAGAATTTTTCCTGAGCGATTGAGCAGCGCATCATGCTAAGTTCGAGTATGGGAGTTGTTTCAAACGCCAGGCGTGCTGAAGCAGGGAAGGTAAAGCGCTCTCGTGCGCTCGCTCCAGAGTCGGCGATTGACCAGGAAAGGATGGCTGCGCTTGCGGCCTTCACAGCGCGATCGCTTCGCACCGCGCGTCCTCGTCCGTTTGGAGCTTCCATTGTTCACACGAAATCGGGAAAGGTGCTACTGCGGGCGCTGAACAATGTGGCGCGGGAGTCCGATCCGAGCGCGCACGCTGAGGTGCGCGCGATTCGACTGGCGACGAAGAGGCTGAAGCAGGTTTCGCTGGCGGGATATACGCTCTACACCACGTGTGAGCCGTGCCCCATGTGCATGAGCACGGCGTTGTGGGCGGGACTGGATCGTGTGGTTTACGGCGCGAACATTGAAGACGCAAACAGACATTGCAAGCAGATTCAGATTCCTGCGACAGAGGTGGCCGCGCGGAGCGATATGCAATGCGTTGTCGACGGGCCAGTGTTGCGCGAAAGGTGCTACGCGCTGTTTACCGATCCTCGGATGCTGAGGGCGTTTCGACTTTGGAGCACTCGGAAACGAAGATAGCTGTCAGCAGATGAAGCGGATGTGAGAGGTCTTCTCCATGCTGGAATGGCTTGCGGCGGAATTGGCCAAGGTAATCGATCCGGCGCGTGTGCTGACGGCGCCCGCGGTGGTTGATCGGCTTTCGCACGATTTTTATTGGTATTCGCCGGTGCTGCGGCCGCAGTTGGTAGGCAAGAATGGCGACGTTGCGGCGCAGCCGGTGAGCGTTGAGGAGATTCTGGCCGTGCTGCGGTTCGCGGGCGCAAACGGTGTTCCTGTCACGACGCGCGGGGCGGGCACGGGCAATTACGGACAGTGCGTACCGCTTGAAGGCGGCATCGTGCTGGACCTTTCGCTGATGGACAAATTGGAAGAGATTACTGACGACGGCGTGGCCGTTTGCGAACCGGGATTGCGTCTCGGGGCGCTGGAGACAGAGGCACGCAAACGGGGATGGGAACTGCGGATGTATCCATCGACGCTGGTGAAGGCTTCAGTGGGCGGCTTTCTTGCGGGAGGGTCGGGAGGCATTGGCTCGGTGACGCATGGCGGGCTGCGCGATTTCGATACCGTGCGCGGCTTCGAGGTGGTGACGATGGAGGAAGAGCCGCGCGTGGTGATGCACGAGGGCCCGGCGGTGCATGAGATTCTGCACGCGTGGGGAACCAATGGCGTGCTGACGCGGATCTGGTTTGCCTTGACGCCGGCAGTGGAGTGGACGCAGATGACCGCGGCGTTCGATACCTATGACCAAGCATTCAGCTTTACGGAGTCGGTCGCCGTGGATGCGGCGTGGACCAAGCGGCTGGCGACGGTGTTCGAGTGGCCTATTCCGTCTTTCTTTTCTCCAGTGAAGCAACTGGTGCGCGCGGACAAGACGCTGGTGCTGATCATGATTGCGACCGAGCAGCTTGAGGACTTGCGCGCTGCGGCCGTTGCGGCTGGAGGCGAGGTGACGTTTACAGGGGCTTATGAGGGACCGCGCACACAGCCTCTGCTGAGCGACTACACATGGAACCATACGACGCTGTGGGCGATGAAGGCCGACTCGGCATACACGTATTTACAGTGCGGATTTTTGGCTTCGGAGTGCCGGGAACAGTTTCGGCTTTTGCGCGAACGCTACGGGCAGGAGATTCTGTTTCACATTGAATTTATGAAGAATAGCGAGGGCGTGGTGATTCCGGGGGCGATACCTGTGGTGCGTTTTACAACCGAGGAGCGATTGAACGACATGATTGCTTATTGCAGATCGATTGGGGTGTTTGTTGCTAACCCGCATGTGAATTACCTGGAAGATGGCGGGCGGTTTCGCGCTGACAATATTCAGCTGCTGGCGAAGCAGAGGTACGATCCGCGCGGGCTGCTGAATCCAGGTAAGATGGTCAGCTTTCGCAAGCAGGCGGTGACGCGGTGAAGACTTGGATTCCGGATGAACGCAACTTTGCTTACCTGACCTGGAAGCAGGTGGATGCCTTGCCGCGTGCGACGACGTTGCTGGTGCTGCCGACGGCCGCGATTGAGCAGCACGGGCATCATCTTCCGCTGGCTACGGATACGCTGATCAACAATCTTTTGCTGGGCAAGGCTCTTGCGCTGCTTCCTGCGGAATTGTTTATTTTTTCTCTGCCGGCAATTTGCTACGGGAAGAGCAACGAGCATATTGGTTTCCCTGGAACAATGTCGGTAAGTGCGCAAACATTTCTTGCCGTGGTGCGCGACTTGGGTGCGAGCATTGCGGCGGGCGGATTCAAGAAGGTTGTTTTATACAACACGCATGGCGGGAACACTTCGCTTGTGGATGTGCTGGCGCGCGATCTTCGGGCGGAGTTCGGGTTGCGCACATTTTCGCTGTTCGGATCGCCGGGCGCGGCTTTCGATGGGGTGAGCAAACAGGAACGCGCGTATGGATTCCACGCGGGGGAGATCGAGACTGCTTATCTGCTTCATGCGACGCCGGCGCTGGTGCACCGGGAAGCGTACACGGCGAATTACATTGCGCGCATGGATCAGCCGGAGATGCTGAAGCCGGAAGGGTCATCGGCGAACTTTGCGTGGCTGACGAAAGATATTGCTCCGAGCGGCGTGCTGGGCGATCCGACAGCAGCCACGGCGGAGAATGGCGAGCGGTGGTCGAACGATGCAGCTGCGCGCATTGCGGAGCTGCTGGTAGCGATGTATAACTTTGAACCAAAGCACGGGGCTTGACAATGACCCTCATCGATTGCGGGAACGGAGTTCGCCTGGAGCGAGGCGTTGAGTGCTGGCTCAGCGACGGAACCGTGCTGGTTTCAGATCACTACTATCCAGCGGGAGACGGGCCGTGGCCGACGCTGCTGATGCGGCAGCCCTATGGGCGGGACATTGCTTCGACGGTTGTTTATGCGCATCCGGTGTGGTTTGCAAGGCATGGCTATCATGTGGCGATTCAGGATGTGCGCGGACGTGGTGGCTCCACGGGAGAGTTTTATCCGTTTCGGAGCGAAGGGCGCGATGGAGCCGAGGCGATTGCATGGTTGTGCGCGCATTCAGCTTCAAACGGGCGCATCGGGATGTATGGATTCTCATACCAGGGTGCAACGCAACTGCTGGCGGCTGCCGAGCAACCCGAAGGCCTGAAGTGCATTGCTCCGCACATGACGGCTGTCGATCTTTATCATGGATGGTTTTATCATCATGGCGCGCTGCGACTGAGCTCGAGTTTGAGTTGGGGAATTCAGATGTTGCGTGAAGACGCGCGGCGGCAGGGATTGCACACGGCGAGCAGCAGGTTGGAAGCGGCGTGGGCGAACATTCGCGCGCAGGCTATGCACGTACCTTACGGCGCGCATCCCGCGATCGCCGATCAAGGGCTTGCCAGCTACGTGTGCGATTGGTTTTCGCATCGGGAGCCAAGCGGGTATTGGGAAGCACTGGACATCAGTGCGCGGATCGATCGCATTCAGATTCCTGCGCTGCACGTTGCAGGATGGTTCGATACCTATGTTGAAGGCTCGATCGCGGGGTATGTTGCTTTGCGCACGGGCGCGGGCAGTGAGTTTGCGCGGGCGAATCAATATCTGATTGCCGGCCCGTGGGTGCATATGCCATGGGGAGATCGACTGGGTGAGGCGAATCTCGGCGAGGCTGCGAATCTCGATACGGACGCGATTCTGCTGCGCTGGTTCAATCATTGGCTGAAGGATGCGGGCGAATTTGAAGGCGAGCGACGGATTCGATATTTTGCGCTTGGCGCCAATGAATGGCGCAGCGCGGATGAGTGGCCTACGGAGACGCATGCACTCTATCTGCGGAGCGCGGGGAAGGCGAACTCGCGCAAAGGGGATGGACGGCTTGCGAAGGATGCGCCAATGGAAGACGAGCCGCGGGATGTGTTTGTGTACGACCCTGAGGTTCCGGTCCCGGCACCCGGTGGCACGCGGAGTTTGAGCGGGCCGTTCGATCAGGCAGCGGTTGAGATGGGGAACAATCTGCTTGTTTACACGTCGGAGCCAGTTGCGCGCGCAATGGAGATCTTTGGGCATGCGCGCATCGTGCTGTATGCGGCGACCTCTGCGGCTCATGCGGACTTTACGGCGAAGATGGTTAAGGTAACTCAGGGGGGGCGCGCAGAGTTTCTGTCGATCGGCATTGCGCGTAGCTCGTGGTTGTTTCGCGATGCGGGCTACAGGGCGGATGAGATTTATGTGTGGGAATTCACGCTGGAGCCGATTGCTTTTGTGCTTGAGACCGGGGAGCGGCTGCGGCTGGAGATTGCGAGCTCGGCGTTTCCGCTTTATGACCGCAATCCCTCGACCGACGCGCCGCCAGAGTTTGCGGACAACTGGAACTGGGGGCGTTCGACGCAGCAGGTGCTGCATTCGGCGTCGCATGGCTCCGCATTGTACCTGCCGGTGAAAGGAGAGCCGGCATGGTGACGCAGGCGGGTAACGCCGTTGCAGAGATTCTGTTGCGCGGCGTGAGCAAGCGCTACAAGGATACAACTGCGGTGGAGAACATCTCGCTGGTGGTAGAGCGCGGCGAGTTTGTGACTTTTCTCGGTCCTTCGGGATGCGGAAAGTCCACGCTGCTCAAGATTGTCTCCGGATTGAGCCCGGTAAGTGACGGCGAAGTGCAAGTGAACGGCATGACACCGAAAAATGCGCGCGAGATGATGAGCTTCATTTTTCAGGATGCGACGCTGCTGCCGTGGCGGACCGTGGAAGAGAATGTGGGCCTGGGACTTGAACTGGAGTATGCGGCGCGGGCGCTGCGCAAGGAACGGGTGGCGAAGATGCTGGAACTGGTGAGCCTGGAGCGCGTGGCGGGCAGTTATCCGCGGCAACTTTCAGGGGGCATGAAGATGCGCGTGTCGATTGCGCGAGCGCTGGTGAGCCGGCCGCGGATTCTGCTGATGGATGAACCCTTTGCCGCGCTCGATGAGATGACGCGCGACCGTTTGAATGAGGAGCTCTTGCGTTTGTATGCAGAGCAAAAGTGGACCGTTCTGTTTGTGACGCACTCGGTAGCGGAGGCCGTGTTTCTTTCTACGCGAATTGTGATTCTGGCTCCGCATCCGGGACGCATGGCGCACGAGATGCAGGTGAATCTGCCCTGGCCGCGCACGGCGGAGACGCGGGAATCGATGGAGTTTGAGGAGGCAGTTACGCAGGCTACCCGGCTGTTGCGAGGGGTGCACCAGGCATGAGGAATCGCGGCATGGTGGCGATCAATAGCGTGATTGTACTCGGATGTTTGCTGGCTTTGTGGCAGGCGACGATTTGGTTCAATCATTTGCCGATGTACATTTTGCCTGGGCCGATTGATGTGCTTCATGCGATGCTGACGCGGTTCGCATCGCTGATGAATTCGCTGACGATTACGGCGATTGAGGCGGCGGGAGGGCTTGCAGCGAGTATTGTGGTGGGCATTGCGGTGGCGATGATTTTTGCGCAGTGGCGCTGGCTTCGGCAGTTGTTTTATCCATATACGATATTGCTGCAGACGGTGCCGATTGTCGCGATTGCGCCGTTGATCATCATGTGGGTGGGCGCGGGAATCTTCGCGGTGATGGTGGTTACATTTGTTATTTGCCTCGCGCCGATTATTGCCAACACGACGCAAGGACTGATCAGTGTGGATGAAAACCTGGTGAATCTATTTGTGATGCACAAAGCGTCTGCGGGACAGACATTGTTCAAGCTGCGGCTGCCCAATGCGCTGCCGAGTCTGTTTGCCGGGTTGCGCATCTCGGCGGGGATCAGCGTGATTGGCGGCATCATGGGTGAGTTATTTGCGGGCTCGACGCGGGTTGGAGAAGGCGGCCTGGGGTATGCGATCACATACGCAAACAACCAGATGGAGACTGCGTATCTGTTTGCGCTAGTGGCGGCGGCCACGGTGCTGGGATTCGCCTTTTTCTTTATTGTGATGTTTCTGGAGTGGCTGGCACTGCACAACTGGCACGAGTCAAGCCGGCCGCAGGCGGCGGAGTAGGGGGAAAGCGTATGTTACGGATGGAATCGGCGGCGGGATGGTGGTTGATTACGCATCTGGATCACGCGCGGTTGGCGGGAGCGTTTGCGACGGCCTGGGGGAATGCGGAGTTTCGCAAGCCGGAGCCGCGGGCGCGGGTGCTGAAGGGGATCGCCTGCCACGACGATGGTTGGGCGGCGCGGGATGCGCATCCGTCGATCACGCGCGAGGGCAAGCCGTCGGCGTTTTCAACGGAGTTAGTGGGGAAGTATTCGGCGTTCGAGGAGATTGATCTAGCAGAGTATCTTGCGGTGCGAGAACGGGCGGTGCGGATTCTTGCGGAGGACGATCCTTATGCCGGTCTGCTGATCTCAATGCACACGTACAATCTTTTGACGGCGCATGCGGACCGGTCGACGATGGCGGCTGAGGGACTTGCGTTGCTGGATGCATTTCTGGAGAGGCAACGAGAATATCAGACGGAAATGCGAGCGGCGATTGCGGGGGATGAGTCGCTGGCTGCGGAGGAAAAAACGGCGCAAAAGATTTTGGAGCAATTCAGGTTGTTGCAGGCTTGCGACAATCTTTCGCTGCTGGCCTGCGTGGCGTTTAGCGCACCGGCGGATTTGCTGCATCCGCTGGCACTGACGACGGGAGGGAAAGCGGAAGTGAAGGTGAGGCCTGTTGGGGCGCGTCATTTTCGTTTGACGCCCTGGCCATTTGCGGAGAAGGAATTGACGTTTGAGTTTCCAGCGCGGCATGTGGAAGGGAAGAGGTTTTCGTCGTCGCAGGAGTTGGAGACGGCGTTTGTGAGGGCGCGTGAGGAGAGGATCACGGTTAGGTTGAGTGGGTAAGGACGTTATCACACTTTCGCCCGCGGGATCGTTCATGGAAGGTGCTTTCGCCGAGAACATGAAAAGAGCAACTGCAGATCCTTCGTCGCTGCGCTCCTCTGGATGACAGTGCCGTGGCAGGGGATTTGAGCGCGTAGCGGCGTCGTCGGTTCTCGTTGGCTATGTGTGCGCCGGCAAGAGCGAGACGTGGGCGGAGACTATGCGCCAGCCTTCTTCGAATCTTACCCAGGTCTGGCTTTGGCGGCCGTGAATGGTGGCGGATGGCGTCGAGCGTTCGAACTCAAGGGTGATGCTGGCGAAGTCGCGGCCGAAGGTTACGATGCCGAGGCGCTTGACGGTCCGAGCGAGATTGGCGGCGGGGCGGCCTTTGCGGAAGGCGGCCAGCTCTTCGGGGCCATAGAGATTCTCTGTTACGCCGAAGCGCATCACTTCCGGGCCCGCCCAGAACATCGACACCAGTGTGTCGACGTCGTTGGAGACGAGGGCTTGTTCATAGCGCGGATAAAGCGCCTGCAACTCGGCCACAACCTCGGGATCGTTAATGATCATCAGGCGGGAAAGAGTCTCCGATCGGGGAGGATTTGCTTGCTGAGCGCGGCGCTCACGGTGTGCACGGGCTCGTTGACGATCTGGCTGAGACGCAGACGCATGGCTACGCTGCAGAGAATGTAAGCGTGAACTTCAGAGAAGCCCCAACGGCTGACCAGCAGATCGACCATGCGGCTGGTGGCGGCGCGGGCGGTGTCGGCGAGATCGGTTCCTGTTTCGAGAACGACCCAGGCATTGGCGGTGGAATCGGGTGCGATGTTGTCGGAGGCCTCGACTAGTGGGCTCACCAGAGGTTGCTGCTTATGAAGGTGGAAGCGGAGCGTGACGTCGAGTGGACACTCGATGCCGTTGATGCAGACCTCGCCATCGCCTTGCGCGGCATGGCCGTCGCCGCAGCTGAAGAGCGCGCCGTGGTTGAAGACCGGCAGGTAGAGCGTTGAGCCGGCGCAGAGTTCGCGCACATCCAGATTTCCGCCGAAGGGGCCTGGCGGTCGCGTGCGAAAGGCACCGTCGTCTGCGCGGGCGACGCCCATTACACCAAGGAACGGCCGCAAAGGTACGACGGCCGGGGCCAGCGAACTTGAGGACTCGCCGTCGAGCCGCCAGTGGAACAGGTCGGGCCCATGAAAGCGATCTTTGAGAAAACCCAAGCCTTCAATCACACTGGACCAACCCCAGCCGCTATGACGCGTGGAGAGTACATCGATTTCCAAAACATCGCCGGGCTCTGCGCCTTCGATCCATATCGGCCCGGTGAGAGCGTGAATCCGGGTGCGTTCGATTTTGAGAAAGTCCGCAACGGCCATGCCGGGGTGCACCTGGCTGCCACTGGAATCGACACACTCGATTTCGACCTCGTCGCCGGGCTCGATGTGCAGGCGCGGTTTCAGCGAGCGGTCCCAAACCGAGTGCGTGGGTTGGGCTGGGAGGGAGTGTTCCATTATGGTTCCTTCACTCTTACGGACATTTGAATTTCGACCAGAGCGTTGCGGGGCAAGCCGCTTACGCCAATGGCTGCGCGGACATGACGGCCTGCCTCGCCAAACACTTCGACAAGCAAATCGGACGCGCCGTTGACGATGGCGGGCAGGTCAGCGAAACCAAGCGCGGCATTCACATAGCCATTCACGGTGAGCACCTCGGCCACGCGGTCCAGGGAGCCGAGTTCGCGCGCGAGCACGGCGAGTTGAGTAAGAGTGCAGGCGCGCGCCGCAGCATAGCCCTCTTCGAGTGTGCTGCCTGCGCCCGCGGTTCCGGTAATGACGCCATTTGGCCCGGTCGAGATAACGCCGGAGAGATAAACCACGTAGCCCAGACGCTTGGCGGAGACATAATTGCCACCGGGTGAAGGAGGCGCCGGGAGAGTAATTCCAAGGGCAGCGAGTTTTTGTTCAGGTGTTGAAATCGCAGTCATTTTCATTCGACTTTAGCACGGGAGGACGGGGCTAGCGCACTTCTCGATCCGACAAGATCTGCGGTAGAACTCTCCGGTGAAGTAAGTGAAGTCGGAGAAATGAAACCGGCCACCGATGCTCGGGACTGGACGGCGGTCAAGGCCTGGACGAGGGGGCCGGCTACAACCCTGATACCCGTGCCGCAGAGCTTGCCATCTACTTCTTGCTTTGTCTTGGGCTTCGCAGAGCGGTCGAAGACGCGCGTTCGGGAGCGGCACACTCATCGTCATGCACGCTGCCTTTAACCAGCTCCAGAAAAGCCGCCATGGCCGGCGAGATCCACTTGTCCTTGTGCCAGAGGACGTGCGTGGCGATGTCGAGCGAAGGACCAGACCAGTTTAATGCCATGAAATGATTCTGACGCAGCTCGCGCGACACCACCATTGCCGGCAGCAACCCCAGGCCCATCCCCATGCTGACGCACTCTTTTATGGCTTCCACGCTGGAGAACTCCGTTATATTGCCGGGCCGGACATTTTGAAGGGCCAGAATCCTGTCGAGCTTGGATCTATAGCCGCAGCCGGCCTCGGTGAGGAGCAGCGTCTGGCCGGCCAGGTCAGCGGGCTTTACCGACTTGCGTTTCACGAGAGGATGCGTAGGGTCGCAGATGAGGAAGACTTTTTCTGTGTGCAGGCGGATGGCTCTGTGCGCCGGATTGGAGCAAACGTCGCACATGCCTATGGCAATATCGAGCTTGCCGTTCTCAAGCTCTGCGTCGAGTGAAGCGGACAAGTGAGGCCGAAAGGAAAGTTCAACATTCGGAAAGCGGCGGCGAAAGGCGTGCAGGACCTGAGGCAGGCGATAGGTGAGCACGCTTTCAGGCGAGCTGATGCGGAGAGGGCCGGTGGGCTCAGTGCAGGTGCGAATGGCGTGCTCGCCCCGTTCCATTGCCGCAAGAGCCTGTTCGGCGAAGGGCTGAAAGCGACGGCCCGCGTCGGTGAGGGTCACGCGACGTCCGAGCCGGTCGAAGAGCGGAACGCCAAGTTCCTCTTCAAGAGCCTTGATCTGGGCGGTCACGTTTGACTGGACCGTATGCACCTTTTCGGCTGTGCGCGTGAAGTTGAGCTCATCAGCGAGGGTCCGAAAGATCTGCAACTGACGGACTTCCATGTGCAATCTCCAATTCAGATTGAATGTATCATATCAATCTATTGGACAGATATGCGGGCGTGCAACAAACTCGCATTATGAGAGTCAAGCTTCCCCGCCGGCCTCTCGGGCCGGGTAAATTTCTGTTGATCGTTGCGTTCTGCGTGGTATTCGTCTACTGCGACAGGGTGCTTGCTGAGATTCCGGCGCCGGCAGCGCCGCACACGACACTTGTGATCTTCGCGGACCATCGAATGGCGGACGATGAGTGGAACGCATTGTTCGCCGCATTGCACAGCGGTCTCACTGGCTCGGCAGACGGTCGGCCATTGGCCTCGGATGCCGAACTGATCCGCGGCGATGCAATCGCTCATGTTCCGCAACTCAAGGATGCCATCGCCGTCTACCTGCAAGGCGATTGCGCCCTGGTGCCTCCCCCGCTCGACTCGGGGCATGTCATTGAGGGAGCGCTGGGCTGGGTGAAGCGGGTGAATGGGCGCATCGAGCCCTACGTTCATGTGGATTGCAGGCTTCTGGTGCAGATGTTAGGACGGATGGGAATGCATTTGAACCGTGACCGGAGGAATGCCGTGATGGGCGAGGCCATGGCGCGCGTGATTGTGCACGAGTGGATTCATATCACCACGCAAAGTGCCGCTCACGCCGACCGAGGGGTTTCTCAGGCGCAGTTCACGATGTACGACCTGCTAGCGGATGACAGACAATCCCAGCCTCGCAAGCGGCATCGCAACCAAACCGAAGCACCGCAACTTTGACCGAATTGCGCGATCACTCTGCCTAAGAGCGGAACGAGAGTTGTGGAGCTTCAAAAATATTCCGAGCGGCTGCGGGGCGTGGGCGTCTGTGTGCATAGAAGAGGCTGCGGCGTTGATGCGGGGTGCAGGCCTGGGGCTCTTCCGACAATCCATTCGGAGACGCGAAAGATGAATTCATTTGGTGACGGGACCGCCTGGCGGCGGAGGCGCGTAAGTGTGCTTCTTGGACTTGCGCTGACGGCCATGTTGTTTGTGCCGATTGCCGGCGCACAAACGCAGGCTGATGAACAGAAGACTGCTGAACAAAAACCAAGCGCGGATATCTTTGAGGTGTTTTACCTGGCCAATGCTACCCAGCAGAACAACCTTAACGATATCCAGACAGATCTGCGGAACATGCTGCCGAAAGCCAAGATTTACGGCGTGCAGTCGCAGAACGCGATTTCGATTCGCGGCAGCGCAGAAGATCTGGCGGAGGCCCAGAAGCTGATCTCGGAGCTTGACCAGCCCAGGAAGATCTACCGGATCACGTATGCGATTACCGAGATGGACGGCGGAAAACGCGAAGGGGACCATCATTTCACGTTGATCGTGGCTTCAGGAGGCAAGACGACTCTGAAGCAAGGAAGCCGGATACCGATTGTGACTGGGTCGTTCGACACTGGTAGTTCCAATTCAAACACGCAGTTTCAATACCAGGACGTGGGTCTGGATCTTGAGGCATCGGTGGAAGGAGAAAACCTGCACTCGAAGGTGGAACAGACGAGCACCGCGGAAGAGAAGTCAGGGGTGAGGGTGCAGGATCCGATTGTTCGACAGACGGTGCTGGATGGGATGTCGAACCTGACGCCGGGAAAGCCGGTGGCTCTGGGGTCGCTCGATGTTCCCAGAGGCACGCAGCATTTGGAGATTGAGGTGGCTTCGGAGCTGGTCAAGTAATTGGATTTCGAGAAGCTCAAGCCGACTCGTGAACGAATCGAGTTGAAAGACCAGCGTTCGTTCTGGAGCTGAAATCCAAATTTATTTTCGTTGAAAGGGCGTGGCTAAGAGTCGCGCCTTTTCAAGAGACGACCTCGGTTCGAAATTGCGATAAGGGCTTTGAATCGATGGAGCTATCCCACTTTAGGTGCGATCGTGCCGCGCCGAAAGTGGGGCGCTAATCCCCTCAGAATGGGATTTTTTGCGATTCGGGCGCGAGTTGGGGTGGATAGGGTGTTTTTGATCACTTATATAAGGTACATAAAGGGGTTACCTTCGGGTCATGAAGCGGTACGCTCACGCCTTTAAGTGACTATAATCACACTTGGGCGTGAAAAAACGCGCCGCATTTTCAGAATACTTTCGGAAGGGAATCCCGCCAAATGGCGACAGGAGACCTGGCCCTGGGTCAAGAGCAGGGCTTAATGAGCGCGCGCCCGCGCGTGACAAACGATTTCAGCATCAACGTAGCAACGGTGAACGGGTCCGGCTCGCAATCCGCCAATAGCGTACTGCTGAAAAGTATCTTCGGAATGGGAGTTCCGGTCAGCGGAAAAAATCTCTTCCCGTCGAACATTGCCGGATTACCCACGTGGTACACGATTCGCGCCAGCAAGGACGGTTACGTTGCCCGCAAGCGCGACTCCGAGGTGCTGGTGGCGTTGAACCCCGACACAGCTCGCGAAGATGTGTTGTCGATGCCAGCCGGCGGCGTGGTCATCTACGAAGAAAAGCTGGAACTGAAGCAGTATCGCGACGATATCGTGTTTTATCCGGTGCCGTTCGACAAGATTACGGCAGCGGTATGTCCCGAGGCCAAGCTACGCAAGCTGGTGCGGAACATGGTTTACGTAGGCGCGGTGGCGCAGATTCTGCACATCGACCTCGGCCTGGTGGAGAGCGGGCTGCGCAAACAGTTTGCAAAGAAGCAGAAGGTTTTCGACTTGAACTTTGGCGCGGTAAAGGCCGGGTTCGACTACGCGCAGACTACGTTTACCAAGCAGGACCCTTACTTCATCGAGGCGATGAATGAGACGAAGGGGAAGATCATCATCGACGGCAACGCAGCGTGCGGCATGGGCGCAGTGTTTGCGGGCGTGACGGTGGTGGCGTGGTATCCGATTACTCCTTCGACCAGTGTGGTGGAAGCGACGACCGACCTGCTGAAGAAGTTTCGCGTGACGCCGGAGGGCAAGGCGACATTTGCCGTTGTGCAGGCCGAAGACGAGTTGGCGGCGATCGGCATGGTGCTGGGCGCGGGCTGGGCAGGAGCGCGGTCGATGACTGCGACGTCAGGGCCGGGCATCTCGCTGATGGCGGAGTTCACCGGGCTGGGCTACTATGCAGAGCTGCCGGGCGTGATCTTCGACGTGCAGCGGACGGGACCTTCGACGGGCATGCCGACAAGGACCTCGCAGGCGGATTTGCTTTCGACGGCGTTTTTATCGCACGGCGATACGAAGCATATCGTTCTGCTGCCGGGGAATGTGAAGGAGTGCTTTGAGCTGGGCGGTCAGGCGTTCGACCTGGCAGAGCGGCTGCAGACGCCGGTGTTTGTGCTGACAGATCTTGACCTAGGCATGAACAACTGGATGTCCGATCCGTTTGTGTACCCGGAGAAGCCTCTGGATCGGGGCAAGGTTCTGACGAAGGCGGATCTGGACAAGCTGGGCAGTTTCGCGCGCTATCGCGATGTGGATGGCGACGCGATCGGATGGCGGACGCTGCCGGGAACGGATCATCCGAAGGCGGCCTATTTTACGCGCGGCTCGGGACACAACGACGCGGCAGGTTATACGGAGAAGCCGGACGAGTACCAGCAAGTGATGGACCGGCTGCTGCGCAAGTTCGAGAGCGCGCGCAAGCTGGTTCCTGCGCCAATCACGGTAAAGGACGGCACCTCGAAAATTGGCTTCCTGGCTTACGGCACGACGGACTTCGCGTTGCGCGAGAGCATGGACCAGATCAAGAAGGAGTTTGGGAAGGACGTGGATTACATGCGCATCCGGGCGTATCCGTTCGCGCACGAGATTCACGACTTTGTGGCTTCGCACGAACGTGTTTACGTGGTGGAACAGGATCGCGACGCGCAATTGGAGAGCCTGCTGAAGCTGGATCTACCGGCTGAGCAGGTGGCGAAGCTGCGCAGCATCCTGCACTACAACGGATTGCCTGTGGACGCCCGCACGATTACAGAAGAGTTTGCGACGAAGGAGGGCCTCTAAGAATGGCAACCACTACGGCAAATAACGCACCAGCCCCGAAAGTGAATCATATCGGGCTTCCGATTGTTGAGTACCGCGGCGGCAAGAGCACGCTGTGCGCGGG
>JBARBP010000031.1:0-56942 GCA_049793195.1 Occallatibacter sp. | reverse complement strand
ATATAGGCCTATTGAAATCGAGGCCCATTGCGGACGCGGTCATTAATCGGTTCAACTTGATGGCGATTTATGACGCGAAGGATATGACCGCCGCTCGTACAGAGCTGCAAAACAATACAACGGTCGCCTCGGATACGAGTACCCTCATTTCCATATCAGTGATAGATGACAATAAAAAGCGCGCCGCCGACATGGCAAATGCTTACACGGAGCAGCTGCGCATTCTCAGTAAGACGATTTCAGTCACGGAGGCTTCGAAACGGCGTCTTTTCTTTGAAGAGCAATTGAAAAGCCAGAAGGAGGCTCTGGTTGAGGCAGAACTAGCCTTGGAGCAAGTGCAGCAGAGCGGGGGCTTGGTTCGCCCTGACGCACAGGCCGCTCTTATTGTCAGCAACCTCTCATTGCTTCGTGGCCAGATTGCGGCCAAAGAGGTGCAGTTGCAGGGGCTGCGGTCGTATTCGACTGAACACAATCCCCAAGTGCAATTGGTGGAACGCGAACTCAACACGATGCAAGGACAGGCCGCTCATATGGAACAGCACACCCAACCTACGGGGTATTCGGATCTCGGACTGAAAGACGTTCCAAAAGCTGGGCTGGAGTATGCTCGCGCTGCACGGGAACTGCAATATGAGCAGGCGTTGTTCGATCTTCTGCTGAGGCAATTCGAAGCTGCCAAATTGGATGAAGCCAAAGAAGCAGCTGTCATTCAAGTGGTGGAGCCGGGTATCGAACCGGAACGGAAATCGTCTCCGCATCGCTTGCTGATCTTGGTGCTTTCCACGATCGGAGGCCTCTTCATCTCATGTCTGTTCATTTGGATATTGTGGTGGAGAGATGTAACGCGAACTGATCCGCAAACCGTTAGAGCATTTCAAAACCTTCGACGCGCTTTTAAAGGCAGTCTCTAGAACGTTGCAGGCATCCCATTTTGTAATGCGTGAGGAGCCGGAGCAAGTGCTTCAATTCATCGCTGCTCGTCAGCTTCCGGTTATAGGTCCAGCGAAGACGACTGTCTTTGCGCGCCGCCCAACTCTTTGTGGAAGCTTAGATCGCCGTAGGTTCGAAAGATGGGCGCTTGCTCTCTGTACGGCAACGATTCGCGATCTGGGGTTGAAGCCGGCGACTCGACCGGAGGTGACGACTTGAGGATCGCAAAGATCATGGTGTTGGGTGGCACCGGGATGCTCGGACACAAGATGTTTCAGGTGCTGCGAGAGCGTTTCGCCGACACGTTTTGCACCGTTCGCGGCGATATCCGAACGTCGGCTTTAGACCGCGTCGAATTGCTACAAGGCAACGACGTAATCAGCGGTGTCGATGTGACGGCATTCCCGTCGCTGTATGCGATATTGTCGGCTTTCCAGCCGGAGTACTTAATCAATTGCGTCGGCATGATCAAGCAGCGGGCGGAGGCGGCTTCTCCGATTCCCAGCATCACAATTAATTCGCTTTTGCCCCACAAACTCGCTGAAGCCGTTGCCCGCTGGGGCGGGCGCGTGATTCACTTCAGCACCGATTGCGTATTCAGTGGTCAGCGTGGGAGTTACCTCGAAGGAGATGCTTCTGATGCCGAGGATCTTTACGGAAAGACCAAGTATCTAGGCGAGGTGTCGGCACCTAATGCGCTCGCTCTTAGAACTTCCATGATTGGGCGGGAACTGCGCGAACACCGCTCGCTTCTCGACTGGTTTCTCGCCCAGAATCACGGCAAAGTCCGCGGATACCGGCGAGTCATCTACTCCGGGGTGACGACAAATCATCTTGCCGAGTTAGTCGCTTCCATTATCCAGGAACACCCTTCTTTGCATGGGCTGTATCAGGTGTCCAGTGAACCTATATCCAAGCACGATCTCCTATGCCTCATCCGGGAAGCTTACCAGTTGGATATCCAGATCGAGCCCGACGATCTGGAGGTTTCGGACAGGAGCATGAGATGCGACAGACTGCGTGGAGCGATCGACTACCGATGCCCACCCTGGTCAGTTCTCGCGCACCAATTAGCCGACGACGGCTCGCCGTACGGAAAGTGGGTCAACTAAAGATGGACAAGATCCTTGAAGGAAAACGAATTCTCATCACGGGCGGGACAGGATCTCTCGGAAAGGTTCTCACACGTCGCATCCTAAACGGAGAGGCGGGGCATCCTGAGAAGGTGATCGTCTTTTCTCGCGATGAGGCCAAACAACACTTCATCCGCGTGGAGTATGAGAATCGGGTTGCGGCTACGGATGAAATAATCTATAGAAACTTCCAGCGCCTGCTGGAGTTTCGCATTGGCGACATCCGCGATTATGGCAGCGTCGCCAGTGTGCTGCGCGATGCCGATATTGTGGTCAATGCCGCCGCGATGAAGCAGGTTCCGACTTGCGAGTACTTCCCAAATGAGGCGTTCAAGACCAATGTTGGTGGCGCCGAGAACATTGTGCGCGCGATTCAGGAACACACCCTGCCGGTAGAAACCGTGGTCGGCGTCTCTACCGACAAAGCATGTAAGCCGGTGAATGTCATGGGCATGACCAAGGCGCTGCAGGAACGCGTATTTATCCAGGCCAACATGCGGTGCCCAGGCACCCGCTTCGTGTGCACGCGCTATGGAAACGTGCTGGCGTCAAGAGGCTCCGTGATTCCGCTGTTCCACGAGCAGATCCGCAGCGGTGGCCCGGTGACAATCACAACTCCCGAGATGACGCGGTTCCTGCTCACACTCGACGATGCAGTCGACATCATCTTCGCCGCAATTAGCCAAGCACGGCACGGGGAGACACTGGTGCCGCGGGCTCCTGCCGCGAAGATTGCCGATGTCGCCACGGCGCTCATTGGGGATCGGCCGGTGCGCCGGATGATAACTGGCATCCGTCCCGGCGAAAAGGTTCATGAGATCATGGTGAGCGACGAGGAAGCGTACCGGACCGTGAAGTGCGGCCGCTGGTACGTGATCCGGCCCATGCTGCCCGAAGTTTGGAGTGGAGACGGTGCGGCCGCGGAGGGCGTGAGCTGTCTCAAGGGCGCTTACAGCAGCAATGAAGACGTGATGAGCCTTGGCGAAACAACGGCCATGCTACGCTCGCATCGTCTGATGTTGGAAAACAGCGCCGAGACCAAGGTGGAACTTCTGCGATGAGGATTATGACAATTCTTGGAACGCGGCCCGAGATTATCAAGATGTCGCGGGTAATGACCGTTCTGGATCAATATATGGTGCATACGATCGTTCACACGGGCCAGAATTATGACTACGAATTGAATCAACTGTTCTTTGAAGACTTGGAGATTCGAAAACCCGACCACTTTCTGAACGCGGCTGGAGAGACTGCTGGCGAGACGATCGGGCTGGTCATTGCGAAGTCGGACAGCCTGCTCGCAGAGATCCGGCCCGACGCGGTTTTGATTCTGGGGGATACCAACAGTGCCCTGGCCGCGCTGCCAGCAAAGCGGAGAAGGATTCCCGTATTTCACATGGAGGCGGGGAATCGGTGCTTCGATGACCGTTCACCCGAAGAGATCAACAGGCGGATTGTGGATCACATCAGTGACATCAATATGCCGTACAGTTCCATTTCGCGCGAGTATTTGCTGCGCGAAGGTCTCGCGCCCGATCGCATCGTAAAGACGGGCAGCCCCCTGTATGAGGTTCTTCATCATTACCTGCCCAAGATTCGCGAGTCGACCATTCTTCAACGTCTCCACCTGAAGGCCGGAGAGTACTTCATCGTGAGCTGCCACCGGGAAGAGAATGTGGATCGGCAGTGTGAGCTTGAGCGGTTTGTGGCTCTGCTCGGCCAACTCGCCGCCAAGTACAAGATTCCCATTATTGTCTCCACTCACCCAAGAACCAGAAGGCGATTGAACGAACTTGGGGTGAAGTCGAATCCAGACGTGCAGCTACGCGATCCCATGGGGCTCTTCGATTTTGTTCATCTGGAAATGAACGCGAAGGCGACACTCTCGGATAGCGGAACTATTACCGAGGAGTCTTCCATCCTTGGATTTCCGGCTCTGAACCTTCGTGAAACCCATGAGCGTCCTGAGGGAATGGAGGAAGGAGCCGTAATGATGACGGGATTTAGTATCGCGCGGGTTACTCGCGCTCTGAAGATTCTCGCAGATCAGCCTGACGCTGGACTGCGAACGGTGCCTGAATACACGGTTCCTAACGTCTCACAAAAAGTTCTGCGCATTATCTTGAGTTATGTGAACTACGTACAAAGGAATGTCTGGCGCGAAGATGTGCAGAACATTTAGTTGATTAGGCAGTAATTGACCCTCTATCTATTTTTGCAAAGCAGGACCGCCAAAATCTATGCAGGTAGAAGCAGCGTCATCTGCACGTGTGCATCGCCGCGCAGTTATCTTTGGATCCCGAGAATTCCTCTGCGAAGATGTGCGGTTTCGGGCCCCCCACTGTCCGTTACTCCTGAAACTTAGTTGGGATTGATTCGGGATTGGTTTTTGAATCCAAATGATAAGAAGGAATATTCTCGCGAACATAATAGCCCGCGCCTGGGGTGTCATTTCTGTTTATCTGTTTGTTCCCATCTATCTCAGGTTCCTCGGGATCGAAGCTTACGGAATCATCGGGTTCTACTCAACCCTGCTCGCCGTCCTTGCTTTCGCGGACATGGGATTCACGGCAACCTTGAACCGGGAGATGGCCCGGCTATCCGTCCGCAATGACTCTGGTGTCGAAATGGCAGACCTGCTGCGCACCTACGAATCGACGTATCTCTGCATTTCTTCCGGCTTAGCCGTCACCGTCTGGGCGTTGTCACCGGTAATTGCCACACACTGGCTACGCTCCGGAGTCTTGCATCCGAGCGAAATGACAGCTGCCATAAGGCTAATGGGAGTCGCCATCGCTCTTCAGTTACCCTCAGCCCTCTATATCGGTGGCTTGATGGGACTGCAGAAACAAGTGCAGGCAAATTCCGTAACGATTGCGACGGGGGCATTCCGAGGAATTGGGGCGGTCTTCGTTTTATGGCTCGCGTCCCCGACAATCGTTGCTTTTGCCATGTGGCAACTGGTCTCCAATGTCATATATTGTCTAGCAGCTCGGCAATGTCTGTGGCGTGCACTGGCATCGAGCGCTCACCGGATCCAGCCACATTTTCGCTGGCAGGTCTTCCGCAACACATGGCGATATGCAGCGGGTATGGCTGGCATGGCGGCGATCTCCGCGCTCCTGACTCAGGCCGACAAACTGACCGTCAGCAAGATGCTGCCACTGGAAATGCTTGGATACTACACACTTGGCAGTGCTTTGGCATCGGCTCCGCTCATGTTGGCCAGCCCCATTGCCTTGGCCGTATTCCCACGCCTCACGGCAATGGTCGCCTCCAATGACCCCATCGGGCTTACGAGGTTTTACCATCGGACCTGCGCGGTGGTCGCCATTGCCACGATTCCTGCGGGCGTCACACTGGCGTTCTTTGCCGGCGACTTTATCCGGGCGTGGACGGGTTCGGCTCTAGCCGGACAGCGCACCGGAACGGCGGCATCTCTCTTGCTCGGAGGTCAACTACTGCAGGCCATTCAAGCTGTTCCTTGTTATGTCGCTCTTGCTTATGGCCATGTCAGGCTGAATGTTTATGTCAATGTCGCTTCGTTTCTCATGATTGCGCCCTTGCTGCTTTACTTGGTTATGAAGTACGGCATTGTTGGCGCAGGCTTATCGTGGTTCGTCATGACGATTTGCACTATGGCGCCCTTCATGTACTTGCTGCATCGGCGCTTCTTGCCCGGCGAACTTTGGAAATGGCTATGGTGTGGCGCAATTCGTCCTTTGCTCGCTACATTTCCTGTCGTTCTAGTCGCGCGGCTCTACTTCCCGGTACCCTCATCGCGACTGCTGATTTTGGCCATGATCGGCTTGGTATGGAGTATTTCTGCTGTTGCGACTGGAGCCACCAACCCGGAGATACGGATGGAACTCACCGGACTAACCAGGGGATTGCTTTGGAGATCTGATGCCCACGCTTGAATGTAGACCCATCTTTGAGCCTGGAAGGCAAGATTATGGCTGTCTGATGGCCAAGCAGGAGATGACTCACGCACTCTGGTATGGGGGACGCGGCGGGAGCGGCGGGTACATGAGGTATCTCAACGGGGTGCTCGCCATTCCCGCGGCACCAACCGGCATTCGCATAACTCTGGTGTGCAGTCCCTCCCTCAAGAATGAACTCGGACCCTTGGATTCCGCCGTCTGCCTGATCCCGGTACCCTCTCTCGAGAACTCCATTTCCGCGCAAGTGTGGGAACGGATGCACTTCACGAGATTCGTACGTGAACTGCGACCGGATGTTTTGTTCTATCCCTCGGGTACGCTGGGATCCTTTCCGGCCGGCGTGCCGGTCGTGGCAGCATGCCATAACCTGTTGTATTTTGACGACAAAGAGTACCGCAAATACAGATTTTCCGCGCCTTGGTTGAGGAGCTTATGGCGATTGCGCCGGCGGCATCGTGTCCTTTATCCAAAGGCCGCTGGGGTCATCTTCTTCTCGCCGTATTCGCAGGAACTAGCAGAGCGCAATGTTGCTGGCATCAAGTTTTGTACCGTTATTCCTCACGGAGTTGAAGCAAACTTCCTTGCAGACAGTCCCACGCCAAGCATTGACCGGCCCCCGCTCAACATCCTATACATATCGACCGTGACGATTTACAAGCATCAGTGGAACGTCGTGAAAGCAGTCAAGCAATTGCGTGATTCAACGGGAGAGGACTATCAGCTTTGGCTGGTCGGAAGCGCCGATCAATTGGGCCGTAAGGCGCTCGACCGTGCTCTGAAGAAGGAACGAGCAGAAGCATTCGCTCATTGGATGGGCGGAGTCAGCCACGATGCCATGCCATCTTTGCTGAGGAATGCTGATATTTTCTTATTTGCCTCCTCGTGTGAAGCGTTTGGAATTACGTTGCTGGAGGCAATGGCCTCCGGTCTCCCGGTGGCCTGCTCGAATCGGAGCGGGCTACCGGACCTGCTTCGCGATGGGGGCGTTTACTTCGATCCTGAGAATTGCACTGAAATTGCTTCCGCCGTCGCACGGCTAAGTGCCGACAAGGTGATGAGGCGCGAGTATGCAGAGCGCGCCATGCGTTATGCGCGCGAGTTCACGTGGTCGGGCTGCGCGGAGAAAACATTCGCCTTCCTGCGGGATGTTGCGGTCACAGCGCAGAATGATCGGACCGTATGAACCAGCCACGCCCAACAGAGAGTCCCATGCCGGATGCTTGCGATCTCAGAGTGCTGGTTGTCAGCCACCGCGCGTTCAACGATAAGGGCGGCACTGGAAACACACTAGCCGCGTTCTTCAAGCAATGGGATTCGAACGCAATTGCGGAACTCTACTTTCATGCCGAACTGCCGTGCGGTCCGATGCGCAGTAAATGCAGCAGGTACTATCGAATCACCGATTTCGATGTGCTGAGGAGTGTCCTGGGGCAGAGCTCTTGCGGGAGCGCCGTTGATAGCGGGCCTATGGCTGAGGCTTCCAGAGAGCGGGGGACGAGCCCTTCTGATCTGCAGCAGCGAATTTACAACGTCGGCCGCAAGCAGCGATCAATCACTATGCTTCTCCGGGATGCGATTTGGGGGATGGCTCGCTGGCGGACCTTCGAGTTAAGTCGCTGGCTGGAGGAATTTTCACCTGAAGTGGTCTTCCTTGTCGGGGGCGAGTACACGTTTGCATATCGTGTAGCGTGCTATGTCGCCGAAAGCCGGGCCCTACCACTGGTCGTGTTTCTGGGCGATGACGTTTTTTGCGTTTCGCGCTTTTCTCTTTCTCCATTCTTCTGGATGCATAAGGCACTCATTCGCCGCGCCGTGCGCCATGTACTCGGTTCCGCCGCAAGACTGTTCTCGGCGTGCGATTTGATGGGCGAAGAGTATAGAGGAATGTTTGGTGTCGACTGTACAACTCTGCCGACAGCATGCGGCAGAATCGAGCCAGTACCGGTGTGGGTTGCTCGTACCCCCATTGAGCTTTCTTATCTCGGCAAAGTTTCTCTTGGCCGCTGGTCAACGCTGCGCAGAATTGGCGAAGCGCTGCACGAAATTAATGCACTGGGGCAGCGAGCCGTTCTCCGAATCTACACGACCGAGCGCCTTGAGGATCGAATGGTGGAACGCCTGAGCATTCCCGGTGCGTTGGAGTTCATGGGGGGGCTTGACGCGGCAGAGGTCAGTCGGGTTCTGGTGAAGTCCGACATTCTTGTGCATGTCGAATCAATGGACAAAGAGAACCGTAGACTTACCCGGCTGTCTCTCTCCACGAAAATTCCAGAGTATCTGGCCAGCGGGAGATGCATCCTAGCTGCGGGCCCGGCTGAAGTTGCTTCGATTCGATATATTCGGGAGCACGATGCAGGAATGGTTGTCACCGACATGGGATCTCTTCGCGGAGAGCTCGAAACATTGATTTCCAGCCCTGAGCTGCGCAGGAACTTTGCCTTGAACAGTGTGAGACTGGCGCGCCAGAGACACGACTCAAGGATCGTCACCAATCTTTTGGAAACCACTCTCCGCGATGCAATCTCGAATAAAACCCGCGCCTCTGTTGCTGTGGCAGCGGCAGGGCGTTAGAGCCTTGGTCAGCGCGCCCTCACACTGAAGTGTCAGTCCAGTTTTCCGCGAGTGTTCGTCGTTAGCGAACTCGATATCTGCGGTGCAAACGCCCTAAGGATTGAATGGACAAAGAGTCCTATTTGCCGCTTCGCTCCGAGCAGATGTCTCCTGGCTCGCGCAGCGTCGTCGCGAAGCGGAGAAAGGCATGCTGGTCTCTCTTCTATTGGCTCAACATCCTGCCTCCCGCAGTGGCAATTGTGCTGACGATCGTGCCGTTCGCCAGGCAAAACATTAATATCTGGTTCACCGTACTGGCGCTCGGCATATGGGCTCTCACTGCGGTTATCCTGCGGCCGCAGTGGCCGCTTCGATTGAGCCGCTGTTTCTATTTCGTTCCCCTCTGGCTGGCGTATGCGAGTTGTGAGGCCATCAGGGTCGGAACGGATCTTCGATTCATTGGGGGCTATATTCTCTTCCTTTTCCCTGCGCTGATCTATAACTACTACCGTAGGGACCGCCGGGCTCTCTCGATTCTATCCACAGCCGGAATTCTCGGCTTCATCGTCGGGGCTGTCATGTCCATCAAGGTGCTGTGGATCAATCCGCTGGCAGCGAGGCTCGTAAGCACGAATCTCACTATCTTGACTGAGTACTGGAGGCTTGGGCACAGCGGGGTTGGCGACTTCCGGTTCGTCTACGGAGTAGCCCTGCTACTACCGTTGCTTGTGGCGATAGGGGCCGGTACCGGCCGGATCCTGTTCCTGAGACCTCCGATATGGGCATGCGTATGCGTCTTCGCATACTTTCTCTATCTGGCTACCTTTGCCATGTCGATCTACATCATGATTGTGGGATCTCTCGTCGCCGTGTTTCTTCATATCAGGCGCATAAAGCTGAAATTCGCCGCTTCGCTCTTGCTAGTTGCCGCTGGCGTTCTGTTTCTCGTTTTCGGCGCTGACCTGATGATGATTGTATCCAAAAATGTCAAGAGCGACGTCCTCTCTATCAAGGCGCGTGCGCTCGCTTCCGTACTCCCCGGAGGACCGGCAGGCGGTTCCATTGCATCGGACCGGTCTTCCTTATATGGCATCTCGGTGCGTACATTCCTCGAGAATCCAGTCACAGGGGCGGGGGCGTACTACAGCGTAACCGGCTTTGATATTGGATTGGAGCATGGTATCGCCGGCCACTCCGAGGTATTTGACACTCTTGCGCGCTATGGCCTGGTAGGCGCGGGAATATTCCTCTCCATCTTGTTTCCGCTTGCATTTCGCGCGGTTTCTGAGTGGAAGGGAACTGCATACGGCAAATCCGCTTTGGTCATGTGGATGTTGTTCCTTCTAATGTGCTTTTCTAACCCGGTGTCTGGGCAAACGGAAATCGGCGTTACCGTGTTCCTTCTCTGGCCAGCGCTTCCGAAGGTCTTCGCAGCGAAGAAGCTTCCCGACTGCGTCTTTCGCGCCGCGCATTGTGCCAGGTGGTGACCGCGCATCGCGGGGAGAGCGGGTTCGTCACGCATACTGCGGGAAACATGGTTGCAAACGCCAATCCGGAATTTGGCCCCGAAATGTAGCATCTATCGCCCGGCCGTCTGGGAGTGACATAGAGACAGGTTTCTTGTCATGCCGCCGGATCCTGCGACGCGAGAGCGAGCGGCCGTGGCAAGTCACCGGCAGATTTCTCCGGTGAACCCAATGCACTCGTAATAGTGGCACTCGTTCACTCACTGTCAAGTTTCGCTGTCGGCAGGCCGCTGCACTCTGTTTCAAGAAGCCGAGGGAAATAAAATGGAACGCGTAGCCTTCTGTTTTGATTTGGACGGCACAGTAATCAGAGGGGAGATACTTCCTCATCTGGCGAGACTGCTTGATCTAACCGACGAGATGCAACTGCTGACAACGTTGACGATGCAGGGCGCCATTCCGTTCGAACACTCCTTTCGGCTTCGTGTGAAGCTTCTTTCGGAGATTCCCATCTCGACAGCACAGGAAATGGTCTCAGGACTTCCCCTGGAGAGCAGCGTCATACGGTTCATTCAGTCGCACAGCGGCGATTCCTACATAGTCACAGGCAATCTCGACGTGTGGGTCAGGTCCCTTGCCGAGAGAATTGGGTGCCGGTTCTTTTCGTCGAAGGCAAACTACACGGGCGACAAGCTTTTGGGAATTAACACAGTTATGCAGAAAGAAAGCGCCATACAGGGCCTTCGAAGGCGCTACGAGAAGATCGGGGCCATTGGCGATGGAATGAACGATGCCATGATGCTGCAAGAGGCCGATGTCGCAATAGCTTTTGGAGGATTCAGAGATCCGGTGGAGAACCTCGTGCGACTTGCGGATTATGTCGTTTACAACGGGAGTGGGTTATGTCACGTGTTAGACACGCAATAGTATCGTGTGCTGGTCTTGGCAGCAGGTTAGGACTGAACAGCGCAAAATGTCTGGTCAATGTGGATGGGAAACGGATTATTGACTATATCCTTCCGCTCGTTGCGGACATTGAAGATCTCCGTATCGTCGTCGGGTTTCAAGAGGCGGAGGTCATGGAATACGTTTCGAAGAAACGGGCAGACGTGGTCTTTGTAAGGAACCCGACCTTCGCCTCCACCTCCAACAGTTTCAGCGTCAATCTGGGCTCGCACGACCTTCAAGAGCCGTTCATGATCATTGACGGAGATATGATCATCGAGCCGGCTTCATTCCGCCGCTTTCTTCTCGCGGCAGAACATGGTGAATCGCTGGTCGGCGTCTCGCGCAGCAAGACAGACGAGGCCGTTTTTGTAACTTTGGACGAATGCGGCTATGTGCGGCAATTTCAGCGCGCTCCGCGAACGCCGCTTGAATGGTGCGGGGTAGCCTATTTAGCTGAAATTCAAATTGACCGAAGCGCGAGGTTTGTTTTTGATGAAATCGCGAAGCATCTCCCGCTTCGATCCCACGAACTCGAATGCGTCGAGATTGACACGCCGGACGATCTCAGAATGGCTCAGCGTGAAGTACCCAAGTATGACTTCTCGACTGCCTGAAGGCCAAAGTACAGTTATGGCTTCTGCTTCCCTGCATAAAGCCACCGGAGATTACGATCCTCGGCGCCGTGAAGTGATGTTGGTGGCCATATTTGACATAAGATCGCCAGTATCTCTGACTGCTGGCTCTTTTCGTGGTTCGCCGGTGACGTAAACTTCCACAAAACCTGTGGTCAGAGCTTAGTTCGAAAGGGTATTGGAATATGACTTATCAACAGTTTCTTGAAGCTGCGCAGACAGCGGATTTCGTCGCTGCCACTGCCAAGCTCGGGACAATTCGAAGAGGTATCACATGGGTTGGGCTTCGGGTGGGTTTCGTTCTCTTTCGCCTGGGATTTTCCGCTAACCGGGTGTCCCTGCTCGGCTGGCTTTTGGGTATTTGCGGATTGAGCCTCGTCTGTTTCGAGGGGCAGTTACCGCACTGGTATTCGGGGATTGCGGTCGCGTGCTGTTACCTCGGCGCATTCATGGACTTCTGCGACGGTTCGGTGGCCAGGGCACGAAGATCTGCCGACAAGCTAGGCGGCATTGTCGACGGAATCGCCACCGATTTCATCCGCTCTGGTTTCCTTGTCGCCCTGGGCGTGTTGGCCGGATCGGCTGCATTCGTAATCGCAGGCCTGGTTTCGGGCTACGTAGTCGTTTCACTTCGCAACCAATTCTTCTGGAGTGGAGTGCTCTCCGCCGATGCGCAACACAGCAGCCCATGGATTTCATCGACGCTTCGATGGGCATTTTCCGTACATGCGATGATTGCGGGTCTTCCGCTCTTTTCTGCAATAGCTGCATTCCTCGGCTACATCCAGATCTTTGCGAGGATTGTTTTGGCCCTGTATTTGGTCTTGTCCTTCGCTTGGTTCCGGCTATCGTGTATTGGCGCTCGGAAGGGAGTTCTGAATGGATCACCTGCGCGCGAACAACAGGCACATTAAAAAACACGTTTGCCTTCAGACCGCCTCTAGAGCAGCTCACAGTGACTGATATGCATAAAGAACCAAATGGATTGCCCTCGGTTTCGATGGTCGTGGTTTGTCTTAATGAGGCAAAGTGGATCGAACAATGCCTCGACTCGGTACTCGGAAACGACTATCCCGCGGATCGATTCGAGATCCTTGTGGTGGATGGCGACAGCGATGACGGAACTCAAGAGGTTCTGCGGCAATACGCGGATCGCTGTTCTCGAATCAGGGTGCTACGGAATGAAGGCCGGTTTCTTCCAATCGGATTGAACATGGGAATCAGGGCGGCCGGTGGCGAAATCGTGATGAAGGTGGACGCACACTCGGAATACCCCTCAGACTATATCTCCGAATGCGTTCGCCTTCTCTGTCAATCGGGAGCCGCAAATGTAGGCGGCTGCGTCGATGCAGTTCCAGGTTCCGACACTTTTTTCGCGAAAGCTGCAGCCAAAGTCTTGTTCTCGGGATTCGGCGTCGGCAACTCGCGCTTCCGAGTTGGTGCGGGAGAGCCGGTGTGGGCCGACACGGCCTACTCTGGCTGTTACTGGAAGAAAACCCTGCTTGAGGTGGGGTTGTACGATGAGGCTGTTCGACGGAGCGAAGACATTGACATGAACAGCAGGTTAAAGGCGATGGGCGGAAGAACGCTTCTGGCTCCCGCGCTTCGGGTCAAGTACCATGTGCGCGCTACACTCAGGCAGTTCTGCCGGCACGCCTTGTCGAATGGCTTCTGGGTGACGTTCCCGATGCTCACAAGGGGAACGCGGTTCTCGGCCCGTCACTTCACGCCGCTCGCATTTTTGACGAGTTTGCTGGCGATGGCTGTCTTTGGCTCTTCGTCGATTTATGCTCGGTTCGCTCTGATCGCAGTCGCTGCTATGTATACCGCCTCCGCATTGACAGCCTCTATTCTGGTTTGGAGAATGAAGCCCTCCCCGGTCATCGTGCTGACAACGGCCTTCACGTACGCCACATATCACTTGTTGTACGGCTTTGGATCGATCATGGGCTTGGTTGCGGGTACCGAACATAATCTGCGGCACGTGCCCTGCTCATCGCCGACGCCCGACGCCGACAAACCCGTCCCGCTGGCCGCGATCGACTCTGGGTTGCCTTACGTGTCGCTCGTCCTCGCCTGCAGAAACGAAGCGAAATGGATCGAGCGTTGTTTGAAGTCCATTGCAGCGAACGACTACAACGCAAATCTCGCGGAACTTCTCGTAGCCGATGGAGACAGTACGGACGGAACGCAAGACATTGTGCGGCAAACCGGCGCTCGGTACCCCGTTAGGTTGATAAGGAACCCGCTTCGTCTCAACGCAGCGGGCATGAACCGAGGAATTAGAGAGGCGCGGGGCGACGTCATTATGAAGATCGATGGACACTCGGAGTACCCGACAAACTATATTTCCGAGTGCGTTCGCCACTTGCGCGAATATGGAGCGGCAAATGTTGGTGGAGTGGTGGTTTCTTTACCTGGAGCGGACACGACCTTCGCCAGAGCGGCTGCGAAAGTGATCTCCTGCCGGTTCGGTGTAGGGAACTCACCCTTCCGGATCGGCGTCGACAAGCCCATGTGGGCCAAAACGGCGTTTAGCGGCTGTTACCTGAAAAGCTGGCTCCTTAAGGTAGGGCTTTATGACGAGAGGATATCCCGCGGTTCGGACATCGATCTTAATGGCAGGATTTCGGCGTCTGGGGGAAGGACATTGCTGGTTCCCTCTATTCGGGTGAAGTATTTCGGTAGAGCCAACTTTTCAGATTTCTGCCGTTATGCGCTAGGGGACGGATACTGGGTATCGTATGCCCCTCTGACCCGAGGCACGCGCTTGAGCGTCCGCCACTTCGTGCCCGTTGCATTTCTGGTTTTCGTGCTTACGTCCGCTCTTTTGGCAATCTCGCACAGCCCAGCCCGTATTCTTTTCGCGACGACAATGGTGATCTACACAGTTTCAGCAGTTGCCGCTTCTCTTCTCGCTTGGAGATCGGCAGGTTCGTTACGGCTGATCTTCACGACTGCGGTCACCTTTGGCATTCTGCATGCTGTTTACGGGTTTGGATCCTTGCTGGGTATCGCCGGCTGGGTAGCCTCCGTCCAACCCATTCGCGGTCTGCAGCCAGAGCGCTAGTCTTGGGCAACCGCCAGGCCGCAAGAAAAGACGATTACCCTCTAATTCCACTCTGAAGACCGCTCGTCGGCTCGAGACCTGAATTGGCCATCCCAGACGGAGGTCTCCATGGCACGCATCAATCGGCCGAATAAAAGCTGAACACAAAACATTTCGGGAGTGCAATCGAAGCTATGGAACAACCATGTTTCTGGACTATCACGGAAGCGCCAAGCACAGGGGCGAGTACCGAACAGATGTCCATCCTGTACACGCGCTACAACGTCGCCCGACGGTATGCCGCAGGACGGGATGTACTCGAAGTTGCATGTGGAGCGGGTGTGGGACTTGGCCTGATTGCGGGCATTGCAAAAAGCGTGATCGGCGGCGATATCGATTCAAGAAACTGCGAGACCGCAAGGGGCACCTACAAGGGCCGTCCGGGGATCAAGATACAGGCACTCAAAGCCGAAGCGCTACCGTATGAAGCTGGCTCGTTTGGGCTGATCATCCTTTTTGAGGCTATCTATTATTTGCAGGATCAGAGCGCTTTTGTCTCCGAAGCCGCGAGAGTACTTAATTCCAGTGGCGTCTTGCTGATCTCCAGTGTGAACCCCCAATGGGGAGGCTTCAATCCAAGCCCGTTCTCAACGATGTATTACTCTACCTCGGAGTTGGCGAGCCTGCTTAGAGCTGGGGGATTCGAAACAGAGATGTTCGCGGCCTTTCGAGTAAAAGAAAGTGGCCTCATTGCAGCCTTTGTTCATGCACTAAAAGTTGCCGCTATCAAGCTCGATCTAATTCCGAAAACCATGAAAGGCAAGGAGTTTCTCAAACGTATTTTCTTCGGACGGCTAATCCCGATCCCGTGCGAACTCACGTCTGGTTTCGCGCCGCTTGAATCATTGGTTCCCATTGAAGAAATTCCGGACCCTACCAAATACAAGATGATCTACGCCGTGGCGCGCAAGGCAAATCGGCCAGAGGAGACGAAATGCACTTAAGCATACCTTTTTTCAATTATGGTTTTCTGTTCGGTTCCAGCGAAGCCGAGTTCCTCGCAGTGGTAAGCGACGTCGGCCGCCGGGGCGCATTCATTCTCCAGAAGGATCTCACGGATTTCGAACAGCACCTTGCTGGGTTCATCGGCGCGCGGCACGTTCTGGGTGTCGGTAACGCGACAGATGGCTTGCATTTCGCCATTCGCGCAGCGGGCATTGGACCGGGTGATGAGGTTATTCTTTGTTCCCACACAATGATCGCAACCGCCGCTGCCGTCCATTTCGCGGGCGCAAGAGTGATTCCTGTGGACTGCGGGGCCGATCACCTGATTAATCCTATCGCCGTGGAGGCGGCAATCACGCCGCGCACGCGCGCAATTATGCCGACCCACCTGAACGGCCGTACCTGCAACATGGAAGCCCTCGATGCGATTGCCAAGAAGTACTCGTTAGTCATCGTCGAGGACGCCGCGCAAGCACTCGGCTCCAAATTCAAGGGCCGGTGTGCAGGGACGTTTGGAATAGCATCCGCCATTAGCTTTTATCCGGCGAAGGTTCTGGGCTGCCTGGGCGACGGCGGGGCCGCACTTACCAATGTTGACGCCGTCTACGAGCAAATCTACCAGTTGCGCGACCACGGCCGAAATAGAGCTGGTGAGATCGTCTCTTGGGGACTGAATTCTCGCCTCGACAACATGCAGGCCGCCCTACTCGACTTCCAGTTGAAGAAGTATGAGATCGTCGTGCGGCGCCGCCGTGAATTGGCGGCACTCTACACAGGCCAGCTCAGGGAAGTCACGGAGATCGTTCTTCCACCTTCCCCGGACTCGGATCCCGCACACTTCGATATCTACCAGAATTATGAGATCGAAGCCGATCGTCGCGACGACCTCAAGCAGTACCTCGAGGACCGCGGCATAGGTACGCTCACACAATGGGGTGGCCAGGCTGTGCACCATTTAAAGGCACTCGGCTTCACGGAATGCCTTCCTTACACAGACCGGCTTTTCACCCGCATGCTGATGCTCCCTATGAACATGTCAGTCACCAACGACGAACTTCAATATGTTTGCGATACTGTTCGCGCATTCTTCGGGTATTCAAAATGAATGCTCGCACGATATGTGACAGCCGCGAATTGGCTAAGCGAATTCGCACTCACGCACTGCGCATGACGCACACGGGTGGGGGAGCGCACATTGGTGCAATCTTTTCATGTGCCGATATCCTTGCAGCTCTCTACACTGGCATTCTGAGGGTTTATCCCGCGACTCCTGAGAGCCCTGAGCGCGACCGCTTTGTCCTTAGCAAGGGCCACGCCGGAGGCGGTCTTTACGCGGCACTTGCAGAAAACGGATTCTTCCCGATCGAAAAGCTCCTGACACATTATCAGAACGGATCAGACTTAAGCGGCCATGTTTCACACAAGTTACCCGGCATCGACGTGTCCACCGGGGCACTGGGACACGGACTATCAATCGCCGCCGGAATGGCCTATGCGGGCGAGCTAAAAAGAGCTGATCATCGCATCTTCTGCCTCTTGAGTGACGGGGAATGCGACGAAGGCTCAACTTGGGAGGCGGCTCTGTTCGCTGCGGCCCATGGACTGTCGAACCTTGTGGCCATCGTCGACTACAACCGAATTCAGGGAATTGCTCCCGTCTCCGAAGTCATGGAACTCGAGCCTTTTGCCGACAAGTGGACGGCATTCGGATGGGCCGTTCGCGAGACGGACGGGCACGACCACGAAGCCCTTCAGAGCGCTCTCGCGGACATTCCGATTGCAGATGGCAAGCCTTCCTGTCTAATTGCGCACACCACGAAAGGTAAGGGCGTGAGCTTTATGGAGAACACTGTTCTTTGGCATTATCGTATTCCGCGTGGTGCCGAATTTTACGCCGCACTCGCGGAATTGGAAGAACAATCGTGAGAGACGCTTTCGTTAAAACGCTGACAGAACTCGTACCGACGCACCCCGAGGTCCATCTTTTGAGCGGGGACCTCGGCTTCGGCGTTCTCGACGACTATGTCGCCAAATTTCCGCGACAGTTTCTCAACGTGGGCGTTGCCGAACAGAATATGTCTGGAATCGCCGCCGGTTTGGCGATGGAGGGCCACACAGTTTTCACTTACTCCATTGGCAACTTCCCGACGCTTCGCTGCCTTGAACAAATTCGCAATGACATTTGCTATCACGATGCAAATGTAAAGATTGTTTGCGTTGGCGGCGGCATGAGTTATGGGCCTGTGGGCTTTTCGCACCATGCTACCGAGGATCTGGCAATTCTCCGCTCGATGCCGGGGATGCTTGTGATATCGCCCTGCGACCTTTGGGAAGCCGCCGAGGCCACACGCTACCTTGTGTCACATCGTGGCCCTTCCTATCTGCGGCTCGACAAATCTGCAGCTCCAGGGAAGGTGAAGCGAGGTGAGACCTTTCGGGTAGGCAAAATTCGAACAGTTCGAGAGGGTTCGGACGTGACTCTCGCGGCTACCGGCGGAATTCTTGGCGAGGCACTTCTGGCCGCGGACACCTTGGCCGAGCAAGGCGTTTTCTGCCGTGTTCTAAGCGTCCATACGATCAAGCCTCTCGACGCCGAAGCGTTGACTGTGGCCGCCGCTGAGACTGGTGGAATCATAACTATCGAGGAACACACTGTGGATGGCGGCTTGGGCGGCGCCATTGCTGAATCGCTCATGGAAGCGGGGGTATTTCCTGGTTTCTTCAGCCGAATTGGACTCCGCAACACTTTTTCGTCGGTGGTCGGAAGCCAAAACTATCTTAGAGTCGTTTACTCACTGGATGCCGCCACGATCATCCGGACCGTTTCCGCCAGGTTGGGCGTCAAGGTCGAGGTTATTGCATGATTCTGAAACGCGCATTCGATATCTTCGCGGCGTTGCTCGGCCTGATGGCTTTCTCGCCTATCTTAGTCGCGGTGATGCTCGCACTTTGGATACAGGATTGGCAGTCTCCGTTTTACATTGCTTCCCGCGCCGCGCTGAATCTTGGAGTATTTCGGATGGTGAAGTTTCGCACCATGGTCGTCAATGCTGACAAGATCGGCGGGTCGTCCACTTCTGCCACGGATCGTCGCATCACTCCTATAGGCCGGTTCGTGCGCGCGTACAAGCTGGATGAGCTGATTCAACTTTGGAATGTTTTGATCGGCGACATGAGTCTAGTCGGACCGCGGCCCCAGGTTCTGAGCGATACTTCCTGTTACACGGATGCCGAGAAACGCACTCTGTGTGTCCGGCCGGGCATTACAGATCCCGCATCCATTGTCTTTTCCGATGAGGGTGAAATTCTCAAGGGCAGCCTTGACCCGGATCTTCTTTATAACCAGATCATTCGACCTTGGAAAAGCAGACTTGCCTTGGCCTACATTGACCACCGAAGCTTTTGGATCGATCTATGGCTGATCGTTCTCACGCTCTATGTTGTTATCTCCAGAGCTAAGGCTTTGAGAGCGCTAGCGGTCCTGCTGCGGAGTTGGAAGCTCGATCCGTTAGTGATTCGCATGGCTGCGCGTCAGGAGCCGCTCCTCGCTTATCCGCCGCTTGGCTCTGACGTTGTCGCCGCACATTCGAGAGGCTGTAATGCCCTTGGGCGGGCTCGCTCGGTCTCTTAGATCGCGGCTTACTGCCATGAGTCCGGGGCAGGAACCGCGTCCTCGTGGAGATTTGTTAAGCAACGGTCATCGAAGAGTTCCGATGCCAATCGGGTTGCATGATCACCCAAAGAGAGACATTGAAGGACAGAAGTCGGCCTCGGAGAGACGCTTGTGCTTGCCTAGGGACACGTAGTCTTTTGGGCACTGGCTCCTCGTTCAACGGAATTCCAACAGTCATTGCTTTTTCTTCGGTACATTTGCAGACTTCCCCGCGGATACATTTATTCAGAACTGCGGTCAGTCGAACAAAGCGCAGGCTATCCATTGCTCAATGCATTCCTGGAAAGTTCGGCGGGCTATCTGCAGCAGCACCCGTACAAGTCGCAAACGGATTGGTTAGAGCTATTGGCTTTGCTGCACTTGAGCAATCGGTTCGGGAAGAGTGCCGCCGAGAAATGCGCATATGGATTTGAAGGGCAGGTAAGAAAATATGAGTAAGACGCAAGGGTTCATGGAATACCTCAATGCTTCGCGCAGATCCATTATGTGGGCGCTCCAAATCGGTGTCTTCGCGTTTTCGGCATTAGCGGGATTCCTGCTGAGGTTCGACTTCACATTGCCACCGCAATACCTTCGTCACCTCGTCTATGCGTTTCCAATCTGGATTCTTGTCAAGATAGTTGTTTTTCGCTTGGTAAAGCTTGATAGGGGCTTATGGAGGTATGTGTCTGTTGTCGACGTCATGCGGGTTGGGTTTGGGAACCTGGTGGCCTCGGCTCTTAGTTGCATTCTCATCCTCGCGATCGTGCCGTCTGGTTTTCCGCGATCAATCTACGCGCTCGATTTCATTGTCTGCTTCCTTGCCACGAGCGGGCTCCGAATGACGGTCCGCTTGATACAAGAAGCAGTTTCGAGCCCACGAAGCAGCAAAACAGGAGGAAAGAACGCATTGATTTATGGTGCGGGCAACGCGGGAATCACCCTGCTCAGAGAAATCCGGAACAATCCAAGATTGGCCTACCGTGTCGTAGGCTTTGTGGACGATCAGCCAGAAAAGAAGGGCCTGCGCATTTCCGGGATAACGGTACTTGGAGCGGGAGAGAACATACAGTCATTGGTAAAACGGCATGATGTCAAGACCATTTTGATTGCCATGCCTTCGGCCACGGGCGTAGCGATGACCAGGATTCTGGAACTGTGTCATGCCGCGGGAGCGGACTGCAAGACTGTGCCTGGACTGGGTGAGATGATCGAGGGGCATGGCTCGTTTGGCCAAATCCGCGAAGTGGCTGTGGAGGATCTCCTTGGAAGGACCCCAATACGGTTGGAGGAGAATCAAATCCGCAGCACGATTGCAGGAAAAGTCATCCTCGTCACCGGTGCCGCAGGATCCATCGGTTCTGAACTTTGCCGCCAGATTGCACGTTTTCATCCTGCCGGAATCGTCGGATTTGATATCGCTGAGTCGCCGCTCTTTGAAATCGAACAGGAAATGCTCAAGTCGTTCCCAAGGGTTCCATTCTACCCTGAGATCGGAAGCGTCCAGAATCGCACGCGCCTTGATGATGTCCTCTGCTTTTACAGACCTTTGGTGGTCTATCATGCCGCAGCCTATAAGCACGTACCCCTGATGGAGGCGCATGTCTTTGAAGCAATCGAGAACAATGTCTTTGGAACTTACAACGTGGCCGTAGCTGCTGCTGAGAATGGGGTTGAGGATCTGGTCATGATCTCCTCTGACAAAGCGGTCCGGCCCACCAACGTAATGGGCGCCACCAAACGAATCGCGGAACTGCTCCTGCTGACGCTGCAGAATGGTCGCACAAAGTACGTCGCGGTTCGATTTGGAAACGTGCTCGGGTCCAATGGCAGCGTAATTCCGATCTTCAAGAGGCAGATAGCGGCTGGCGGTCCAATCACTGTCACCCATCCAGACATGCGACGTTTCTTCATGACGATTCCAGAAGCCTGTCAGCTTGTGCTGCAAGCTTTGGCCATCGGCGAAGGCGGGCAGATTTGTGTACTGGACATGGGGCATCCCGTAAAGATAGTAGATCTCGCCAGGAACCTGATACTTTTGTCCGGACTGAAGCCTGACGACGAAATCAAAATCGAATTCACCGGCATGCGTCCAGGGGAAAAGCTATACGAAGAACTCAGTTCGCTGCTTGAAGACACGATCCCTACCGACCACGAGAAGATTCGGATCTTTGTAGGTAACGGCCTGCCCGAAAACGACATGTTCACATGGCTCGATTCATTGCGTAGCATCTGCGAGGCCCGCGACACTGGCCGGCTCGTGGTAGCGCTCAAGGAGATCGTCCAAGACTACAACCCCAGCACTCATCTTTTGAAGCGTGTCATCAAATTTCAGGATCAGCCTGAACACATCATCATGGAGACACTCGGCTGATCGGAGCATCTTTGGAAGATCGGATCCGGGACCCAAGTCCGCGTTTTGCGTGGAACAGAGATGCAGGTTGCCTGAAAAAATCGCCCAGCAACACCTGCTCGATACAAGTTTGAATTGCGGTCGCAATCGAAGTTACTGCTCTCAGACCACCGAAGCAAATGAATGAGAGATATGAGTCTTTGCGTATATCAGATAAAGGCTGATGCGGTTCAGAAGGCAATAGCATTCTTAGCGGTCGGGCTTTTGCAGGTGGCCATGATCCGCCTGCCGGGGCAGCAGCCGGTATTGACGGAAACATCTCAACCGCCTGGACGCGATTCTGCCGGGGCAGCCTCGCCCTGTGCATCCTCGACGATGGACTCGCCTTACATTCCGGTCGACAGCTGGGTCTATCCAGCGGTGATCCGGCTTTATGGCATGGGCTATGCAAGCAATGCCTATTTGGGAATGCGTCCGTGGACACGTGCCAGTGTGAGTCATATGTTGGAAGGAACCAGCGACCAGATCCGAGAAGCGGACATGTTCGGAGATTCAACTGCCGGCGAGGCACAAGAACTCTACGCGGCACTTCTGCGCGAGCTACATTCCGAAATGCGAGCTCCCTGCCAGGAAAGCAGGATTCAATTGAGAATCGAATCCTCTTACTCGGAGGTGCGTGCCATCAGCGGAACTCCGCTGCAGGACAGCTTTCATCTCGGGTCGACAGTGATCAACGACTACGGGCGACCTTTCGAAAGAGGATTTAATAACTATTCCGGCCTCGGCGGATATGCGACGGCGGGCCGCTTCTTGCTCTATGTGCGCGGCGAGTTTCAGAGCGCACCTTCAGCTGCGGGCTACTCCACCACACTTGCCGGTGCACTGTCGGTTGTAGACTATGTTCCCTTCATCGACGCAACCACAGGCCTGCCGTACAACCAGGCGACCATTCCATTGGGACCCCTCGCGAGAACGGCTGGGGGACGGCTAATGGAGGCTTATACCTCTATTCACTTGCTCAATCATGAAGTTTCCATTGGCAAGCAGGACGACTGGCTCGGGCCTGGATTGGGCGCCGGCATGGCATATTCAAACAATGCCGAGAATATTTATTCGTTCCGCATCAACCGCATCGAACCGTTGTACATCTCTGGACTTTCCCGCATCCTCGGCCCCTTTCGCTATGATTTTCTGGTTGGATCTCTCAAGGGGCATACTTATCCTAACGATCCCTGGGTTCATGTCGAGAAGATCAGCTTCAAACCGACCCGCGATCTTGAATTCGGTTTTGAACGCACCGTGATCTGGGGCGGCAAGGGTCATGAGCCGGTGACAATCCACACATTTCTGCAGAGCTTCTTCAGCTTTGACGCCGTCAACACCACTACAAAGTTTAGTGCTCAAGATCCCGGCGCCCGTTTTGGCGCTTTCGACTTTACTTATCGTTTGCCGCTCCCGCATAACTGGCTAACGCTCTACGCTGACATGGAGGCGCACGATACAGTGAGCCCCCTTTTCAAACCCAGGCACGGCGCCTACAGGCCGGGCATCTATCTCACGCATATTCCCGGCGTCCCCAGACTCGATCTGCGCGTCGAAGCCGTCAATACAGATTCCTCCTATCCGAACAGCCTAGGCGGTCTTTATCAGTATTGGGAAGCGATTCAAGCCCAAGGCTATACCAACAAGGGTCAACTTTTCGGCGACTGGATAGGCCGCGAGGACAAAGGTGGCCAGGCATGGATTACTTACCATCTCCACGGCAATGAGTGGATTCAGGTCGATTTGCGCAATCAGAAGGCTTCTAAAGACTTCATTTCGGGTGGCACGACCTTGAACGACATTCATTTCCAAGTAGTTAAGCGCCTAGGCCGAGACTTGGAAGCCAAGGGTGACTTCACGTATGAACAATACAAGGCTCCCATCTATTTGCCGGGCAAACAGACGGTAACAAACATATCCTTTGGGCTCACGTGGTTTCCGAGCCGCAAGGTCAGCTTCTAGGGGAGAATGTTTTGAGGGGATTGAATGTGAACGAAACCATGAAACTCATCGCCAAGGTCAGCTTTAGAGGAGGACGCAGTTGAACTTACGAGATTCTCGCGTGTGAATGCCTGGGACCGCTTCAAGCGTCAAACCACATGTAATACTACGATAAAAAAGCCCCGGCCTTGGCCGGGGCTTTTTTGTCGTAGTAAGAATCGAGCTACATTGTGGGAACGAGGTTGGGAACCATGTTCCCAACATTCACCTGAAGCAGTTCGGCGGTCCTTGCAGCCATCTCTGTGTACATCGTCGCTGCGTTGGATACGTTTGCGCAGATGCTCTCATTGACCTGACTGAACGCATACTTTACGAGAGCCGATAAAACGGAAACCCGGATTTGCATGGCATCACTGCGCAGCGTCGCGAGCAGTTCGCGATCAACCGAATCACTGTTGCGGGCCGCATAATCGGCCATCTCCAGCATGACGCTGGCATTCTCGTACATGGTCCACAAACCCTGGGCACCGCGCACAAGTTGCCATTTCTCTTCCGGTGTTACGTTCATATCACTGTTCCAAACGGACTGATCCCCAAGTCTGTCAGTGGAACTGTCCAATCGCAGTCGCGCCACGAGCGAATCCCATGACTGCGCATTCCGGCGACGCATCCCAGCTCTGAAACCGTAAAAACAAACTGCGACAACAGCGATTGCTGCAATCTGGAGTACAGGCAATATCATTTCTACTCCTCAGACCGGAAGATACACACTGCAAGAATACCCCGGCCCTCTCATTCGGCTTTTTGCACCGATCGAACTACCTAAAACCTTCGACCTACGTAATTTAAAGATACGAACCAGTCAGGTCAATGACACTTTCGTGGCAGGGAAAACCGGGCCGCAAACCCATATTCCGATCCCGCAAAAAGCTGGCGACTCTGCGGGTTATATGATTGATAAATAAGAAGGAAACACCGAAAATGAAAGAAAATTCTAAATTTTGCACTGCTCATCTAGCAATCTCATGTGATCCTCTTGGCTTGACCGACTGCTATTCATGCGGCAATAGACCTTTGCGGGAATCTGGAACTTCTCATCCATATTTCCAATCACTTGCCCGCTGCCGCGAGAATCCCCAAGTTCGTCTATGCAGACCCTCAAGACCTTCGGACGCTGGATTAATCCTGCCATTCGGCTCCGGATCCGTTCGGCAAGTGGCGTGCTCAATCCAAGGATACTTCTCGAGTTTCAGAGCACCGCTCATCCTTATCGCAGTCATCGAAAGAGGGCCACACCATGACAAACATTGACGCCATTGACTTGTTGCAGCAGTTCGCAAGCGATAACTACGCAGGAATCTGTCCCGAAGCATGGATCGCCAGCGAAGCCGCGAATCAAGGTCACGCGACATCATATGGAGACGATCCCTGGACGACGAGGGCTTCCGATGCGTTTCGCGAGCTGTTTGAAACTGAATGTGAGGTCTACTTTGTCTTCAACGGCACGGCCGCAAATTCGCTTGCGCTGGCTTCGCTCTGCCAGTCTTATCATGGGGTGATCTGTTGCGACCAGTCGCACGTGGAAACCGATGAGTGCGGCGCTCCCGAGTTTTTCTCCAACGGATCAAAGCTGCTGGTGGCTCCCAGCATCGATGGCAAATTGACCCCGGAATCCATTCGGGAACTTGCCACCAAGCGCCAGGACATTCACTATCCCAAACCACGCGCCGTCACGTTGACCCAATCAACAGAGACTGGCCGCGTCTATTCTCTGGCAGAGTTAAGAGCCATTTCGGAGGAATGCAAGGCACATGGACTTTCAATACATATGGATGGTGCTCGCTTTGCTAATGCCTGCGCGAGCCTGGGCTGCCGGCCGGCCGAAATGACATGGAAGAGCGGCGTGGATGTCCTGTGCTTCGGCGGGACCAAGAATGGAATGGCGGTCGGTGAAGCGGTTCTCTTTTTTGATCGCAAGCTGGCAACGGATTTCGATTACAGGTGCAAGCAGGCGGGACAACTGGCTTCGAAGATGCGCTTCCTTTCCGCTCCGTGGGTGGGAATGCTCGAAAGCGGCGCCTGGCTGCGCAACGCCGCTCACGCCAATCTTTGCGCACTACATTTCGCTGCGCAGATAGCCGGAACTCCGGGTGTGCGTCTCGGCGGCCCCGTCGAGGCCAATGCAGTATTCCTTGAAGCATCAGAGGATGTGCTTGATAGGATTCGCAAGCGCGGGTGGAAGTTCTATACCTTTATTGGTGGCGCTGCTCGCATCATGTTTGCCTGGGATACCGACATCGAGCGCGTCGACGCTTTCTGCCGTGATTTGAAGGAGTGTGCAGCGGAGGCACAATGACGCCATCCGGGAAATCGTCCGTTGCAGAATTCCTTGAAATTAATCGTCTGAGATGATCCACGCCAATCGCGAATTGCAAGGAAGTCTCTTAATCAAACGACGTACAGATACAAGCGCAGATAAACTCTTCTCGACTAAATTGATCACCGTCGCGATCTCGCGACAGAATTAATCAGGCCTTTTATCGTGAGCAGATCCAGCACGATTGTCCCTCGTAATTGAGCCACTTACTCACAAGTTTTCAACTCTCTGGTCGGAAGCGGCGATAGATCCGTACCATCAACGAGAGCTGACGCGGCTATGGAGTGATGCGGAACCAAATGCGATCGTGCATCATTTCATTTGCAAATTGGCAGTCAGGCGTCTATCTTATCCTTTGGCGAGTAGCTATGTTTTGGCACAAGTAACGAAGCCCCGCAATGACTGAAGCATTCGCCCGGGACCTACGGAGGCTTTATGGGAGTATCGGACATAGTGGCATCCATCAACCGCGAGATTGCCTTGCTGAAACAGGTGCGCGCTTTGTTGAGCGGCAACGGCATGACACCGCCAAAGAAGTCAGGCAAGTCCAGGAAAACCGATGTGCAAGCCACACCCGCCGCACAAAAGCCCGCAAAGAAGATTGCTAAGAGGAAGAAAAAAAGAGGCCTCTCCCTTGAAGGACGGAGGCGTATTGCTGAGGCTGTGAAGCGGCGCTGGGAAATTCAAAGAAAAGCTGCAGCTTCAAAGTAAGTTACAGCGATCAAGGATATCGGTCGAGCAAGCAATTCGGACGAGCGCGTAGTTTCAAAGTTGCAATATCCAGGAATCAGGTCTTAGCGCTCACCCTGTATGGATTTGTTTCGTAACCAGGTTTCATCCGCCACAACTCGCCATAGTGGTTGGCGAAAAGACACCTACAATTGCGGGACGACCCATTGCCCTGATCGCGCGGAGCCGAAGATGGCTTCAATCACGGCCATGTTTCCGATCGAGTCTTCAAGCGGGACTGGCACCTCGGTGTCCTCTCGGACAGCTTTGGCGAATGCCTCGCACTGCAGCGTGTACTGATCGGACGTTGGGAATGTTTCTGTCAAAATCCCGCTCCCAGTCAGGTCACCAGTGCTGTCAATGAAGAGCCGCGTAGGCCGGTCTGGGGGCGCATTGAATGGGATTTCCAGTTCGATGCGGCCACGAGTGCCCATGAGATTGATGCGCTGATAGGGAATTAACTGGGTGCTGCAGGTGAAGATTGAGTGACCGCCTGAAAACTCAAGAATCGCCGAGGTCAACCGGTCGATGTGCATCTCTGGATCGCGGTCGAGGGTGGCCACCACACGCTTGGGCTCCTGCCTGAATGCGTAACGCGATGCGTGGATCAGATAACATCCGATGTCGTAGAGAGCGCCACCGCCGCTCTCAATGTTGTTGCGGATATTCGATGGGTTGACGTTGAAATAGCTGAAGAATCCCGTAATTGCGCAAAGTTCTCCAATCCGCCCCTCGTCGAGAAGCTCGCGCAGGCGGAGCCACTGCGGAAAGCTGCGGATCATGAAAGCTTCGCAGATTTTTACTCCGGTCCGAGCGCGCACCTCGAGCAGCGTCTTGGCTTCTGCCACCGTGAGGCTGATGGGCTTTTCGCACAAAACGTGCTTACCGGCCTCGGCGGCTTTGATCGTCCACGGCACGTGAAATTGGTTGGGCAGTGGGTTGTAAATGGCGTCGATGTTGGGGTCCGCGAGCAGCTCTTCATAAGAGCCATAAGCCGTAGGAATGCCGAGAGCGGCCGCCGCCTGCCTCGCCTTTGCCAAATCACGAGATGCAATCGCAACAACGGTGGTGCTTTCTCCCTGCTGCATCGCAGGCAGCACTTTCTTGAGACCTATATTTGCGGTGCTGAGAATTCCCCAGCGAAGCTTGGCATTCATAGCGGAATGATACAGCCTTCAGACGCAGGTGTGGTTCCGATTGGATCGACGACCGGCCGTCATGCGCACCGCGTCGACCGAGTTTGAAGCAACGAGGAGTAGCCCGCGATTCTCCTTCATTAGAAATCCCGCATCAACAACGGAATCAAGAAATGCGAGCAGTCCATTCCAGTAGCCGGCGGTATTGATCAGAATGCAAGGCTTGGAGTGCAGACCTAGCTGCGCCCATGTGATTGCCTCCATCAGCTCGTCGAGAGTGCCGTAACCGCCGGGGAGCACCAGGAATGCATCGGCCAATTCGGCCATTCGGGCCTTGCGTTCGTGCATTGTCGGAACCATCTCGAGCGCGGTTAGGCCCTTATGGGCAATCTCCCTGCCGGAAAGTACATCGGGCAATACACCAATAACTTCGGCGTTCGCGGCCAGCGCCGCATCGGCTACTGCACCCATCAGCCCCACGTTCGCGCCGCCATACACAAGCCCAAGCCCGGCCGACGCAATCGCCGTCCCCAAGGCGGTAGCCTCTGCACGAAATACCGGATCGCTTCCATTTACCGATCCGCAATAAACGGCAACACGGCCGCGCGGATGAAGGTGAATTGGCATGTTGCTTTCAGAATAACCCCACGGCGAAGCGCCTTTTCCAGTGATTTCAACACGCCTTTTGGGGAATGGTTCTGTCGGCACAAGCGCGGCGAGCGCACATCAGTAGCTCCGAACGATACACTAGATAAAGGACGCTTCCCGCCTGGATAATCGTTTTGCAGCCGCTCCTCTCCAACTTGAATCCCGAACAGCGAGCCGCGGTTGAGGCTACCGAGGGGCCACTTCTTATCCTCGCCGGAGCGGGGTCGGGGAAAACGCGCGTCATCACCAGCCGCATTGCCTGGCTCATTCAGGAAAAGGGAGTCGCGCCCGATTCGATTCTGGCCGTCACCTTTACTAACAAGGCGGCCAGTGAAATGGGCGAGCGTGTCGATAAGCTTCTCGGCCACGCCTCGCTGGCCAAACCGCTTATTGCCACCTTTCACTCTCTCTGCGTGCGGCTTTTGCGGCGCGATATTGAAGCTCTGAAGGTGGGCAATGAGGGACTCACCCGTTCCTTTGCGATCTATGACGAGAACGACCAGCAGGGCATTGTCAAACAGATCATGCGCCGCATGGGGCTGGACACGAAGCAGCTTACTCCGCGCACGGTTCTGGGCCGCATCTCATGGGCCAAGAATCACATGGTCGACCCGCAGGAGTATTACCTAGCATCGAAAGACCCGAACAGCGAACGAATCGCCCATATCTTCAGGGGATACCAAGCCGAACTGCGCAAGAACAATGCTCTCGACTTCGACGATCTTCTTTTAGAGGCCGTCAGGTTGCTGAAGGTTTCGAGCGAAGCCCGGGACCGCTACCAGCGCCGCTATCGTTATCTGCTTGTGGATGAGTATCAGGATACCAATCGCCCGCAGTACGAGTTGATGAAACTGCTGGCGGGCGAGCAGAAGAATGTTTGCGCCGTTGGCGACGAGGACCAGAGCATCTATTCCTGGCGCGGCGCCGATATTCGCAACATTCTCGAGTTTGAAAAGGACTTTCCCAACGCTCGGATCGTTCGTCTCGAACAAAACTATCGGTCAACGCAAGTGATTCTTGAAGCCGCGGGCGCTGTTGTCGCCAACAACCTGCGGCGCAAGGGCAAGACGCTGTGGACCGATCGGCAAGGCGGAAGCCTGATCGGTTATTACGAGGCGCCCGATGGGGAAAACGAAGCGCTTTTCATTGCCGACCGCATTCAGACATTTCTTCGTCAGGCAAACTCGTCCGAATCGCCAAATGCAGGAGAGGCGCACTGCGCCGTTTTGTATCGAACTAACTCGCAGTCGCGCCTGGTGGAAGAGGCGCTGCGGCGCTACAACATCAGCTACACGATGGTGGGCGGTTTCAGCTTTTATGAGCGCGCCGAAATCAAGGATATGCTTGGCTACCTGCGGCTGGTGCGCAATCCCCATGACTCGATGGCTCTGCAACGCGTGATTAATACGCCGGTTCGCGGCGTCGGTAAGACTACGCTCGAGACGCTGGAACGTTTGGCTCTGGAAACCGGGCAGTCGACCTGGGATGCTCTCGGCACGGCCATTGCGAACCGTCTCATCGCATCGCGTGCACTGATGGCTATCGAGTCTTTCCGGCAGCTCATTCTGGACGCGCAGGCAATGATGGACCCTGACTTTGCAGGAAAGCTTGGAGGCGACAATGTGCAGGATGAAGACGCCGACACCGGTTTCGAGTATGGCGCTACTACTGCAGAGGCTGTAGGTCCCGACGCCGCAAGCGCCGACTCTGCGACGAACTTTGATTTTGGAGGCAATGAACACCAGATTCCTCTGCTCAATGCTTCGAATTTTTCGCCTTTCGCCGCTGCTCCGAAGCGGCCGTTCCTTGTGATGCCAAAGAAGACAGGCGAGGCAGGCACGCAATCGAGATCGAATGCAGAGGAGAGTGACCAGGCAGTGCCGGCATTCAGGGCTCCCGGAGACGCAGCCACTCTCCCTGAACTGATTCGTTTTTTGATTGATCGCACTGGATACATCAAAGCGCTTGAAGTTGAGGGATCTCCGGAGGCATTCAGCAGGATCGAGAATCTAAAGGAATTGGCGAACGCGGCGCACGATGCTGAGGTGCGCGGCGAGACGTTGGCCGAGTTTCTCGATCACGCGGCACTGGCCTCGGACACCGATCAGTACGATCCCAACTCCCGCGTTACGTTGATGACGCTTCATGCGGCCAAGGGACTGGAGTTTCCGCTTGTGTTTCTGGCGGGGCTTGAGGAGGGACTCTTTCCGCACTCGCGCACGCTCTCGAATCCAGAGGAGCTTGAGGAGGAGCGGCGGCTCTGCTACGTGGGCATGACGCGCGCCATGAACTCGCTGGTTCTTACGCGCGCGCACTATCGGCGTCGTTACGGCAACGATGCGCCGGAGATGAGCATTCCTTCGCGGTTCCTTGAAGAGGTTCCGAACCAGTTGATTGAGAATCTGGGCGGACGAAGCCCTGCATGGTCTACGCCCGCCTATGGTGCGAGACAGCGACGCGGACCCTCGCACTCCGGCGACTTTGACGGGCAGCACTACAACTATGAAGACGAGAGCCAGGAGGCTTACAACCCCGCTGCTGCGGGAAAGAGGAGCGCGAGCGCGAAGCCGTTTGTGGCTTCGTGGATGACGGTGAAGGCAACTTCTCCTGGCCACGAGCCCAGTCCAAAGAGTAGTAACACGCAAGCGCCGCCGGGAAAGCCGGACTCGATTGATAACATCGCGCGCTTTTTCGGAGGCAAAGCAGGAATCGGCAAGGCTGGTGCGTTGGCGCGGCCGGCGATGGAGATTGCTGAAACTCGCGGCGCGGCGGGGCTGAAGAAAGGGCAGCGCGTGCGGCATGCGAAGTATGGCGAAGGCACGGTGCTGATGCGCGAGCGCGATGGCGAAGATGCGAAGCTGACCGTGCTGTTCAATCGGCACGGAATGAAAAAGCTGATGGAGAAGTTCGCGAATCTGGAGAAGATGTAGCGTCTACCTTTCTGGTTCCGGCGCACTCAAATATAGATACAGAAACAACGCTTCTCTCAGACTAAGCTTCTATCAGGAGTTTTCGACTCAACCTACTGATTATCCATAGTTTATGGAGGCTTCACGGCCTCGTATTCGGAAACTATGCTTCGATCACGAGCTTTCGGTTCAACCTACTTAATTTCAATAGCTTATGGAGGATTTCACGGTTTCACAGTCCCCGAGAAACAGGGGGGGGAGGGGGGTCAGGCCCCGGTTTGCTGTTTTTGCGGCTGGCTGCGGAAGGAACAGAGTGCAACTTGCGCGGCGTAAAGGAGCTTGTTGGAACTCCCGTGCTGAAGTGCGTCAATGAGAATCCCTTGGGTGACGCAGGCAATGAAATCGCAAATACATTGATGGCCGGAGAGCGGGGGCATGGCTTCGCGGTACGCTCTGTCGGAAGCCCGGCGCGAATCATAGTGATCTTTGCCTTTCGCCAATTCTGCCTTATAAGTACGTTCCCTGGCTTTCAAGCAACGAGTGACGGCTGCGTTCTTGAGGGTTGGTCTTGACGTTTCGGCAGGGGTTCGTCTTTTCATGGGGTCTCTCTTTCTGCGGACTATTTAATCCGACTATTTTTATAGTGCGCCGGCGGAGGGTAATTATCTGCAAAAGAGGAGAATCAGGATTCCCGCCTAAAGGGGTCGCTTTCTGGGCAATCGCATGAACATGGTTAAGTCCTGTTGGCAGGTTTCGCCTCAGCCCTCCGGGGTCCGTTAGGAAACAGCCTTTTGCGACCGGAACTACCTTCTTTCGCCCGCTGAAGCGGGCTGGGTGTGGTTTGACGCCCCGGTAACCCCAGTCTTGCGAATGGGGCTAGCTTATATCGCCCGCAAAAGCGGGCTGGGAGAGATTGGATGCCCTGGCTCCGCAGTCATGCCAGGCTGTTTCGTAACATCCTGCTCGGGGACGCGAGACGACACATGGGCCTCAAACCCAGGATTGCGTGCGCCGCGGCGGACTACGCCCTGGGCTATTCTCGTATCTTCCCTACGGGAGGAAGGCGCGTAACCCTTTATTTAGAATGAAATACGGAATCAGTCTCCATCACAACACTTGTTCATGCGATTGCGCGGAAGTCCCTTTAAGGCGCCGGTTTCGTGATTGCAGAGGCTTCTACAATATCTGCGGCCTTCATTCGTTTTGATAAGTGGATGGGTGAGGCAGTGAGCGTGCTCTTGATGATCGAGCAAGACCAGCGGATCTCCGAAGTGATGGCACAAGAGCGCCCACGGCTGCGCAACTTTATCCGCAGGCGGGTACCCGATGAGGCGGACGTTGAAGATCTGCTCCAGGAGGTCTTCTTCGAGCTTGTGGAAGCCTATCGTCTACTGAAGCCGATCGATTACGTGACGGGCTGGCTGTTTCGAGTTGCGCGCAATCGGATTACGGACCTTTTCCGCAAGAAGAAGCCGGAGACTTTTGCGGATCTGGCGGTGGAAGGGGAAGATGGGGAGTTACTGCGGATCGACGATCTGCTGGTATCCGGGGACGACGGGCCAGAAGCACTCTACATGCGCACTCTGCTCTTTGACGAGATGCAGGCTGCTCTGAGCGAGCTACCCGCCGAGCAACGCGCAGTATTTATTGCGCACGAGCTGGAAGGGCGGAGCTTTAAGGAGATGGCGGCGGAGACCGGCGTGAATGTGAACACGCTGCTGGCGCGCAAACGCTACGCAGTGCGCCATCTCCGCGAGCGGCTGCAGAAGATTTATGACGAGATATCGAGGAAGTGAGGGAAACGACATGAGAAGGAAATGGATGTTTTTTCTGATACCGCCAGCGATTGTCCTCTTTGTGGCAATTTTCGGCGAAGCAGTCATGCACCTGTGGAACTGGCTGCTTCCGCCGTTGTTCGGCTGGCATGTGATCGGTTTCTGGCAGGCGATCGGGCTCCTGGTTCTTTGCCGGATTCTGTTCGGCGGGTTTGGCGGCCACCGATCGGGTTCCTCCCGAGCACAGCGGCGTTGGGCAGAGCGCTGGGAGCGGATGACGCCGGAAGAACGCGAGAAGCTTCGGCACGGCATGCGTGGTCGTTGCGGAGGGTTCGCAGAGCCAACGAACGAAGCCAGCGGCCAGGCTTAGAGCGCCGAATCTGCATGGGGGCTGACCAGGGGAGGAACCATGAGCGATGGGCGCGAGGAGCGCGAGGAACAGGAGAGGCGACGGGAACGGGAAGAGCGGGAGAGCCGGGAGGACCGGTTGGACCGCTACCCCCAAGACGAGCGAGAGCCGGAGCGGGGCGGGTCGTGAAGACGCGCTGAAGAAATAAGCTGATAATTCGCAAAGGGATCGATGGATGGGTTGGAACCCTCCCATTGATCCCTTTTCTCTTTTTGCGGCCTGGGAGCCTCTGTCTGAGGTCTATTCGACGTCGAGCATTCCCTCAGGGGCTAAAGCCCGCGTTGATTTTGCGGGGATTTCGGCTCGACTGAAGTCGTGCCCTTTCAAAACCAGCGTTGTGAAACGGCATTAGATTGATAGCCATGTGGCACGCCGGCAAGTTTCTGTGCCAATTTTGCGCTAGATTCTGATCGCAAAGGTTAAGAGCACGCGTGTCTGTGAATGAAGCTTCCGCATCGGCGGTAACTCGACCGCAATCGTAAGAATCAGGGTTTCGGTGTCGCGACCGATCTTTGATTGCCGGAAACACAACTTTGCGGAAATCGATGTAGGTCACCTTTCAATCCGGAGTCAAGTTCAAGTAGAACTGTTGTGAAGCCTATAAATTCCGGCCAAAAGTTATCTTCACTCTCTTCGACACCTGGAAGTACCGGAACCAGATTCCGTAGCCAGCGCAAATACCCAGACCCACACCGATCAACGACTCAGCCCCTCCAGCCGAGCGGGGAGAGGAAGCCAATAGTGCTGCCCCATCGGCCACGATCACCACTCCCTGCAAAGCGCCGAGTATAAGGTGGATGAGGATCATCCTGAGCGCCGACCGAGCGCGCACCACCATACTTACACCGGTCGCGAAGTTCCATGCAGCCATGCCCCAACATAGAATTGAGAAAGCGAGCATGACGCTGTTGACGCCTCCACGCAGTGACACAGCCAGCCGTGCTTCGTTGTACACTCCGCCAAATAACCCGAGACAATACCAGGCTAGCCATCCTCCCAATCCATCGAGAGGACCCTTTGTGGAAACCGGCTTTTCATCTTGTGCCGACCTACTCGCGGCTGGAGGTGGTCTACGCGCTATTTCGGCGCGGAGTGCCTCGCGTGCCTCGGGAACGAGAGCGTTTAAGTCCGCCGCAAGCTGGGCCAGTTGGTAGTCAGACATACCCCGATACCGCTGCGCAAAATTCGCCATATAACCCGTTCTCCAAGTAGGCAAACTTTAATTTGGTTTGGCTAGTCGCTTTAGCTCAACAGTCTAAACCCGAAGCCCTTCAGATGGCTGGAAGACGGTGTTTTCGGAAAGCTCGCAGCCTATAGTGTGGAATCTGATTACCCTCGCAGTTCGGCTGGTTCCGGTTGGATTGTCGCCAATTGGGAAGTTTCGGGCCGTGGACGCAGCCGTTCTATGCCGGAATTTTGTGCTAATTTGCGCAATGTATGCGCCTATCTGGCCTAGCCCGCCCGTCCTGCCCATTGAAGAATCAATAAGTTACGTGTTTTGAATGGCGGCTGTAGCCGTGCCCTTTCAGTGTCGCGTTCGCAGTTTTTCGGCAAGCTGTAAAGTGGTGCTTTTTCAAGAGATTGACTTGATTAGAGATTCCTTATCGCGGTGAGACTGAAGTTCATGTCTTAAGTCTGGCGAGGTTTTTTGAAGAGGACAGCAAGTTAGCTTCCGCTTCGCGGAAATGGCAAGTTAGCAAGTCAGCAGATCTGTGCGACGGCACAATTTGCGACGGCACGATTATCGATGCGCTGGTGATTTGAACGTTCCAGAATTTGGCCATTCGCCTTATGAAACGAACTTTCGACGCAGGACATTAGAGGAAGAAAGCATCTATCAAAGGGGCTTTAGAAGCTGGATACTAGCTCTTGCGTTTTCTGAGGACCCAGGTGGTCATGCAGCGGTAGTCCTGGACGATGGTTGTCTTGAGCGGATCAACGAGGACGGCGTTCAATTCGTCGGTCAGGTCGAGGAGCATGTCCTCATCGACGAGGAACCACTCGGAGCCGTCGCCAACTCGAAAGATGTTGGCGCGCACGGGCTCGAAGTCCATTCCGATTCTGGAGCCCAGGCGGCAAAAAAGCATGCCACCAGGACGCAACACGCGCCATAGCTCCGTCAACTGGGCTCGGAAGTGGTCTTCGTCGCGCGCGAAGTGAAGCACGGAATTGCAAAGGACCACGTCTGCAACGCCATCGGGAAAGGGCATCTGCTCGATCAGCCCGACCTGGAAATTTTCCGGCGGCAAGCCGGTGGAGAGCGATGCAGAGAGTTGACGCACGTGGTCAATGGCCTTGGGATCGGCATCGAGCGCAAACACCTGACAGCCCTCGCGAAGCAGATGGACGAGATTGCGTCCGTAGCCGCATCCAGCGTCGAGCACGCACATGCCAGCGGCGATGTTGCCGCGCAGGATCTGGTCGAAGACATATATATCGATCTGACCGAATTGTTCCTGAACGGTTAGGGGCATTGGGGCTCCGGGACTTGGGTTGAAGACTGCGCGGGTTTACTTGTGGTGGTTGGCTGTTCTCCAGGGGATTTGATAAAGGCAGCAAGTTAGCTTCCGCTTCGCGGAAATGGCAAGTTGGCGGGTTGGCAAGTTGGCGGGTTCGTCCGATGACTCAATGTTTGTCGATTGCGCTCCTTTACTATCGGGCGTGGCTCGGCGATTCGCGTTTCTTTACTGTTGAGGGGGCGCTGGTGGGTTGGGAGGCGCCGGGTTATCTCCAACGGCGTCGAGGTGAGTGATGTGCACGGTGGCTTCAGTTTCTGGGACAGTGCCGTCGTTGACCTGGACCTCAGTGGGTTTGCCAAGGATGAGGAGCCGCTGCACGGCCTTGCCTCGACCGGGAACGACGACACGCTGGGTGACGGAGTTGGTGTCTGAATGGACGGTGACGGGGACCTCGGCAGAGGCGTAGCCGGAGTTGGAGATGTTGACAGCGACCAGCCAGTTGCCGGCCTGGGCAACGGAGGGAAAGACGCTGTCGATGGTGAGGTCGGGAAGGCCTTTGTCGTCATCGACCCAGTCTGTAAAGAACCAACGGAGATCGCGGCGTACGCTTGCCTGTTCGAGAATCTTCTCGAATGTGCCTGGGCCCCGGTCGCGGAGAGAATCGAGGTTGGCGTCGGCTAATGGATCGTAGGCGCGGAGAGCGGCAGACAGAGTAGAGTCGCCGGCTATGTCGCGGAGCATCCAGAAGACGTAAGCAGCTTTGGTGCGGTAGTAGATGGGCGCGATGGCGAGGGCGAGCGGCTGACCGGCGCTGACGCCGGGGCTGGATGGCTCGGCCAGCGCCAGTGCGGGACGGTTCGCCTCAAGCTGTTCGAGAGCGCGTGTGCGTCCAGTCTGTTTTTCAACCCAGAGAGTGCCCATAAAATGCGCTACGCCTTCTGAGAGCCAGGCGCGCGGGGATTGCATCCAGGCGTGGGTGAGGGCGTGGGCGAGAATACTTTGCAACTGCTCGGGCGGGGCTTCGCGCGTGGACGTGGCGAGCATGGCGCCGGTTTCGAAGGGCGTGTCGTCGGGGTCGGGCAGGTCAAGGATTGTGAGCTGGGAACGGGGACGCTGGCCAAGCCAACCCTGCAAGAAGGGCGTGACCGCAGCGGCGGCGGCGGTCCAGGATTGCACGGCGGGTTCGTCGATGGGCAGGGTCCAGAGCGTGGTGTTGGCAGCGGCATGAGAGGCGCGAGCTGCAACAAAGAGGCTGGGGGCTTCAAATCCGAGAACTGAACTATCGACGCCAGCGGTGGCAACGCCGTTGACTTCCTGGCCGACTGTGTCGACATTGATGACGGTGAGCGGGGCGGGATGTCCGTTAATGAGCGCAACGGTGGGCGCCTGGCCGTGGGGGAATTCGACGGTGAGATGGAGACGGAACTGCGCACCGGCCATGCGCAGCTTGTGCTCGCCCATTTCGTCGAAGAGACGCGAGCCATCGCCGAGGATGACGGGGACGCTGGAGACGGGATACCAGACTACGTTGCCGAAGCCGCGGAGACCGGTGAAGGGGACGCCGATTCCATCCCAATCGGAGCGGAGGGCGATGTCGTTGGGGGTGCCGATGACGAGCAGGCGCTGGGCGGATTGGGCGACGGCGCCGGAGTAAGTGACGTCAAGCTGGATGCTTTGGCCGGGCCCGAGTGGGGTTGGGAGCGGGACGGCTGCCTCATGCAACTGGCCGGTGTGGTCGGCGTCGGAGTTGAGGGTGGCGACGGGGAAGGTTGTGTCACGATTGAGGACGCGAATGCGCTCCCAGTTGAGCGAAGAGGAGATTTGCAGCGGGATACGGGCGAGGGGGGACTTGGAATCGTTGCGTACGGTGAGGAGGGCGCGGACGGCGATTTGCTGCTCGGCGGTGTGGAGGTGCACGTCCATGTCGAAGGCGATGAAGGTGACGGCTTGGCGCTCGGCATCGGTGGCGACAGGAGCGGCGGCTAACTGGGGCGCGGCTGGAGGGAGCTGGGTGGTGGTCTGACCGTTTTCGTCGGTGGAGCGGGAAAAGATAACCTTGCCGCCGGGCTGCTGAGCGGGCGCGGTTTGCGGAGGCGGAGGGGGGAGATTGTGGGACTGGGCCGTAGTGGGAATGTACGCTAGGACGGCGACTGTCACGGACAGAAAGAGAGTCCGTGCGAGAGAGAACTTCATGAGCCCAAACCTTTCTGTTTTCTTGTTTTAGACGCGGCTGGGGTGGCGGGGAGAGCGGCGTTGCGGCGCTGGCGGAAGGCTTCGTAAAGCACGACGGCGCCGGCAGTGGAAACGTTGAGGGAGCTGACGCCACCGGCCATGGGAATGCGGAGCAAGTGGTCGCAGGTGCGACGGACCAGGTCGTGGAGGCCTGCGCCTTCGCGGCCGAGGACGAGAACGCAGTTGCCGGTGAAGTCGAAGCGGTCGTAGTCGGTCAGTCCGCGTTCGGCAGGACTCGCATCCAGACCGATGATCCAGATATTTTGGCGTTTTAATTCTTCGAGGGCGCGGACGAGGTTGACGACGCGAGCGATGCGGAGGTGTTCGGCTGCGCCGGCGCTGGCTTTTACGGCGACTGGGCTGAGGGGGGCGGAGCGGCGCTCGGTGAGGATGACGCCGTCGACGCCTGCACCGTCGGCTACACGGAGGAGTGCGCCGAGATTCTGCGGGTCTTCGACACCGTCGAGGGCAAGAAGCAGGCGGGCGACGCCGAGTTTTGTTGCAGGGCCAGGCTCGAAGAGGTCTTCGATGGAGAGAGGCTCCTGTGGATGGACGAATGCAACTACACCCTGGTGGGTGGGAGCCTGGGCGACGAGGGTAAGCTGCTCACGGGATTCCTGACGGACACGGACACCAGATTGACGGCACTGAGCCACCAACTGTTCGAGGCGGGCGTCGTGGCGCTCCTGAGCTACGAGGACATGGTCGAAGCGGCGGCGTCCGGCCTTGAGGGCTTCCTCCACCGGATGCAGACCGTACAAAACTTCCATGAGGGTAGTGTAGAAGATCGAGGTCGACGGACGAGTGCGGGATTGCAGGCATTGGCGCTGGTATTCAGAGGATGCTTTTGGTGAGGGTAAGGCGGTTTTTGTCGCCGCGGCGCTCGTATGTGATTTGGTCGGCAAGCTCGCGCAGCAGATAGATGCCAAGGCCGCCAATGGGGCGATCCTGGATGTCGAGCGAGAGATCCGGAGGCGGCACCGAGAGTGGGTCAAAGGGATGGCCGTCGTCGGTAACGGTCAAGGTGAAGGCCTGATCGGCTGCTGACAAGACGATGACAATGGTGTGCTCGCCGGAGTCGTCGTATCCATATTTGATGCAGTTGGTGACAAGCTCCTCGATGGCGAGAAGAATGAAGAATGCGGCTTCAGGGGATGGCCGGCATTGTTGGAGCCAGGCTTCAGCGGCCCGGCTGGCCGGCGCTAAAGCGGCACGGGAATTTTTGACTTCCAGCGTCAGGCTTTCGACAACGACCATCCGCACTCCGCTTTGACTGGGAGCGATTATAAGCGTTGGCCGCATCAGGTTTCGAATCGCCGGCGGGTCTTTAGAGTTCTGGCCGCGATCTGGAAAAGAAATCTTGCAATGCGCTCCAACTGCCATTTATTGTTCACAGGATGTTCCCCATCAGCGCCATTTTGAAGAAGGTCGCACTCGGGCTGACTCTGATTGCAGGATCGGGAGCGGTGCTGCTTTACTCCGACCTGAACTCGCGCAGCCACGGCGCGGGGGGCAGTGCGAGAGCTGCGGGGCCGCTGAGAGTGGCCATTGTGCAGCAGGCTTCGGTTTCGGCGCTGGACGACGGCGTTCGAGGAGCGCTGGCGGCCCTGAAGGAGCGCGGGTACGTGGACGGCGGGCGGATGATTGTTCGCCGCTACAACGCGCAGGGGGATATTGCGACCGGGAATGCGATTGCCAAGGAAGTGACGAGCGGGGACTTTGACTTGATCTACTCGGTCTCGACGGTGAGCCTGCAAACGGTGGCGAATGCGAACCGGTACGCCACGCCACCGAGACGGCACGTGTTTGCGGTCGTCACCGATCCTTACGCTGTGGGGGTGGGCGTGAGCCGAGAGAATCACGCGAGTCATCCGCCGTATATGACCGGAATCGGGAGCGAGCCGCCAGTCGAGGAGACGTTTCGGCTTGCCCTGGAGATGCGGCCTTCGCTGAAGAAGGTCGGGCTGGTTTGGGATCCGGCGGAGAGCAATTCTGTTGTGGCTACCGAACTGGGACGCGCGGCGTGTGCCAAGCTTGGGATAACACTGATCGAGGCGACCGCCGAGAATCCGACGATGGTGAACGAGGCGACCGCTTCGCTGCTAGCCCGTGGCATTGAAGCAATCTGGGTGAGCCCGGACCTGGTGACGGCGCAAGGACTGGGCGTGATCATGGACAAGGCGAAGACCGCCAGGATACCGGTGTTCACCTCGATTCCCGTCGATTCTGTTTCAGGGTCGCTTCTCGACCTGGGCGCAAATTACGCCGACATCGGCCACCAGAGTGGTGAGATTGTGGCAGACGTGCTCGACGGACGAGATCCGGCGACCATTCCCGTGAACAATCTTTCGCCTGTATGGCTGCAGGTGAATCGACTGGCCCTGAGAGGCCTGCGGGATCAGTGGGAGCTCCCGGATTCAATTGTCCAACGAGCGAGTGTGGTGATCGACGAGACTGGGCGCCACGTGAAGGAGACGCCGGTACTCGCTGCCGACGCCGGACGGGGAGCCCGCTAATGGAGATTACACAGTATCCCGGGGCGGACTCGCTTGAACTCCGACTGTCGGGGCGGATCGACGCAACGTGGGGAGAGCACCTGGGCGCCACGATCGAGAATGCTGTACGCGCCGGAGCGCATCGGATCGTTCTGAATTTCAGGGAGGTGCAATACATCAGCTCGCTTGGAATCAGCGTGCTGTTTCTGCAGTGCAGGCTGCTGAAGTCGGTGAATGGAAGCCTGACGATCACCAATCCGAACAAGATGTGCCGGACTGTGCTTACGACGGTTGGATTGACCGAGATTCTGGTAAGCGACGTTGCGGAAGCCGCGGCGAATGCGACGCCTGCAACGTCACAAGAGCTGAAGCGGGGTGGGGCCACCTACAAGATTTACCCGCAGAAGACGGCTCAGCCACTTTCGTGCAGCCTGATTGGCCAGCCTGAACGGCTTGGATCCAGCGGCTACGGCGAAGCGGAATGCCGCATGCTGACATTCGCAGTCGGGTCCTTTGGCCTGGGGCTGGGCGCGTTTGGAGAGGGTTTCGCCGATTGCCAGGGGCGGTTCGGCGAGTTTCTGGCGGCCGGAGGATGCGCAATTACGCTGCCGACCAACGAGGCGCATGCTTTGCCGGATTATGTTGTCGAACAGGGTGGTCTGATTCCACAGATCGAAGCGCTCTACGCGCTGGCTGGCAAAGGCGATTTTTCGACGATGGTGCGGTTCGACGCTTTGGCCGAGGGGCAGGGAAAGATCGGGCTTTCGGAGTTGATCGACACGCTGATTCACATTAGCAACACACAGATTCACGGCACCGGCGAGGGGGCGATCGCATTCGTGGTGCTCGCGGAGGCAGCGGGACTGGTGGGCGCGTCTCTAAGAAAGTCGCCGACGGGGCTGCCGCTCGCTCATGAATTGCCCTCGGTGCGCGACTGGCTGTCGTTTACGACGGAGCGTACAAGCGAGAAGAGCCTTTGCCTGCTGGTTGGAGTCGCAGGGCGCAAGATGCCGGACGAAGCTGCGGCGTTCCTGCGTCCCATCAAGGCTGAATCTTCGAAAGAAGAGCCGCCGTTGTTGGCTCATGTTCACGCGGCTGTCTTTCCTTACCGGCCGGTGGCGCGGGGAGAGTTGCCTTTGGGGAGAACGATAGCCGATGTTCTGACGGCCTCGATGCCCAACTCCGTGCTGCATTTGATGACCGACACGCGTCCGTTTGAGGGCGTAGGGGAAACCGATCTGGTACGCGGCGCCTGCTGGGTGGGTCCGCTGCAGACGATCGCACGAGGATGAAACCAGGATGACACTGCTGATTGCGGCTTTGACGATGGGACTGATTCTTGCGTTGCTCGCACTGGGCGTATACGTGAGCTTTCGCATCTTCAACATTCCCGACATGACGGCTGAAGGTTCGGTGACGCTTGGCGCTTCAGTGGCAGCGGCCATGATGGTGAGCGGGCACAACGCCATGCTGGCAACGGTGGCGGGTGCTGCCGCCGGAACCGTGGCCGGCACGGTCACGGGGATTCTGGCGACCAAGTGCAAGATCAACGCTCTGCTGAGCGGCATCCTGGTGATGACGGGTCTCTACAGCGTGAATCTGCATGTGATGGGCAAGAGCAACATACCGCTGCTGGAAGTGACGACGCTGGCGACCTATGCAGAGAAACTGGGCGCGAGGATTTTTGGCGGCACGGCCAATCTGAATGTGGCGGGATGGGCGGTGAGCGTTCGCGATATGTCGATGCTGTTGAGCATCCTGCTGCTGGTGATCGCGATCTGCGTTTTGATGTATTTCTTTTTTCGCACCGACCTGGGCACGGCGATGCGCGCGACAGGCGATAATCCGCACATGATTTGCGCGCTGGGCGTGAGCGTGGCCGCGGCGACGATTTTTGGCCTGGCAATATCGAACGGGCTGATCGCTCTGTGTGGCGCGTTGATTGCGCAATACCAGGGGTTTGCCGACGTGCAGATGGGCGTGGGTATGGTCGTGCTGGGGATTGCGAGCGTGATTATCGGCGAAGCGCTGATTGGCACACGGACAGTAGGGCTGCTGATTACGGGGACGGTGATGGGGTCGGTACTGTTTCGGATGCTGGTGGCGATTGCGCTGCGCTGGGGACTTAGCCCGAACGACCTTAAACTCATCACGGCGGTGTTTGTATTTGCCGCGCTGGTGATGCCGAACCTGGCGCGCCGGATGAGGACGCGATGGGCGGCTCACGCGGAGGCGGCTTGAAGGGGATGCCGAAGGGCGATGTTGAGAATTAGTCGAATATCGAAGACGTTCAACCCAGGCACTTCAAACGAGGTGAGGGCCCTCTGCGACGTTTCGCTCGAACTGGCGACGGGTTCGTTTCTGATCGTGATTGGGACGAACGGATCGGGAAAGTCGACGCTGTTGAATGCGGTGGCGGGCACCTTCATTGTCGATTCGGGAAGCATCGCGGTTGCAGGGGAGACGATTACGCGATGGCCCGAACATCGAAGAGCAAGACTGATTGGCCGCGTGTTTCAGGATCCCTTTCGCGGCACGGCGCCCACGATGACCATCGCCGAGAATCTGGTGCTGGCATCGCGGCGCGGGAAGACGCGGGGGCTTGGGCTGGCGGTGAGCCGCCGGTCACTGAGTGAGTTGCGCGAGCGGATTCGCCCGTTGAATATGGGGCTTGAAGACCGGCTGGACAATGCGATTGGGAGCCTCTCAGGTGGGCAGCGGCAGGCGCTTACGCTGCTGATGGCTTCGTGGTTGAAGCCGGAGTTATTGCTGCTTGACGAACATACGGCGGCACTCGATCCCAAGACGGCTGACCAGGTCATCCGGCTTACGCATGAGATTATCGAGCGCGACAAGCTGACAACGCTGATGGTGACGCACTCGATGCAGCAGGCGGTGAATCTTGGCGATCGCATTGTGATGATGCACAGAGGCAGGGTTTTGCGCGACCTGAAAGAGAGCGAGCGGGCGCGGGCACGGCCTGAGGACCTGCTGCGGGGGTTCGAGGACGTACGCAGGCGCGAGCAGTTGGATGGGGCCGTTGCCGAAATGCTGGCTTGCAACTACGTTTAGCTGTTTGGGTGCGTTGGAAATATTGCTTGAAGGGCTAAACTGCCGCGCTGCTTTCTCTTGTTGATGACGGTTGGGGCGGAGAGCAGACTTCGGCGGGCTGGAGGGAATGGTTTGGCTGGCGCTAAGACATTTACGGCGGTGTTGGAGCGGCTTCGGAATGGGCTGGGGTGGGTGATTGCGAAGGTTCCGTTCGATGTTCAAAAGGCATGGCCGGTGCGGAATCGATTGCGGGTTCGAGGCGAGATTGAGGGATTCCCGTTTCGGACTTCACTGTTTGCCGAGTCGCGGGGCGGAAGTCACTTCCTGCTGGTGAACAAGAAGATGCAGGCTGGGGCGAAGGCCAGAGTCGGGGACAAGGTGAGGATCAAGCTAGAGCCGGATTTGGAAGAGCGGCCGGCGGTGATCCCAGCAGAGCTGGAGCGGGAGCTTAAGGGCGATCGGAAGCTTCGGAAATGGTTCGATGAGATGAGCCCGTCGATGCGCCGAGAGATCGGCAAATGGGTGGGCGAGGCGAAGGGCGCCGAAACGCGGCAGAAGCGGGCAGAGAAGATGGCGGAACGGCTGATGCAGGCGATGGAAGGGGAGATCGATCCGCCTCCGGTGTTGAAGGCGGCCTTTCAGCGCCAGCCTCGGGCTTTGGAGGGATGGAAGGCTCTGACGGCAACGCAACGGCGGAGTCACCTGCTGGGAATCTTCTACTACGAGACAGTTGAGGCTCGGGAACGGCGCGCAGCCAAGGCGATTGAGGTGGCATTGCAGGCAGCGGCCAAGAGGGCTCCTGTGCGGGGATGAGTGCGCTTCTTCGTGTTTCCGGCCATTTGGACTGGTCCTAAGGCCGAGTTTTGTCGTCTAATTGGAAGTGATGAGCGGCAAATCCATATCGGCAATATCTTCATTCTTTGTATCGGGCGCTGCTGTAGCTGCGGATGAACAGGTTCGCCAGGAGAATTTAGCAATCTCCGCGGGCCTGAAACGCCAGGACGCAGGGCTTTTAGACGAGTTGATTGTTCGCCACCAGCACCGGTTACTGCGCTACCTGCTGTATATATCCGGCAACCGGGAGCAGGCGGAGGATCTTTTCCAGGAAGTATGGATGCGGGTTCTGATGCGAGGGGCACAGTACAACGGACAGGCGAGGTTTGAGACCTGGCTTTTTACCATCGCACGCAATCTCCTGATCGACCAGCGGCGGAAGCGTACGATGAGCAGCCTGGACGAGTTGTTCGAGGGCAAGTCCGAGGACGACAGACCCATGGCGTTCGAGGTTGCCGACGGCGAACCGACACCTTTTGAACACTTTGCAAACACGGAAGACCGGCAGCGGATTGCGGGTGCTTTATTGGAACTGGATACACTGCATCGCGAAGTGCTGGTGCTGCGGTTCCATGAGGAGCTGTCACTGGAAGAGATTGCCAAGGTGACAAGGGCTCCGCTTTCTACGGTTAAATCAAGGCTTTACCGCGGCATGGCGATGATCAGGCCTAAATTGGAACGTACCCACACGCACGTCCGGGAGGCGGTGTGAAAACCGTTGAACTGGATGGCCTGGACGAGCAAGCCCTATCAAAGGAGGACCTTGGGGAGGGCGCCGGGGAGGGCACTGGCGATGCGATTCGCCGCGACCTGCTTTCAGCGCTGTCTGGAAATCAGGCTGGGCGAGACCGCGCCGTGGCCCACAAGACGCGCAGGGTAGTACAGGCCTCGCTGGGCGTGATGCAGGACCAGAAGGCAGGGCGCAAACGGGGACTGGCGGTGGCTTTGGCCGCAATTTTGATTGTGGGTCTTGTCCTGGGGCCATTTTTCTGGCGTGTTGCCGACGAGTTGATCGGTGGCGAGATGATCGGTGATCCTGCCACGGAGTTCAGCCTTTGGGTATGTATCCTTTGCCCGGCGCTGGTGGCAGCGGCGCTGGTGGCCGGGTGGATGCGCAAGAAGCCGTGAACTAAAACTAAAGTTGAACCGAAGTGCAGTAAAAGGCAACTTCTTCTTTCTCTTCCCCGTCCCCTATATCAGAGTTAAGCTAATTCAGAGTTCGAATGAGGCCCTCCCTGGAGAGGGACAGCGATGCGGGATCCACAATCCATTGCCGTAAACGAAGACGAGCGCATGATTCCGGTGTGGTCGATTATCGTGGCCAGCGTGGCGTTTGTGCTGGTGGAGTACTACTTCTGGGTGGTGGCACCCGAACAGCGTCACCACGCACCGCCGCCGATCGGTTTCCGGATCTACTTCAACCTTTCCTGGGGCGTTTTGATTGCCCTCTACTTCCTGATGCTGGGCTACATCAGCAAGGACTCGCCACGCAGAGGAATGAGCACGCGGTTCTGGATGTTGATCTGCTTCGTCATGCCGGGTGGGATTGGAGCGGTGCTTTACTTCCTGCTGCGTCAGCCGCAGGTGAGCCGCTGCCCCGCCTGCGGAACGCATGTGCAGAGCGAGTTCCACTTCTGTCCGCAATGCAACTACCAGCTTACGGCGAACTGCGGCAACTGCTTCAGGACAGTGCGCGCTACGGACCAGTACTGCACTCGCTGCGGCCATGAATTGGCCAAGGACCAGTTGCCTACCCGGTTGCACGTGCTGGGAGATTGACTCCAGCCACGAGCCCACCCTAGCGAAATGAAGATGCGGGTAGAATTGGTGCTGGATTCGATCTGGATGGGGTGAGGAGTTTCTTTGTGAATCCAGCCTGGCAACAAGCCCGGCATTGACCCTGCCTGATTCCCTTCCTACAATCTAGGTTCTGCATGTCTATCTCGACGCTCATCATCGACGACGAACAACTGGCCCGCGAAGAGCTGAAGTATCTGCTCGACTCTGTTGGGGATGTTGAGGTTGTGGGCCAGGGCGCCAATGGCATTGAGGCGGTGGCGCTGATCGAAGAGCTTCATCCGGACCTGGTCTTCCTGGATGTGCAGATGCCGGGGCTGGATGGGTTCGGCGTGATCCGAAAGCTGATGGATCGCGACCGGCAAAAGAAGGAATTGGGGAATGGCGGGGCGCAGGGTAAAGACTTGGAGGCCCTTCCGCAGATTGTGTTTGCCACCGCTTACGACCAGTACGCGGTGCGCGCATTCGACGTGAATGCGGTGGATTATCTGCTGAAGCCTTTCGACCGCAGCCGGGTGGTCGAGGCGGTAGAGCGTGTGAAGGGGCGGATGAACGGAGGCACTGCGCCAGGCGGCACAGGCGCGCAGGTGGATTCACCCATCGAGTCGCAGCTTGAAGCGCTGCTGCGGTTGCTGAAACGTCCGCAGGGCGCGGATCGCACGCCGCAGCCGGCCAAACTGATTGTGCAGGCACAAAACAGGCTGCTGCTGGTGGGCCAGGCGGAGATCTGCTTCGCGGCCATCGACGAAGGCGTGATTCGCATCGTGACGCGGAACTTTGAGGGGCAATCGAAGTGCCGCACACTTGAAGAGTTGCTGGAACAGCTCGACCCGGCGCACTTCTGGCGCGCTCATCGCGGCTTTGTGGTGAACATCGACCATATACGCGAGGTGGTGCCATGGTTCAAGTCAAGCTACCAATTGCGGATGAACGACAAGGGTCAGACCGAAATTCCGGTGAGCCGCACGCAGACCAAGCGGTTGCGGGAGTTGTTTAATCTGTAAGGGCCTTCGCCAAACTGGCGCGAGCCGGTTCTAGTCGTATCTTTCAAAGACAATCTGCTTGCGGTGCCAGCCGTATCCGGTGAGGAGCTCACGGACGCCGGAGACCATGAAGTTGAGGCCGCAGATGTAAGCGTAGAAATCGAAGCGGAGATCTCTGGGAGGAATCGCGGGGTCGACCGGGGGCTGTGGCAGGGGCAGGCCGAGGAGCGCCGCATGCTCTTCAACGATCTTGGAGACATGCACCTGCACGTGGCCGCGGAGGCCATTCCAGCTCTCCAACGCCCGGCTGAGCGTGGGCAGATAGTGGAAGTTGGGCACACGGGCCGCAAGCGCTTCGAATTCCTCCTGGTAATAGATGTCTGTCTCGTGGCGAGTGCCGTAGACAAGCCAAATCTGCTTACCGTTGCTGCGATCGGGCCCGCCGGATGGAAAGAGCCACTGCACATAAGCGCGCATGGGCGCGACGCCGGTTCCAGTGGCTACCAGGATGGAGTCGGTGATGGGCTCCTGAAGGATGAAGTGGCCGTGGGGACCGTGAATCTGAATGGTGCCGCCAACCGGCAAGTCGGGCAGGTCAGCAAGGTGGTTCGAGAAAAAACCTTCCTCCACGCGATTCACACAAAGATCAAAGCGGTTGGCGTTGGCGGCCGAGGCAATTGAATAGGCGCGGGTCTGCATCTTGCCGTTCTGGTCTTCCGCCACGGCGGAAACGAACTGGCCGGGAGCGTAAGGGAAGCTCTCCACCGCGTCAATGACAAATTCGAAGTGGTAGCACTGGGCTACTTCAGAGATGCACTCTTTGCGTGCAAGACGTGCGGTGTAAAGCTCTCGTGCCAAGGCAGTTCTCGCTTTGCAGGGAAGATGGGGCCAGTCGCCGGCCCTGGCACGATTATAAGTTGCAGAGGGCGGGCGATGTCACGCAACGAGATTCCATTAGTGGGCCGGAGCACGCGAATTGGAAGACTGAAGAAAAGCGGTAGACCGCAATGGGTTGGTGGTGGGCCCGGAGGGATTTGAACCCCCAACCAAGGGATTATGAGTCCCCTGCTCTAACCGTTGAGCTACAGGCCCTTCTCAAGCATTGTAGGGTGCGGCGAGGGCTGGGCGGAAATTGAGGGACATTCCGGGATGGGAGCCGCTCTCAATTCAGGACTGAATTCAAGGTCAGGACTGAATTCAAGGTCAGGACTGCATTCAAGGCGCGAGGGGCGAACGCTAAAGGTTCGCGGTCCGCTCGCTGCCTTTTGCGGCTTGAAGTTTTTCGGCTTGGCTGTTTACGGTGGAGAAGGGATTTTGGGGCAAGCTGATGCGCGATGGTGGTTTAATAGTTTGGAAGATCGCGGAAACCAGGTCCGCAGTGTGCGGCGGACGCCGTGCCAAGAAATCTATCAAGGAGATTCGATGACTCGCTACGGAATGGTAATTGGACTCAAGCCGGAGGCTGAGGAGAAGTACAAGGAATTTCATGCGGCGGTGTGGCCTGGGGTGCTTGAGATGATCCGCAAGTGCAACATTCGCAATTATTCGATCTATCTGAAGGATCACATTCTGTACGCCTATTTCGAATACCACGGCACCGACTATGCGGCCGACATGGCGAGGATGGCGGCCGATAAGACGACGCAGGAGTGGTGGGCGATTATGGAGCCCATGCAGAGCCCGGTGCCGACACGCAAAGAGGGCGAATGGTGGTCGAGCATGGAAGAGGTTTTTCACCTGGACTGAAACGATACGGATCCCGGTTTTCGCTGAGTGGTTAGTGCACGACGGCCTCTCTGCGAAAATAAGAGCCTGATGCTATCTCTGCAGAATGCGGGCAAGCGGTTTGGGCCACGGGTGTTGTTCCTTGAGGCCAACTGGCTGATCCGGGCGCGGGAAAAAACTGCGCTGGTGGGGGCCAACGGGACCGGCAAATCGACATTGATGAAGGTGCTGGCTGGCCTGGAGACGCTGGACTACGGCAGCGCGCAGCAAACGCGGGGTATGAGCATCGGCTACCTGCCGCAGGAAGGGTTGCGGCTGACCGGGCGGACTATCTTCGAAGAATGCCTATCGGTTTTTGACGATCTGCACGAGATGGAGCGGGAGATCGAACGGCTTGGCGGACAGCTCTCCGTGCTGGATCATCAAGGGCCTGAGTATGAGGCTGCCGCGGAGCGCTACTCGATGCTGCAGGAGCGCTTTCACGCGCTGGACGGGTACGCGCTAGACGCGCAGGTGGGTGGGGTTCTGACCGGGCTGGGCTTCGGCAAAGAAGACTGGGGACGGCAGACGGACGAGTTCAGCGGCGGCTGGCAGATGCGCATTGCGCTGGCGAAGCTTCTGCTGGCCAAGCCGAATTTGCTGCTGCTCGATGAGCCAACCAATCACCTTGACCTGGAGACGCGCAACTGGCTTGAGGACTATCTGCACGGCTATCCGTTTGGTTACATCCTCATCTCGCACGACCGTTACTTTCTGGATGTGACGATCGACCGCACGGTGGAGATATGGAACAAGCGGTTGACGATTTATCAGGGCAATTACAGTAAGTATCTCAGCCAGAAAGATGAGCGGCGGGCTCAGTTGCAGGCGGCCTACCGCAACCAGCGCTTGCAGATCGAGCACCTTGAAGCGTTCATCAATCGCTTCCGCGCCCAGGCGACGAAGGCCAAGCAGGTGCAGTCGCGCATCAAGGAACTGGAAAAGATCGAGCGCATCGAGATTCCCGAAGAAGAGCCGGTGATCCACTTCAAGTTTCCGCAGCCGCCGCCTTCGGGGCGCATGGTAGTGGAGGCTGAGGGACTGGCGAAGAGTTACGGGTCCAAGAAGGTGCTGGAGGGTGTGCGCTTCGGGATTGAGCGCGGCGACCGCGTGGCGCTAGTGGGAGTAAATGGAGCGGGCAAGTCGACGCTGATCAAGCTGCTGACCGGGGATGAGGCGCCCACGGCAGGAAAAGTGAAGTTGGGACACAACGTGGTGAGCGAGTACTTTGCGCAGGACCAGTACAAGGTGCTGGACGGCGACTCGCGGATGCTGGACGACATTAGCCGCGCGGCGCTGAAGGTACCGGAGGTTGAGTTGCGGTCGCTGCTGGGTTGTTTTCTTTTTTCGGGCGACGACGTGTTCAAACCGCTGGGAGTGCTTTCGGGCGGAGAGCGCAACCGGTATGCGCTGGCGCGGATTCTGGTGTCGCCGTCGAATTTCCTGCTTCTGGACGAGCCCACGAATCACCTGGACATGCGGGCGAAAGATGTGTTGCTGGAGGCGCTGGCGGTTTTCAACGGCACGGTCGTTTTCGTGTCACACGATCGGTACTTTATCGACCGGCTGGCTACACGGGTGTTGGAGGTGGAAGGCGGGACTGTAACCAGCCACGAGGGGAATTACGAAGACTATCTGCGATGGAAAGAAGCGCAAGCCGCATCCGCCTCGAACCCCGGTATCGTGAGCGGCGCTGCGAAGAACGTAGCGGAGTCGAAGGCCCAGCGGCTCTCTTCGGTTTCAAGCAATGGCGATGCGTCCAGCGCGCTCGTTGCTTCCTCGTCCAATACCATCGTCATCGAAGGCGGTCCCGATCTCGGGCCAACAGAAAAGCCGCGCCGCCTGAACCCTCTCAAGCAGAGGCAGATGGAAGAACGCTGTGTTTTCCTCGAGGAGGAGGTGCCGCGGATCGAAGGCGCCATCGCTCATACCGAGGAGCAACTGGGTGTCTACGTTTCCGCCGCGGAGACGCAAAGGCTCACGACACTAGCGGAGGAATTGCGCGAACAGCTGGCGGCGCTGACCGCCGAATGGGAAGAGCTGATGGTGCAACTGGATGGACAAGCGGCAACGTCCTGATACGGCCTTAACATCCGGTCGTGCATAATCAAAAGACGATGGCTCTTTTGTGGAATCCCGAGAGCTGGCCGCAGCGGCTGGCGGAGTTGGAAGCGCAATCCGGCGACCTGAAGGAGGCGCCGCTGCGGCGCGATGTGCGTTCGCTGGGCATGCTGCTGGGCGAGGTGTTGCGCGAGCAGGCAGGCGAAGAACTTTTTGCCGAAGTGGAGGCGCTGCGGCAAGGGACGATCCGACGCCGGGATGCTGAGGCGCGCGGCCGGGACGAAGAGGCTGACCGCAATGCCGCCAGTGCGTTGGCGATGGTCCATAAGCTACCGTCGGAACAGGCAATCCTGCTAACGCGGGCCTTTGCTTTCTACTTCGAACTCATCAACCTGGCAGAGACCAATCATCGCAAGCGGCGGCGCATTGCTTTGCGGCTGAACGGAGGCGCTGGACGCCAGCGTGGGTCTTTGGCTGGGACGTTGTCGGAGATGCGGCGCGTGGGCATCGGTGCGGACGAAGCTCTGGACTGGTTGAAGCGAGTGCTCATTATTCCCGTGTTTACCGCGCACCCGACGGAAGTGGCACGACGCACGGTGATGTTCAAGCGGCGGCGCATTGGGGAGTTTCTGGCATCGCTCGATCGGATCCCCATCCCCGAACAAGACCTTGCGCGATTGGAACAACTGGTATTGGCCGAGATTACGAGCCTGTGGCAGACGGACGAAGTTCGTTCTCGCCGTCCGACGGTGTACGACGAGATCAAGATGGGCCTCGACTACTACGACGTTTCGATTTTTGAGACGCTGCCGGGGCTTTACCGCGAGATTTCGGAGGCACTGCGGTTTGCTTATGGGCTGGAGATTGAGGCCCACGCATTGCCGCAGGTGTTGCGTTTTGGTTCATGGATCGGCGGTGATCGCGATGGAAATCCGTTTGTGACGCCTGAGGTGACGCGCGACGCCATTCAACTGGCCCGGGGACACCTGCTGCTCTATTACCAGCGGCAACTGGACGAGATCATCGACCTGCTAACCACAAGCGCACAGCAACGACCGGTAAGCGAGGCGCTGATGGAGCGGCTCAACGCCTACATCGCTCAGGTACACACGCCGGAGGCGCAAGTCTTCGGGGCGCAGTACGAGTTTGAGTACTATCGGCGCTTCATCATTTGCGTGAAGGCGCGGATTCAGCGGACTCTGGAAGAACCGGGCCCCATTGGCGCGGCCATGCCGGTGACGCCCTACACCCTCGCGCGTGGTCAGGACAAGCTGGCCCAGGTGCTGCCTGTTTACTGCTCGGTGGAAGACTTTCTCGGCGACCTGGAGGTGCTGCGCGATTCGCTGGCCGGGCATGGTGGAATTCGCATTGCGCGCACATTGATCGATCCACTGATTCTGCAGGTGCGTACATTCGGGCTGCATCTGCACACGCTCGACATCAGGCAGCACGCGCGGGTGCTGCAGGCGGCGTTGCAGGAGGCAATCAGCGACACCATGGCGCCCTCGCTGCCGAGCGGACTGTCGGCGGAAACATCGAGTGTGCTGGAGACGTTTCGCGTGGTTGCCGAGGCCAAGGAGGGCTGTTCACCGGAGGCGATTCGCCAGTACGTGATCAGTGGCGCTACGAGCGTTGAAGACGTGCTGGCTGTGGTGCGGCTGGCGCGGCTGGGCGGAGTGAAGGTTGAAGGTTCAGGACGAGATCCGGGACTGATGCCGGTGCCGCTGTTCGAATCGATTGAGGATTTGCGTAACGCTCCGGCCATTTGCCGCGATTTGTGGGGCCGGCCGGACTACCGCAAACTGATCGCTACGTGGGACAACTGGCAGGAAGTGATGCTGGGTTACTCGGATTCGAATAAAGACGGCGGCATGTTGACGTCGACATGGGAGATCTTCCGCGCTCATCGCGATTTGCATGTGGTGGCGCGCGAGGCAGGCATCAAGCTGCGGCTCTTTCACGGACGCGGCGGGACAGTGGGCCGCGGTGGCGGACCGACGCATCGCGCCATATTTGCCCAGCCGATGGATTCATTCGATGGGCAATTGCGGATTACAGAGCAGGGCGAAGTGCTGAACTTTAAGTATGCAGATGAAGTGCTGGCCGAACGGAATCTGGAACTGATGATCGCGGCCTCACTTGACGCTTTGGCGCGGCCCAACGCACGCGATCCGGAGGGGCACTTTACTGGAGTGCTGAAGCCGGAGTGGGAGGCCGCGCTAGACGAGCTGTCGGAGCTTGCGTACGGTTTCTACCGGAAACACATTCTCGAAGACCCCGACGTGGTGACTTACTTTGAACAGTCCACACCGGTGGGGGAGTTGGAGAACGCCAAGATCGGTTCACGGCCATCGCGGCGAAATGCATCGCCGCGGCTGACGGATTTGCGCGCCATTCCCTGGGTCTTTGGCTGGACACAGTCACGACTGCTGGTACCGGCGTGGTTTGCCGTGGGCTTTGCGCTGGAGGAATATCTTGCGCGACCCGGAGCCCGGGAATTGCTGCAGACCATGGCAAAGGAGTTCCCGCTCTTCATCGATCTATTACGTAATGTGGAGCTGGCGCTGGGCAAAGTGGACCTGGCCACGGCGCGGATCTACTCGGAATTGGTTGAGGACGCAAAACTGCGCGAGCGCATCTACGACCTGTTCGATGCGGAGTTCCATCGCACCGTGCGGGCAGTTCTGGCGGTGACGCGGCAGAAGGAAGTACTGGAGTCGAACCAGGTACTCGCTCACTCGATCAAGCTCCGCAATCCGTATGTCGACCCGATGCATCTGATCCAGGTGGATATGCTGCGCCGCAAGCGCGCCGGGGAGGACACGCCGGCGGTGAATCGCGCCATTGCGGCGACGATCAGCGGGATTTCGGCGGGGCTTCGGAATACGGGCTGAGAGAAGCCGGCTTCGACGCTCAAGAGCCGGCGAGCGGACAACCAATCTCCCAATGATGACCGTAGGGATCCGCGACGCGGCCCACACGCCAGCCATGCCCCTCGCTCACGGCGGAGACCTGGGAGGCGCCCGCTTCAAGCGCTCGTGCGAAGACTGCGTCTGGATTTGCGGTTGTGAGAATCATTCGGGCAGTTGAACCTCCCAACGACTCGGGGCTGAAATTTCCATGTTTCGGAGACTCATCGCTGACCCAGAACTCAGCGCCGTTTACCGAGAGTCTCGCAACCACGCAGCCGTGGGAATCTTCCAAGCGAAATACTTCGATGCCTCCAAAGGCTGTTTTATAGAACTCGACAGCCTGGCAACCGTTCCGAACCGAGAGCCAGGGAACAATCGAGCACGGAGTGACCGGCGGAACTGTGTTCATTTCTTCTCCCTCATACCACCTACGTAGCTATTGCATTGCCAGATGAACGGCAACGTGCAGGCCCATCATCAGGCCGATGGTAAGGATGCCAGCGGCTATGGGGCCCTTCTTCTTCCAAAGTGCGATGGCTGCGACGATGAATACCGCCTCCGGAACGATCAGCACTGCAAGCCAATGGGGCCACTCCAAGTGCGCGATGCGCAAATGGGGGAACAGCAGGTCAGCGATGCGCAGAATGGCAAACGCGCACCCGACGAGCATCAATGCGGAAAGCGCGCCCATCCCAACTCCAACTGCTTTGTTGCCGGTGTGCTTCATTCGTCCCTCCTTGTTCTTTGTGGGTTGTTTAAACCATGACCGCCAACCCCTGGCCGCGTGCCGGCAGATCGCCGCTGCGCTCCCCAGAGCCCAAAACAGCGCCGCCCAATCGCCGCGGATGAAGTCAAGTTCCCGCAGCATTGCCTGGGCCCAATCCTGGCTCCCCAGTGGCGCAAGGCTGACCATTGCCCGGAGCAGCCGTTCAGCAAGCTTGCGAGGCACGCTCATGAGACTTTCACCGGGCCCAACGCCACTTCGCCGAGCTTGCGGAAAGCGTGTGACGATGACTGTGACCGGGCAAAGCGCAAACCCGCCGACGTGAACCGATACATGTGGCGCGGAGGTTTGCCGGGCTCACTCTGTTCCCATTTGGTTTCAAGCAACTTATTTTCAGCCACGCGCATGAGAATCGGATATAGCGTTCCGGATTTCAATCCCGTAACGCGACTGAGGTCGTACCCATATAACCAGTTTTCCGGTCTTTCAAGAAAGGCATCAAGAACGAGCAGGGTTTGCGGAGACAAGCGAAGCTTCATTCGCATAAATCTACATATGTAGACATCGACTGTCAACTTGAAAATGCACGATCGCTTTTTCTTTTTTTTTGCACTCCGATACCAACTGCGCTTGAGCGGCCGTGCGCAGGCTCATTTGAACCTTTTCCAGGCGTTCCGCTTGCCAATCCTGCTTTCGAGGTCTATTTTGTTTGTATGCATCGATGTCGCTAACGCCGTCCTGGTGAGAGCTTCTGATGCAGCCGCGTGTCTTTTTCGCGTGCATTTCTCCGCTTTCAAGCTCCACCGTCCCCAAGAATCCATCCAATCGAAAGCCTGGGCACATGGCCCTGGAAAAGGAGATCATCATGGCGCGCATTGCCGCGAACGTAACTGAACTCATTGGCCGCACACCCCTTGTGCGACTGAACCGTGTGGCCGCGGGACTGCCCGCGACCGTTGTCGCCAAGCTGGAGAGCCAGAACCCGGCTTCGAGCGTAAAAGACCGCATCGGCTTCGCAATGATCGACGCCGCCGAGAAGGCAGGCAAGATCACGCCGGGCAAAACCATACTGATTGAGCCGACCAGCGGCAATACCGGAATTGCACTGGCTTTTGTGGCTGCGGTCAAGGGTTACAAAATCATCCTCACCATGCCTGAAACCATGAGCCTGGAGCGCCGGGTAACGCTTTTGGCTTACGGCGCGGAGATCGTGCTGACCCCTGGGCCTAACGGGATGAAAGGCGCCATTGCCAAGGCCAACGAGATTCTAGCCAAGACGCCGAATGGTTTCATCCTGCAGCAGTTCGACAACCCCGCCAACCCGGCGATCCATCTCGCGACTACGGGGCCCGAAATCTGGGAAGACACAGACGGCAAAGTCGACATTCTTATCTCCGGAGTGGGAACGGGCGGCACCATTACCGGGGTTTCAAACTATATCAAGCCGAAGAGGTCCTCGTTCAAAGCCGTTGCGGTGGAACCAGCCGACAGCCCAGTGCTCTCCGGCGGCAAGCCCGGACCGCACAAGATTCAGGGCCTCGGCGCGGGGTTTGTGCCGAGTATTCTCGACACCAAACTCATCGATGAGGTAGTCCAGGTGACCAACGACGAGTCCGTCGAAATGGCCAAGCGGTTGGCAAAGGAGGAGGGCTTGTTTGTCGGCATCAGCTCGGGGGCAGCGGTTGCGGCGGCGCTGAAAGTGGCTGCGCGGCCTGAGAACGCCGGCAAATTGATCGTGGTGGTGCTGCCCGATTTCGGCGAACGCTACCTGTCAAGCGTGCTCTTTGAACCACTGCGGCAGCAGGCCCTCGCACTTCAGCCCGAACAGATTGCGGTTCTGGCGTAGACAATTCAACAGCCGGCGGAACCGCAATCGTTCCGCCGGCGCAACGATTTCCTGTGTACGTCATGTCAATGTTTGGCCGCATCCGTGAAGATATCAGCTCCGTGCTGGAGCGGGACCCAGCCGCGCGCTCCTGGCTCGAGGTAATGCTCTGCTATC
>JBARBP010000030.1:0-16145 GCA_049793195.1 Occallatibacter sp. | reverse complement strand
AGACGAGTCCAACCACGATGAACTGCAGCACGGTGGCGACGGCGAAGAAGACGAAAGGCGTACCCTCGCCAAACTTATGCGCCAGCACCGGAAAAGCTACAGCGATAATGGTGTTCAGAATCCAATGGCTGGCGCTGCCCACGCCCTGCCCCTTGGCCCGCACCGAGGTGGGAAAAACCTCGCCAAGATAGACCCAGATGACCGCCCCCTGCGACATCGCGAAGAAGGCGATATAAATCACCAGCAGACCCAGCAACGCCGTCTGATGGCTGTTGGAGTTGAAGATCCAGGCAACGCCCGACAGGCAAATAGACATGCCGGCGGCGCCCACTAGCAGCAGGCTCTTGCGGCCGAAGCGATCGATCATGGACATGCCAACCAGGGTAAAGACCAGGTTGGTTGCCCCGATGGCGATGGCCTGCAGGTCACCCGATATCTGGCTGAAACCGGCGGCGGCGAAGATGTTCGACTTGTAGAAAAGGATTGCGTTGATGCCGGCCAGTTGGTTAAAGGCTCCAATTGTAATGGCCAGAAACAGCGGGAAGCGATACTTCCATTGGAAGACCGGCTCGTTCGTGGCAGCGTGCTCAGCCTGGAGCGCCGCCTGGATTTCGACTAGCTCGGCATTAGGATCGGGTGCGCCCATCTGCTTGAGCACGTCAAGAGCTTCGTCATTCTGGTTGCGGGAGGCTGACCAGCGGGGCGAACGCGGGATGCCAAACAGAAGGACGAAAAAGGCAATCGCCGGAACTCCGGCGGTGGCCGCCATCACACGCCACTCCACCGGCCCCAGATGCGCCAGGCGGACCAGGTAGTTCGAGGTATAGCCCACCAGGATGCCGAGAACCACGTTGAGCTGAAAGGCGCCGACCAGCCTGCCGCGCCAGAGGGCCGGCGATAATTCTGTGATGTAGACAGGCCCCAGCACGGAGGCAGTGCCGATGGCCACCCCTGCCAGAAAGCGTGCGCAGAGCAGCATGGGCCAGCCCACGGAAAAGACGGTGGCGACGACCGCGAAGATGTACAGTGCGGCAGAATAGCGCAGCGCGTTCCGTGAGCCAAGCCTCTGCCCGATCACGCCACCGATGAAGCAGCCAAGCACGGTGCCGATGGTACCGATGGCCACCGTGAAACCCTGAGAATGAAAGCTCAACGAGTCGACGCTCAGCCCATAATCGCGGGCAATGGATTCGATGATTCCGGAGACGACGGCAATATCGAATCCAAAAAGTAGGCCGCCCAGGGCGCCAGTTAGTGTTGCCTTGATGAGCTTGGAATTGGGTCGCATGATCTTTGGGCCTCTTAAGTTCCAAATCATCTTACAGACTGGCCCGGCCGTGCGGCAAAGAAGCACGCGTACGCATCTTTATGACTGTGCCTGCTGCGAAAGCGCGTAGCATTGCCGTTCGATTCGTCATGTGATGGCTCTCTTGCAGTTGCGCCGCTCGGCAGGCCCTACGCAGCAATTACAGGCTTTCTCGACTCATTCGAGTGGATCGCAAAGGCAGGGACCGCCAATTGATTTCTGCTCAGCCTTCGGCCCGCGGTTTGCCCGGCAGTACCGCCAGAATGCGGCAACGGTGTTTGTCGGCCGCGCTCCAGGCCAGGGCCATTTCGCTTTCCACGCAGGCGCAATCGCCGGCCTCGAGCACTTCCTGCATGCCGCCGGCTTCCAGGTTCAGCCGGCCTTCAAGCACATAAATCACGCCGGCCGTCTCGCGCAAGCAATCCGCTGCACTGGCCGATCCGCCAGGAGAAAATTCGATCATCTGCGCCAGCAGCCGGGGGGCTTCTTCGGCCGCGTTCAGCGGAGTCGCTTTCACTGGCACTTCTCCACGGCCATCGCCCTCAAGGTGCGCCTTGCGCGTGATGGAGAGCGTGTGGCGGGCAGGCTCAGAGAAGAAGTGACTCATGCCCACGCCATACACGCGGCTGATAGTGGCCAGGGTGGGCAACGTTGGGATCATTCGGTCTGTCTCCAACTTTGACAAGAGTGCGGTTGACAGCCCGGTCTCGGTGGCCAGCCTTGAGAGAGTGAGCCGTTTCTGGGTGCGCAGCGAACGCAGCTTGAGGCCAATGCAGTAGGGTTCAAGCGACCACTGAGCGTAGGAAACAGTCTTTGACATGCAGACTCCTTCTGGTCCAGTAACAAATCCTTATCTGCTTACCGGCTTCAACATGATTCTGGCAGTCCGCGCCATTCAAGCTTTTGAATTATTTCTGAAGTTTTTCTTCTCAGGCGCAGAGTTGCCAAAGCCTGCACCGGTTAAGTTATCCTCGCTTTGTCGGGATCGCAGTCAACTGAATGTGCGAGCTTGTTTTTCCCGCAACTCACTTCTTCCTCAGAGGTTTATTACCATGATTAGCCACTCCCCCACACCCATTTCATTCCTTCATCGAAGCCTCTTCTCTTTGACCCTCACGGCTGCCCTGTGCACGAGCGTCTGCTGCTCCGCCCAAACCAATTCAACGCCCAAACCAGCCGCAAACCCGGAGCCCGATGTGCTTGTGCTTAGCAATGGGGACACTCTGCACGGCAAATTCGTGAGCGAAATGGCGGGCAAGGTCACTTTCCACAGCGATCCGCTGGGGGACGTTTCCCTGGGCTGGGACAAGATCAAAGAGTTGCACACCAGCCAGAAGTTCGCGGTCATCAACGATAAAGTGAAAGTGCGAGGCAAGAAAGAGGCGCGGCAGATACCCACAGGGACCCTCGAAGTGGCAAACCAGGCGGTCACAGTTCACCCGGAAAACGCCGCGGCGGGAGCACCGATACCTGTGAAGAGCGCGCAATACATTATGGATCCCGCCGAACTGGATAAACAGGTCAACCACGAGCCTGGATTCTTCTCCGGGTGGAACGGCGCGGCCACCGCTGGAGCGACGCTGGTTGCCGCGACGCAAAACCAGTACACCGTTTCGGGAGGCATCGGCCTGGTCCGCGTTGTTCCCACCGTGAGCTGGTTGAATCCGCGTGATCGCACTTCAGTGGACTTCACTGGATCGTTTGGAAAGATCACCCAGCCCGCTTATACCACGGGAACCGCAACGGTGGCTGCGGTGGTCACAAAGTCTGCAATCTATCACGCGGACGCCGAGCGCGACGAATACTTTTCGCCGCGTTTCTTTGCCCTCGGCCAAACGGCCTTCGACCACAATTTCGCCCAGGACCTTGACCTGCAACAGATTTACGGAGGCGGGTTCGGCTGGACGGCGCTCAAAACACCAAAGCAGGAGGCGGACCTGAAAGGAACGATTCAATACGAAAAGCAGCAGTTTATCACCGGCGCGTCCAGCGGCAACCAGAACTTGATCGGGTCCACCTTCTCCGCGAGCTATCTTCTCCACCTGAAACTGTTCACTTACACACAGGGTGTTTCGTTCATTCCCGCCTACAACAACCCGCGGGCCTATTCTGCTAACGAAACCAACACCTTCGCTTTCCCTGCGTACAAACGCCTGAGCTTCTCGCTTGGAACCCTGGATAGCTATCTGAACGGTCCCCCCGTTTCGTTGCCTCCGACAAGGCGGAACTCGTTCCAGTTCACGATGGGTCTGAGCTACGCATTCAAGTCGAATTATTGACTCACTTGTTGCACGGGATAATCAACAAATCCCGCGCTCTGTTGCGCTCAGGTGATGACTCTAACGAACCTCTCCTGAATTCATTCGGCGGGAGCGCTTGCCTCAGAGCACGCTCAACACCCAAGGATTGTTTAAGATGCGTCTCACCTGTTTTGTTTACTAAAATGGTACTAAGTAACCACTTTTTATTACTTTGAATTGAAGAAACTGCAAATTACCCCCTTCCCTGAGGGTTGGTTGGGCGGATAATCAAGTTACAAAAAATCTGTGCTCATTAAGTCGCTGAAGCTCAGAGAGATTGCTGCATCGTTTTCCTTTTCCCAGATCAACCGCCTGCCGGGTTCGGAGCCCGAACAAGCGGTCCCCATTCGCCTTGGTCGGGTGGCGTAACATCGGCGGACTGGCTCGCCAGGAGTCCGAAGAACTGCGTTGGTTCGGATGCGTCAGGGTAATTCCGCACTGCCAGGCTCTGAAAAGCCGGGCCTCTCCTTTGCGGGCTTCAGCCTGGAAGACGACGGCACTCTTTTGCGCGGTGAGACGCCGGTTCATCTACCCCCCAAGGAACTGGCTGCACTTCGGCTGCTGCTGGCCAATGCCGGCAGCATCGTGACTCCCGTGCGGTTGCGGCAGGCTCTCTGGGGCGATGTGCATGTAACCGCCGACAGCGTTCCCAAGTGCGTTTCCTCTCTACGGGCTCGGCTTGAGCCGGAAGACTGCATCCAGACCGTCTACAAGCGCGGATATCGCTTGACCGCTGGCGTGAGGACACGCGGTTCCGGACCGGGAGGGGCGCTGCCGCGACTGGCGATCCTGCCCTTCGCCGGTGGTTATGGTGTCCCCGAACATCTTGGTTCGTGCATTGCCGAGGAGACGATGGCTCGGCTCAGCGGTAGCTGGCCCGCGGCAGTATCGGTGCTCGCTCAGGATTCAGTCTTCACGCTGGCGCGCCGCGGATTGACTGCGCTCGAGACCGGCGAGGCTCTCAAAGCCGACGTGGCTTTGGCCGGAAGCATTCGGGCTTTGCCAACACACTACCGGCTGCGCGCCGAAATGATCCGGGTAGGGGATGGAACACAATTATGGGTGGAAGACCTGCTGGTGGAGAGAACCAGAATTGCAGGACTAGAAACAGAACTGGCGGACCGTCTGGCGTTCCGACTGAATTCCGGCGTTCCCATGGACAACAGGCTTCCACGGGAATCTATTGCAGTGTCCGGAGTTCGGGACCGATCTTCTTCCTCCGCTCAACAACACAGAGGTCTTTCGATCGCGGCCGTCGCCGAACCCGAGGTAGAGAAAAACAACCAACAGCGCGAGGCCTACGAGACCTTCCAGCGAGCACATCGCGAATGGCAGACCTTGGAGCGCCACAGGATGCAGGATGGGTTGCAGCATCTGTTGCGGGTGACCGAACTTGATCCGTCGCTGATCGAAGCGCGCATAGACCTGGTCAATCTCTGCGTCGCTCAGGGCCTCTATGGCTACATGTCGCCCGCGGTCGCGGCAGACATTGTGCGCCGTACGGCTGGGTCCGGGTTCCAGACGGCGGGTTCTGGCCGCCTGGCTGGAGAGTCCGCGCCCGATGAATCCGCTCGCGCCGACGCGATTCTGCCCGCGCTAGGCTGGGTCCAGTTTCATGTGGACCGCAATCTACCAGCGGCACTGTCGACTTTCTCGCTATCGAGCCATCTGCCCCACAACCAGTGGATGACCCGCGTGCGCAGCATGTTCGCTCTGAGCCGGCATCGTTTTGGAGAGGCCATCGATCTGCTCCGTGCAGCCATCGAGCTCGATCCTTTTTCTCCCTGGCTCCAAGCCCGTTTGGCCTGGGCGCTGCACCTTGCTTCCGGGGCCGGTGAAAGTTCAAGCGCAAGTCCCAGCTCAAGCATCGACCAAATTCGCCGCACTCTCGATCAGTTCCCGGAGGATGAAGCAGCCAATCTCTACGGGGCTACGATTCTCGCGTTCAACGGCGAGGCAGCGCAGGCAACTGACCTTGCGCAAAAACTAGCTGAACGGCTTCCGTACTTCGATCTCGCGACGGAAGTGCATGCCTACGCACTGGCCTGTGCGGGGCGCGGCGACGAAGCGCGCACAATTCTGGAACGGCTGCAATGGCTCGGACGGGAGCGTTTTCTTTTGAGAGCCTTCATGCCGGCTGTATACGTTGCCCTGGGCGAACCCGATGCGGCGCTCGCGGAACTCCACACTTCAGACCAGATCCACTGCCCGTGGTTCTTCCAGATGCTCGCCGATCCGCGCCTCAAGCCTCTCCACTCTCGGCCGGAGTTTGTTCAGATGCAGACCATTCTTGCCGGCATGGAAGCCGAAGCCGCGCGGGACACGGAAGATTTGTCGGAAAGTGCAGGAGAAGATTAAAGGAAGCCGATAATGCACCACAAAGATAAAAGCCGAAGAATCCAATTGATTTGGCGACCCGACAATTTTCTGCTTGGGTCTTGATTGCCAGACGGCTTAATGTGAGTTGAATCACACAGCACTGTCGGTCAACGGGCGTACACTTCCGTTCGTTGCATCAAGAAGGCAGAACTATGCCAGCTGAAGAGAACCTTTGTACCGCGAGCTATGCGCGGGGGCCGGCAAGACCGCTGCTGGAGTTGACAATCGGCCGCCTGCTCGACCACACCGCCGATCGCTTCGGCGACCGGCTGGCCGTGGCAAGCTGCCACCAGGCGAAACGGCTCACCTGGGCTGAGTTAAGCGCGGAGGCGGATCGCGTGGCGCGCGGCTTATGGTCGCTCGGCATTCGCCGCGGCGACCGCGTGGGCCTGTGGTCCACCAACTGCATTGAGTGGATCATGATGCATATGGGTTGCGCGCGAGCAGGCGCCGCGCTCGTAAACGTGAATCCCGCCTACCGTTCACACGAACTGCAGTTCACGCTGACGCGCTCGCGTATGAAGGCGCTGTTCCTCTGGCACAAGGACAAACACGCGGACTATGACGAGATCCTGGGCCGGGCGCGCCACGGGCTCGATCTTGCTCTCGAACACACCATTTATTTCGACTCGCCTGAGTGGCCTGCGCTGCTTGAGGCCGAAGGCCGTCTGCCCGACCGTGTGGCCGTGGAGGATGTAGCCAACATTCAATACACCAGCGGAACAACCGGCCTGCCCAAGGGCGTGCTGCTCACTCATCACAACATTGTGAACAACGGGCAGTTTCTTGCCCAGGGCTTCCACTACACCGAGCAGGACAAGATAGTTGTTCCGGTGCCGTTGTTCCATTGCTACGGATGCGTTATCGGCACCATGAGCGCGGTCAATTCGGGTGCGGCCATCGTGCTGCCCAATTGGACCTTCGAGCCGCGTGCGACTTTGAAGGCTGTGCACGATGAGCGTGCGACCAGCGTCTACGGCGTTCCCGCCATGTATGTGGCGGAGTTCCAGCTTCCCGATTTTGCCAGCTTCGACTTGACGAGCCTGCGCACCGGCATGATGAGTGGCGCGCCCTGTCCGGTGGAGCTGATGAAGCGCGTGCTTGAAGAGATGCACTGCGGCGAACTGGTCATCGCTTACGGGCAAACGGAGACCTCGCCGGTGGTGACAATGAGCGATGCCGAAGACACCATCGAGGTTCGTGTAAAGACCGTAGGCCGCGCCATGCCGCAGACCGAGATCAGGATTGCCTCGCTGGAAAATGGCGAGACGCTCCCGGCTGGCCAGCAAGGCGAGGTGTGCGTGCGCGGTTATGCGTTGATGAAAGGCTATGACGGAGATCCCGAAGGCACCGCACAAGTCATCAAGGAGGACGGCTGGCTGCACACCGGCGACCTCGGCGTCATGCGCGAGGACGGCTGCATCCACATCACGGGCCGTTCCCGCGATGTGATCATTCGCGGCGGCGAAAACATTTATCCGCGTGAAGTCGAGGAGTTTCTCTACACGCATCCCAAGGTCGACGAGGTGCAGGTCGTCGGTATTCCCAATGCACGATTAGGCGAGATTGTCGTAGCGTGGGTCCGCTTGCCACCTGGCGTCACCGCAACTGAAGAAGAGATTCGCGAGTTCTGCAAGGGACAGATCGCCTATTACAAGATCCCCGAGCACATTCGCTTTGTCGATGCGTTTCCAGCGACGCTTTCGGGGAAGATCCAAAAATACAAAATGCGCGAGTTTGAGATCGAAGCGCGTGGGTTGCAGGCCGTGGCGAACGCGGCTACGGCTTGAGGACTGCTTTGATTTGAGTGGCAGTGGACGGCGTCTGACGGGAGGAAGCCTCTGGTCTGCAACAGCGGGGTGGCCGTGTCTCAATTCTGAGATACGCGTGGCGAAGAACATCAACCGTCCGCTATCACCTGATTGAAATTTGTAGCAGAACCGCAATGTACTGGCGCACCTTGGCGACGAGAATTGCCGGAGCTTTTGAGTGAAACTCCGCCCCCCGGCCCTGCCAATCCACACTCTTCAACTGATCGACCAGCACCGCTCCTTCCACATCGCCAACGACGATCGGCAAGGTGAACGGATAAGGCTTGACCTTGGAGGTCAAGGGACAAACCACCGCCAATCCACTGGCCCGGTTATAGCGCAGATCGGTCAAGACCAGGGCAGGCCTGCGCTTGGCCTGTTCCCGGCCAACCTGGGGATCGAAGTCCAGGAAGACGATGTCACCCGTATCCGGGACATACTGGTTCACCATTCGACGGCTTCCCGTCCAGTCTCCGTCCCGAGTGAAATCTCCTCATAGCGATTCTCTGGAGTAATCTGGGCCACCAGTTGGGCGAGGGTTGGGGTCTCCCCAACCCGGTGCATCTGCACAACTCCATCGGCGCCGATCGCAATCTCCAGAGGGTCGCCCACCTGCAGGTGAGCGTCCTCCGCCACGGTCTTCGGAATCCTCACGGCCAAGCTGTTTCCCCATTTCAGCACTTGTGCCTGCATGGTTCCCCCTGTAGATACATTGTATCATTCTTTGATGCAGGCCAAGTCCAATCCGTAGAACCGGAGGGTTGGTTGCTGGAGGTTCCGCCCACCTCGCCGCACCCGCCCGATTGGCTGCCGCCATCTCTCGGCGCAGGATTATAGAGCGTCCTAGGCCCGGAGCTCCCACGAATAGTAGGTCCTCGTTCGTGGGGCCGAGGTCGCGCGCTTGCGACCCGGGCATCTTCGAACCGAGCCCGTCCACACCCCTAAAGCTCTACATTTGCGGCGCCGGTGGAGCAGCGGTCGGTTCGCCCTTCTTGGCCACAAAGTCAGTAGACCCGCGGTCTCCCATCTGCCGCGTGAACTTGATCGCGTCGCCGTCGGCTTTGCCGGTGTAGCCGATCTTGAATTGGTTGCCGTTGAAATTCATCACGGTGTCAAAGGAGATGTTGTCTCCATCAACTTTGCCATTCGTGATGTCGGTCTCTCCTCGAGGCGTCGTAACTTTGCCGGTCAACGTTGCGCCATCGACATGGAAGTCGAATGCGAGGGTTTGCATGTTGCCATTGCGGCCCTGCACCTCGGCGCTCCACTTGCCGTTAAAATCTGCGGCCAGTGCGCTGACTGTGCCGAGCGCGAGAAACAGAGCTATGAGTCCGATTCTTTTGAACATGTGAAAATCTCCCATTGATCAAGTGATCGAGGACGATCACGGCGCGGAATTGAAAATCCCGGTGCCTGAGAAGAGGGACGGAGGGGAATGCGGATAAGTCTCAGAGAAATCCGGTGATATCAAAATGCGGTCGATTGCCCGATGAGCTACTTCACCATGCTGGCGCGGTGAATGTGCTCGATCTGTTTGCCATAGCGGCCAAGCAGCGCATTCCAGCGGACGATGGCAATCTCCTCGAGCATCTTGATACCGTCTTTGAGGTAGCTCATGCGCGTACGCTCGTCGTGCGCCCAGCTAACCGGAACTTCCTCAATGCGGTAACCGCGCTTTAGAGCAATGAAGAGAATTTCCGGGTCGAAGCCCCAGCGCTCGATGGTCTGCAACTGAAAGACAGTTTGTGCCGCGCCGCGCGTAAAGGCCTTGAAGCCGCATTGGGTATCGGCAAATTTCAGCCCCATTACCAACCGGGTGACGGCGTTGAAACAGCGGCCGAAGAACTGCCGATAGAAAGGCTGGCGATGGGTCTGACGGCCTTTTTCGAGCCATCTGGATCCGATGGCGATGTCGGCTCCGGCAGCAATCGCGGCAAAGAGCCTTTCGGCCTCTTCCATGGGCGCCGAAAGGTCGGCGTCGGTAAACATCACCACTTCTCCCAGCGCCTGCAGCATGCCCGCGCGGACGCTGTAACCCTTTCCTTTATTACGGGAATTCTGAAGGAGACGAACCTCAGGCGCCCCGGCGGCGAAGGCACGCACCACTTGGGCCGTCTGGTCGGTTGAGCCGTCATCGACCACAACAACCTCGGCGGACCAGCCCTGCTGGCGAACGCACTCGACGACCGACTTCAACGTGGCAGGAATGCGGCCTGCCTCGTTGAATGCTGGAATCACGATGCTGTAATTCGGATATTGCATGACCGCGGACGCCTCAGCGGGGCTCGCTCCAATTTTCGGTCGAGTTTGTCATCCGGGAGAGGCTCTGCACATCATACCTCAAAGGTGGCCCCGGAACCGATGCAATCCGGGGCCGGACCGAATTCCGGCCAACTTGCTGATGCACAAAGGCTAAATTCCAAAAAAGAGGCTTGCTTTTTCCACGCTTTCCCGTAGAAAATCCGGTTATGCTGAAAGCGGAGGCCTGACGCACATGACAAAGGCAGACTTGGTGGAAAAGGTGACCGGCTTGGGTGACCTGACGCGCCGCGATGGCGAGGTCATCGTTGAAACCATCTTCGGCTCCGTGATTGGAGCTCTGCAGAGCGGCGACAAGATTGAGATTCGCGGCTTCGGCTCATTTCGTATCCGCCAGCGTAATCCCCGCATTGGCCGCAACCCCAAGACTGGCGAGCGCGTGGATGTCCCCGCCAAGCGAGTGCCCTACTTCAAGCCCTCAAAGGAGTTGCGGGACCTGGTCAACCCCGGCGAGGCTGCCAGCGCCTCCTAAGGCAGCTTTGAAATCGGCAAAACCAAAAACGACCGCTCCTACGTCAGAAGCTCTGACGTGAGACGGCGTTTTTTTACGCCAAAACAGCCCTGTCAGATGCACGATTCAGCGTGATGCGGGCTTGATCCCAATCACAGCCATCATGCGCCCGGCGTGACCGCGCGAAGCCCGGTGCGAAAAGAACAACTCCTGGTCACAACTGGTGCATCCGCCGATGGCCTGAATGGCGCGAGCTTTCAATCCAGCGGCCAGTAACTGGCGGCGGTTGGCTTCCACCAGATCCAGGTGCAGGCTGGGTCCGATCGGCGAATGACCAGGGGCGCGCTGGGTGAGAAAGAGCATGGGGTATTTAGTACGCACCACATCGGCCGAGTAGACCTCATGAAACAGTTCGCGCGCGTATTGAAACTGCGACTCGAACTCAGAGAACACCTCTTCGCCGACCGCGTAGCAGCAGGCCCCGACACCCGGACCAATGGCGGCTATCAGGTCCACAGGTCTGGAGCCGAATTCGAGCCTCATGCGGCCTATTCCCTGTTCCACAATGCGCTTCACAGTCCCACGCCAGCCAGCGTGAAAAGCCGCAACCACCCGGCGCTTACGGTCAGCCACAAGCACCGGAATGCAATCGGCAGTCTGGATGCCGAGCAGCAGGCCGGGTTCATCCGCGATCAGGCCGTCGGCCTTCCAGGGGCGCTCGCGCGCCCCGTCGGGCACACTCGCCCGGTGCACCACGTTTGAGTGAAACTGTCGAATGGCAACCAGCGGTGTGGCAAAACTGCCTGTGACGGCCTCGGCCAGGAGGCGGCGGTTGCGGGTAACGTTGTCCCTTGCGTCGTGGTCGGTGAAGCCCAGGTTCAGCTCGCTCTTGGCATCGTCAGCGCAATAGGCCCGGCTCAGTCCACCGCGACGCGTACTGAATCCGTGCCAGAGCCAGGGAATTTTCTCCCATCCAGAGACTGCGAGCCACTCAACTCCATTAACTGCAATGCATGGGGACGGCGCCGGACGGGAGAGCTCCTCGGCGGCAGCGCGGTCGAGGTGGCCAGATTTTGGCATGTGAGTAAGCGCGTTTCCGCGCGCGCTGCGGACCAGGCCAGCCATGCGGAATAATCCATCGATTTCCCGTAGGTCGCGCGCCCTGAGGGCGGGACCGGTGGCAGAGTTTTGGCTGGTTGGCGACGGCATCTAATTTCGATTCTAGAGCCCGAGTCAAAATATGGGGTGACGATGGGGATGCTTCTGATGGAGAGCGTGTGGGCCTGCTTTCCAGCAGGCCCGCTCGAGAGGCCGTTTTGAGGAGGGGATCCAGGGGGGAATTGAGAGAAGAGGTCCAAAGACAGACCTTCAAGAAGGAGTGAGTACCTTGCTTGGGTGGGACATATTCGGGGAAGCCTCTGCTAATTACCTATTAAGATGCGCTAACTCTAGAAAGGTTGCAAGGCGTATTGCCCCTTGGAGAAGAAATATTTCACGAAAGTTCGCCGGTGGGAACATTTCTTTTTACCCGTCGGGCTCCCAAGGTATGCAAAAGACAATAATCAACTTGCAACCGCGAGGCGAAATTGGCACTCTTGAGAGTGTGAAACGGCTGCTTTACCTCGCCCTGATTGTAATCCTGGTTCTGATGGTTGTGTTCGTCTACCGGAACCGGGTGGGGTTGGGTCTGGCCAGTCCTCCGGCCAGCGGAGCCGACCAGACCCCGACTTCCAGCCCCTACGCCCCCGGAGCTCATCCTGCAACCATTGTCTGGCAGTCGGTGGACCGGACTCCGGACGGCTTTAAAGTCCAGATGCCCGCGGAGATCAAGGAGATCCAGGTTCCTGCCTACAACGAACAGGGCGGCTCGGAACAGGTTGACATGATCTACGCCTACCCCGACTCCGAAACCTGCTATTCCGTTTCATGGGCAGACGATCCTCCGGTGGAACGTGCAAATTTCGACGTCCCCGACCGGACACTCGACATGGCGCGGGACGACGCGATGGCACGCTCCCAGACCACACTGGTTGAAGAATCCACCTTCAGCCAACAGGGGTTTCCGGGACGGTACTTTTCGTCGCGCAACCTGGGTGGTGGGGTCCTGAACTCCCGCCTGATCCTTGCCCGTAAGCGACTTTATATGCTCACCGCGACATTTCCCACAGCCGGCGCCCGCCGCGACGAGGATGTGGCTCGCTTCTTCAGTTCCTTCACCGTTGTGCCCACCTCCAGCCACTGATAATGTCCGGCAACCGGTAATCTTGGCCTCTGCCCGCCCTGCGGAACCCAGCCGGGGGTCGGTTGCGCCTCTTTCTCGTTGTTCCCGGAAAGCGAGGAAGCTCGCTTAGATGCAAATTAATGTGATATGGATCACTTTTCCTCAAAGATTTTCCCTTATAATTCGATCAACATTTCTTGAGAAATGCGGTCGTGTAGATCTCTGAGCGAGATTTCACGAGGAACACCCTGCTTGTTGGGCTACCCCTCCTGATGTAAGCAGCTTGGATCTTGTAAGCCCGAATGCGCACTCGGAATGAATTTCTTCGAGGCGAGCAAACGAAATGAAGACAGTTATTTACACTCTCTTGACGCTGATGGGTGGCGTCTGTCCTGCCATGGCGATCACTGTCACAACCCCCTCAAACGGCGCACGGCTTACGTCACCATTTACACTCACAGCAAACACCGCAACCTGCGGCTCACAACCTGCGGTCTCAATGGGCTACTCGCTGGACTACGGCGCGACAACCGTCGTACCAACCTCCTTCAACGCTCTTGTAATCGCTGGAAACGGACAGCATGTTCTGCACGTGAAATGCTGGGGATCGAAAGGCGCAGCCGTCGACGATCCATTGGAGGTCACTGTGGTCCCGCCGAGTCCCGCACCGCCTGCAACCATCGTCACGGCCAACAGTATCCAGACATTGCCGGGATGGGAATGGAATGACGATCCCGGAACCCCTGGCGCCTCCTCCGGCTCCAGCACCATTGTCGCTTCGCCGTCGTTGAGCGGCGCTGCCAGGCGGTATTCCATGAGCTTTACCAATCTGGGCGGCGAGATCTACCACACGACGTTCGGGACCGATCCCAATTCCACTCATTTCGTCTACGATGCTCAACTTTGGATCACCAATCCGGCATCGATTGCAAACATCGAGATGGACATGAACCAAGTCATCGCCAACGGAAACACTGTCATCTACGGCGTGCAATGCGATGGGTATTCGGGCACCTGGGATTACACAGTCAACGCAGGAACGCCTTCGGTCCCGATCGATCACTGGGTCCATAGCAACGTTACCTGCCCAAAGCCTTCCACATGGGCGCCCAATACTTGGCATCACATTCAGATTGCCTACTCTCGCGACAGCGCAGGGAACGTCACCTATCAGACTGTGGTACTGAACGGAGTGGAATCGGACTTTTCCGACGCCACCGTAAACTCAGCCTTTGCACTTGGCTGGGGATCTACCTTGCTGACCAACTTTCAGCTTGACGGCCTGGGAGCGAGCGGTTCGACAATTGCCTATCTCGACAACCTAACCGTTTACCGGTGGTGAGCCGGCGAATCTGAGGGTCCGCAAAACTCCCATTTCTCCGTTCCGAGACTTGGGAGTTTTGCGTGATCGCGCCCTTGAAATTCCTGCTTCTTCGACTCATCGTCTTGTTGCTCAACTGGATTTTCGCCGACCACTTTACTGACTGGCGACCGTGTGCCCCAAGACTTCTCAACCGGAGTGAGTTTCAGACCGCGCAACCTTCTCGATAAAGTGAGTGATCAGTCCGACGGGAAGAAAACGGACTAGGAAAGCAGTGAACCGGCCACTTAGGTTGGGAATGATGGTTCGCTGGCCGCGGGCGAGCGCATCGATGGCGATGCGCGCGACGTCAGCAGTGGGTTGCACGCGGCGTTTGAAGACACTGGCGCGCGCTATGTCAAAGAACTCGCTCTCGGTGGGCCCAGGGCACAGCGCGGTCACCCTGATGCCGAAGCGTGCGACCTCCGCGGCCAGGCCCAACGCGAAGAAGCGGTCGAAAACCTTGGTGGCGGCGTCGGTGGTGAGGTAGGGGATGGGTTGAAAGCTGGCCGTCGAGGCCACCACAAGCACCCACCCCCGGCGTCGCTCGACCATGCGCGGAATAAAAAGGCGCGAGAGCCGCACCATTGCCTCGCAGTTCACGCGCACCTGGCTCAGTTCCTGATCGATGGGGCTAAAGCAAAAAGCGCCGAACTGGCCGAGGCCTGCATTGTTGATAAGGATGTCGACGGCTAGCCCTGCGCCTTCCGTCGCGTCGTAGATCTCTTTGGGCGCCGCGGGATCGTTGAGGTCGGCAGCGACTGTGCGCACTTCGGTACCCTTGGCCGCGAGCTCGGCGGCCAGAGCTTCAAGCCGATCGATGCGGCGCGCCGAGAGAATCAGTTTCGCCCCGTGATCCGCGAGTTCGCGCGCCAGCGCTACGCCAATACCCGAGCTCCCACCCGTAATCAGCGCCCATTTACCGTTGAAGTCTTTTGCATTTGCCATCGCGGAATCATCATAGCGGATGCGCTACCCGCGTAATCGCGAATGCATTACATCCTCAATAGCTTGAACGCGTGCGTCCACTCATTGCGCAGAAGACCCGGGAGGCACCATAGCATGCAGAGCGGCTCAATGGCGCGCGCTGATTCGACAGAGCCCATGTCCGCCGTCTCCCAGCCGAATTGGTCCAGAATTTTGCCTACCGTTTTCTTGGCGTCCTCATTATTGCCGCAGATAAACATGGTTGGCTTGCCATCGGGGAACTGAGGGTCGATCATGAACGGGGCGCCAACCGAGTTGAATGCCTTCACGAAGTTCACGTCGGGGAACTCGCGTTGCAGCTGCTCCATGAGAGATTCGTTGTAGGTAGTAAAGAACCGCAATACGCCATGATCCGGCGGCGCATCGGCGATCGGGTTGTTCGCGTCGACGACCGTCTTGCCCGCGATGTTTTGTTCACCGGCCAACCGCAGGACGCTGGCGGCAGCCGAGGCTTTAACCGCGAGCACCAGCAGGTCACCGAATGCCGCAACCGCCGCAAATGTGCCAGTGGAACCCGCGGGATTTTTCGCGGCCCAGTCCGCCAGCTTCGCTGGACTCCCGCTGCCTATCATCACTTGATGGTCGTGCTTAAGAAAGCCGCTCGCCAACGCCTTTGCCACATCGCCCGATCCAAGAACTCCAACCTTCATCGCTTTCTCCTTTGCCAATTGGCTCTTTGTGCATAGATGACGTTATTACAGAAATTGATGCGGAATTCCGTGAAAATCAATTCGGAATCATGAGGACTTTCGCAGCGGGTTGGGGGATCGAACGATCTGGCTATCGCTTTTTGGGGGCGCGCCTTCTTTCGCCGGCTTCTTGTTCTTCTCAACGCGCAGCTTCCATGCGGTGTGCAGTGCACCTGCGAGCATATCCTCATTCGCTTCCGCTAGCCGGATGTGAGTTGCGCCGTTTCTGCCCCAACCGCCAGCCACAGGCAGAAACGCATCCGGCTCGTCGGCGATGAAGGCGGCCTGCTGCTCCGGCGTCAGCATCAGGTTGCCGTAGCCC
>JBARBP010000029.1:0-10514 GCA_049793195.1 Occallatibacter sp. | reverse complement strand
TGTTAAAGGTTTTGGTCGTCGATCATATAGAGCAGCCATCGCCGAATTAGCGCCGGGCGAAAGCGAAAAAATTGACCTGGGGTAACAAAAACTATTAAATCCGCGAGCCAAAGGGCAAGGGTGAACGTCTTGCCGGTGTATTCTTCTCAGGATTAAATCAATCGCGGATTTGTGTCTCCAAAGATCTGGATGCCGCAACACAGGAGGACTCTGCACATGATGACTGAAGAAAGTGTGTGTAAGCCGAAACCTCGGAGGAGGGTGTTAGTTGGCCTGGCCTGTTCCGCGATCGGATTGATTCCGGTTTTCTGTGGTGCGTTCAATGCCAGCCATGCCAGTGCACAGGCTCCGGCTGCCGCACCGGATCACGATATCATTGGCACCTGGCAAGGGACTCTGCACGTTGCGGCGGGGGACAATCATCCGGAGATCAATCTGCGGATCGTGAACAAGATTACCAAGGGGAGCGACGGCAAGCTGGCGGTATCGGATTACAGCATCGACCAGGGCGGCGGAGAGATGAAAGCCTCTTCGGCGAGCTTCGAGGATGGTGTGTTCAAGTTCGCCATTCAAGCGATAGACGGAAGTTATGAAGGAAAGATGTCCGCTGATGGCAAGTCGATTGCCGGCAACTGGACCCAAGGCGGAAGCCCGCTAACGCTGCTTATGGTGCGTGCGACCCCGGAGACTGAGTGGACCATTCCGCCGCCTCCGGTGAGGCTGCCGCCCATGGCTGCCGATGCCAATCCGAGCTTTGAAGTGGCCACGATCAAGCCGAGCGCGCCGGACGAGCCGGGCAAATTGTTCGGCGTGCGCGGGAATCACTTCAAAACCATCAACACAACTTTGACCGATCTGATCACTTTTGCCTACGGTGTACAGCAGAAGCAGGTGGTGGGCCAGCCGGAGTGGATGGACAAGGACAAGTGGGATATTGAAGCACAGCCGGATGTGCCCGGTGCGCCCAACAGAGAGCAGGTGGCAACCATGGTTGAAAAGCTGCTTGCCGACCGCTTCCAACTCAAGTTCCACAAGGATGCAAAGGAGCTTTCGGCCTATGTGCTGACGGTGACCAAGACCGGAAACAAAATGACCGCGGGCAGCACCGATCCGAACCAACTCCCTGGACTGTTCTTTCGTGGATTGGGTGTGCTGACTGTGCAGAATGCAACGATGCAGGATTTTGCAGGCTTGATGCAATCGGCGGTGCTGGACCGACCCGTGGTGGATCAAACAGAGCTGAAGGGCAAGTGGAACTTCCTGCTGAAGTGGACGCCGGATGAGTCACAGTTTGGCGGCATGGGGATTAAGGTGCCACAGCCGAGCGATGCGGCGGACGCGCCGCCGCCATTGTTCACGGCCATCCAGGAGCAGATCGGGCTAAAGCTGGATGCGGGCAAAGCGCAGGTTCCGGTGCTCGTGATCGACAAGGCCGAGAAACCTTCGGCAAATTAAGCAATTGGTGGAAACCAACTGATGGCGCGGCGCATTTCAATAATCTCGCACCTTTGCGCATTCGTGTGTCTCTGCGCCTCAATTGCGGCCTGGGCATCGGATTATCACGGGCAGGTCTTCTTCGGCGGGGTGCCCGTGCCCGGCGCAACAGTCACGGTGACTAGAGACGGCAAGAATTTCGTGACGGTTACCGACCGGCAGGGCCTGTACGAGTTTGCCGATCTTGCCGACGGCGAATGGAAGATCGAGATTGAGATGCGCGGCTTCACTTCAATCTTCGGCAAGGTGACCGTCGCGCCGAACATGCCATTAGGCAATTGGGAGTTGAAGCTGCTCGACCTGAGCAAATTACTTGAGGAGGCGCAAACAAGTAAACCGCTCAGGACGCGGCCCGCGAACGAAACCAAGCCAACATCAAAAGAGAAAGAGCCGATTCCCGCAATGACGAGTGTACCTGCGGCCTCGCCACTGCAGGATGACAACGCGGACAAGTCCGCAGATGGAATGCTGATCAACGGCAGCGAGAGCAATGCGGCTACCTCACAGTTTTCCATGTCTCCGGGGTTTGGCAATCGGCGGCCCGGACAGAAGGGGCTATACAACGGCAGCATTGGCGCAAAAGTGGACAGCTCTGTCTTCGATGCGCGACCGTATTCTCTCACCGGACAGCAGACTTCAAAGGATTTCTATAGCCGCGTAACAACGATGGTTGCTTTGGGAGGGCCGCTGCGCATTCCGCGCCTGATGCCGATTGGACCCAACTTCTTTGTTGCCTACCAATGGACGCGCAATGCCGATGCGGCGAACGAGACCGGGTTGGTGCCGGATGCAGCGGAAAGAAGCGGAGATCTTTCGGGATTGCTGAATGCACAGGGGCAGCCGTTGACCATCTACGATCCCGCGACCGGGCAGCCGTTCAGCGGCAACCTGCCTGTAAGTGCGCAGGCGGCTGCGCTGCTGAATCTTTATCCGCAACCAAACCTGGCGGATAACTCGCGCTATAACTACCAAGCCGAGGTTCTGAATGATGGTCACATCGATGAGTTGCAGTCGCGACTTAATAAGGTCATCGGCCACAAGGACATGATGTACGGCGGTTTTGGATTTTACAGTTCGCGTGGAAGCAGCACCAACCTGTTCGGCTTTGTGGATACGACTAATTCACTGGGCATCGACACCAACGCGAACTGGTCGCATCGATACCGGCATCAGACATTTGTGCTGCTGGGATACCACCTGACGCGGCTGCGCACGGACGTGAGGCCCGCATTTGAAGGGCATGTGAACGTTTCTGGCAATGCCGGCATCGGCGGCAACGACCAGGACACATTAGATTGGGGCCCTCCGGGATTGACGTTTTCGAGCGGGATCGCGGGACTAAGCGATACCAACAGCATCTTCAATCGAAATCGTACGGACATGCTTTCAGTCGATGTGAAGACCAACTTGCGGCGTCACAACTTCGACTACGGCGGCGATTTTCGCAGGCAGGAATTTAACGAGTACCAACAGCAGAACCCGCGCGGGACATTTATGTTTACCGGCGCGGCGACACAGGCTGGCGGGAGTTCATCGTCAAGCGGTGCTTCAACGACCACCGGCTCGGACGTGGCGGATTTTCTGCTCGGCATTCCCGACACCAGCGCGATCTCGTTCGGAAACCTTGACAAGTACTTCCGGCAATCGGTGTACGACCTTTACTTCACGGACGACTGGAGATTGCTGCCCGAACTCACCGTCAATGCCGGTATGCGCTGGGACTATGGAGCGCCGCTGACGGAAATCTATGGAAGGCTTGCCAATCTTGACGTCTCGCCGGGATTTGCGGCGGTGGCGCCGGTGGTGGGCAGTAACCCCAAGGGCACGGTCACCGGGACGGCATATCCGAGCTCGCTGGTGCGCCCGGACAAACATGGATTTGAGCCACGGATTGGCATCTCGTGGCGCCCGATACCGGCATCAACGCTGGTGGTGAGGGCCGGTTACGGAATATACGACGACACGTCAGTATATCTGACGGCCGCGGAAAGCATGGCAACGCAAGCGCCCTTTGCGACCAGCCTGAGCGAGTCCAACGGCAGCGGATGCAATCTGACACTGGCCAACGGATTTCAACACTGCATGGGCGCAGCGGCAGACACCTTTGCAATCGATCCAGATTTGCGGGTGGGCTATGCGCAAAACTGGCAATTATCAGCGCAACGCGACTTGCCCTGGGCGCTTGTGGTGACGGCGACTTATCTGGGAACCAAGGGAACACACGGAATGCAGGAGTTTCTTCCCAATACTTATCCGATAGGCGCGGCGAACCCATGCCCTGCTTGCCAGTCCGGGTTCGTGTATCGTAGCTCGGGCGGAAATTCGATGCGGCAGGCGGGAACGCTGCAACTGCGGCGCAGGCTGCGGAGCGGATTCACGGCGAGCGTGAATTACACCTGGGCAAAAGCGATGGACGACGACGCGCAGTTAGGCGCGCAAGGCCACACGGATGCGACGGCGGCAACAAGCACGACCCAGACCGGAGCGGGGCCTACCGTTGCGCAAAACTGGCTTGACCTGCGCGCGGAGCGCGAGCTTTCAACCTTCGATCAACGGCAGCTTTTGAGTTTGCAACTCCAGTACACCACTGGAATGGGGATGGGTGGCCGAACCCTGATGAGCGGATGGAGCGGACGACTACTAAAGGAGTGGACGCTCACGAGTCAGATCACAACCGGAACCGGGTTGCCGGAGACTCCGATTTTCCTAGCAGCAGTGCCCGGCACAGGCGTGACCGGCAGCATCCGGCCGGACCTGACGGGCGCATCCATTTACAGTGCGCCCGCGGGATACCATCTGAATGTGGCGGCATTTTCGGCACCCGTGTCCAGTGCATGGGGCACCACGCGACGAGATTCGATCACCGGCCCCGATCAGTTCACACTGAACAGCGCGATGTCCCGTACCCTGCGCCTGCGCGATCCGTTCAACCTGGATGTGCGAATCGACGCGACAAATCTGCTGAATCATGGCGTCTTTCCTTCGTGGAACACAGTGGTGAACAGCACGACGTTTGGGCTGCCGGCACCGGCCAATCCCATGCGCAGCCTGCAATTGACGGCGCGGCTGAGGTTTTGACGATGCAAGGATTCGAAACAAGGATCGGGGCATGGCTACTGCTAGCAGCGCTGAGCGTGAGTGCGGCTGCGCAGAAGATTGGGACCAATACGGATCCTGCGGCTCCGGGACAGACCGAAACCTACAAACTGACCCTGAATTCGCAGTTGGTGGTTGAGCAGGTTGTGGTGAAGGACAAGAAAGGCGATTTTGTCAGCGGGCTCACTGCCAAGGACTTTACCGTCACCGAGGACGGTGTGCCGCAAACGATCAAGTTCTGCGAGCACCAGCAATTTTCAGAGGCGGTAGAGCCTCTGCCTCCGGCGCGGATCGACTACGAAGACATTACGATCTACAAGAAGCTGACTCGCACCCAGATTGCGCCGGAAGCCCCGCAGAGCACCAAGTACAAGGATCGCCGCCTGCTCGCGCTCTACTTTGACATGACGGCCATGCAGCCGCAGGACCAGATGCGCGCACTGACCGCGGCGGAGAATTTCATCCGGACACAAATGACCGCGGCGGACCTGATCTCGATTCTGCGGTTTAGCGGCGGGTCGGTGGACGTGCTCCAGGATTTCACAGCTGACCGCAATCGCCTGTTGAGCATCCTGCAAACACTGATCGTCGGCGAGGGCCAAGGTTCGGCGGACTCCATCGAGGACGCGAGTAGCGCGGACACAGGCGCGGCCTTTGGGCAGGACGACAGCGAGTTCAACATATTCAATACCGACCGCCAACTCTCCGCCTTACAAACCACTGCCAGGATGCTGGAGCAGATGAGCGAGAAGAAGTCGCTTATTTACTTTGCAAGCGGACTGCGCTTGAATGGCGTGGATAATATTGCACAGTTGCACGCAACGATCGATGCGGCGGTGCGGGCGGGTGTTTCGTTTTGGCCCGTGGATGCGCGCGGACTGGTGGCAAGCGCGCCGCTCGGCGATGCAACCCAAGGTAATGCGGGCAACGAAAACATGTATACCGGAGCCGCGGCTCAGGCTTCGACCGATAGGTTTCAGCAGTCGCAGGACACAATGTTCTCGCTCGCCGCCGACACGGGCGGCAAGGCTCTATTCGACAACAACGATTTGACGCGAGGCATTGTGCAGGCGCAGCGTGCCATCTCGGACTATTACATTGTCGGCTACTACACGACCGACACGGCGCAAAACGGCCGCTTCCGCCGCGTTAAGATTACGGTGGATGCGCCTTCCGACGCCAGCCTTGCTTACCGCGAGGGCTACTACGCGAACAAGGAGTTCGCCAAATTCAATGAGGCGGACAAGGAGCGGCAACTCGAAGACGCGCTCATGCTGGGCGATCCGATCACGGACTTAACCATCGCCATGGAGATCGATTATTTCCAGCTGAACCGAGCCGAGTATTTCGTGCCGATCGTGGTGAAGGTCCCCGGGCGGGAGTTAGTGCTGGCCAAACGCTTTGGAGCAGCGCACACGGTGATCGACTTTGTGTGCGAGATCAAGGACGAGGCCGGCGGGTTTACGGTCAGCAACGTTCGAGACAATGTGGATATCAAGCTGAGCGATGCAACAGCGCTTGAGCTTGCAAAGCGTCCGGTCGAGTACGACTCCGGATTCACGCTTCTGCCGGGCAGATATTCCATCAAGTTTCTGGCGCGCGACGACGAGACGGGAAGAATTGGCACCTACCAGACGGAGTTCACCATCCCGAATTTAAACAAAGAGACGACGCGGGTTCCCATCAGTTCAGTGGTGTTGAGCAGCCAGCGCGTGGACACCAGAGATGCACTCTACAACGTGACCAAGGGCAAAGACCAGATCAAGAACGATGCGAAAAATCCGCTGGTGCAGGAAGGACTCAAGCTGATCCCCAGCGTGACGCGCGTATTTTCGACCGGCCGCGAAATGTACGTGTATCTGCAAGCCTACGACAGTAGTACGACGGGGACTGCGGCAACTCCCGCGCTCGCAAAATCCGTGCCCCCGCTGGTTGCTTTTGTTAGCCTCTATCGAGATGGCAAAAAGGCATTTGAATCGGCGCCCATCGCTGCAACTCGGGAGGCTGACAGCAGGCTGGGCGTGGTGCCGCTCAGCTTTCAGCTCGGACTCGGTGACCTGGCGCCTGGTGAGTATCAGTGCCAAGTAAGCGTTCTCGACCCGGCTGGACAGCGGGTTGCATTCTGGGTGAATCCGATCATGCTGGTTCGGTAAAAATTGAGGGCTCCCGGCAGTGCGAGGGCTCTGGGCTGGCGCTCGGTGAATCAGCGACTCGAACCGTGGGACGGGGCAGTATGATTGTTGCGACGAAGTGCAAACCCGTCTCGACACTTTGCCTGTTTGGGTTCGCCGTGTCTGCCATCCAGGGGCCGAGGCCAAACGGCGCCCGGTGTGCATTGGCGTGGTTACCTAAGACGCAGACATTGTGGTTCTGTTTGCAGAAAAAGGAGAGTAAGAAAAATGCCTCGATTCGCAGCAAACCTGTCGATGATGTTCAACGAGGCGCCATTCCTCGATCGTTTCCGGGCCGCTTCGGCCGCAGGCTTCAAGGCAGTTGAGTTTCTCTCGCCTTACGAGTACTCGCCGGAGGAGGTCGAGATGAAGGCCAGGGATGCCGGAACGCAGATTGTGCTGTTCAACATGCCGGCCGGCAACTGGGCCGCGGGCGAGCGAGGCATCACCGGGCTCTCCGGGCGCGAACAGGAGTTTCGCGAGGGCGTGGAGAAGGCCCTCGTCTATGCCGAGCGGCTGGGAACGCCGAGGCTCCATGCCATGGCCGGCATTGTTCCCGCCGGAGCCGACATGGCTGCCTGCCGCGCCACTCTGATCGAGAATTTGAAATACGCAGCGGAGAAGCTCGCTGCCAAGAACATCACTCTCCTTCTGGAAGCAATCAACACGCGCGACATACCCGGCTTCATTGTTTCTACGCAAAAGGATTCACACGCGATCTGCGAAGCCGTGGGCGAGCCCAACATGAAGATGCAGATGGATCTCTATCATATGCAGGTGATGGAGGGAGATCTGGCCACCAGCCTCAAACGCTACGCGTCCATGTGCGGCCACATCCAAATTGCAGGATGCCCTGAGCGCCACGAGCCGGATACGGGTGAAATTCGCTACGAGTACCTTTACCGACTGCTTGATGAGATCGGCTACCAAGGCTGGCTTGGCTGCGAGTATCGCCCGGCTGGAAAAACCACAGACGGCCTGGGATGGTTCAGCGTCGCTACGCGCTGACAACGGAACGCGCTGCGGCGGCTGCTCTTTGGGGAATCTCAGAATCGTGCAGGCGTGGCACGAAGACTGCGCCGCCGAGGCTGGGAGATGCTGGCGGAATTCTGTTCATTCAAGGTCCTCGCGGATGTTATTCTCGCCTCGTGCACCCTCGCCATGCCATCAAGGTTTTGCTCGTGCTGTCTGCTGCCTTGGCCACCGGTCAACAGCCGAGCAAGCAGCCAGCACAGCAAGACTCAACGCCGGTTCTTGTAATTCCAGACATTGGCGACGGAATTATGCCGATCGACGGCGACTGGCAGTTTCACTTGGGCGATGATCCGAGCTGGGCACAACCGTCGCTGGATGACTCGAAGTGGGAATCCATCGGAGTTGACCGGCCCTGGGGCGCGCAAAGCCATCCTTCCTATGCCGGGTTTGCCTGGTATCGCCGTCACATAGACATCAGCTCCGCCACGAGTGGGCCACGCCAATACACTGTGCTGTTTCAAGCCGGTGACGACGCTTATGAGGTGTATTGGAACGGAAAGTTGCTTGGGCATTACGGCAAATTGCCGCCCCATGCATGGTGGTATTACAGCCAGTTCACGCGCACTTTCCCTCTCGAAGGTTCCTCGACTGGCGTGCTCGCAGTTCGAATGTGGAAAGCTCCTCTCAACGCATTTTCGCCTGCTGAGGTTGGTGGCATCAGTTATCCACCCTATGTCGGTGACTCGGACACAGTTTCTCTTGCGGCGTCCTATACCGAATGGGTGATCATTCAGGGAGATCTCTTCGACTATGGTCTAATCCTGCTGCGCGCCTTCATAGCGTTTTTGTGTCTTGTTTTGTGGTATCGCGATCGCAAGGAATATTTATTCATTTGGGTTGCCATTTTCACGGCTTCGCCGGTCGTCATCGACATTCTGAATCGTCTGTTCCGCATTCCGTTTCCGTGGAATTTCGCCCGTTTCTTCAATCAACCTATCTACGTGCTTTACCACGTTTCGCTTTGGTTCCTGCTGGTATCGCTGTTACGGCTCCATGAGAACCGAACCCTGGTGAAGTGGACAGAAGCACTGTCCTACGCAAGCATGGCTGCTGGCCTTGCCGACGGAATTCTGGCCATTTTCTGGGCTTCAGCGACTGTCTGGATGCAATGGGCCGACGGACTGCTCGGCGCGTTTGTGATTTTGGTCGAGGTCTTCCCGTTTGTCATCATTTTCCTGGGAGTACGTCAAAAACAGGACGCCTCACGCTGGGCGGTCGCCCTCAGCGCATTGCTGCTGCAGATGATCAACACGGTTGCAGACGCCAGCGCGCTTGGGCAGCGCTTTACACACTGGACTCTTTTCACGAAGATTATCGACACACCACTTTTCAACATTCAGGGAGTGAACTTCGACACTCCGAAGATCACTTCCCTCGTCCTGTTTGCCGCCATCCTCTTTGCCGTCTATCGCTACGCATTGGAGCAACAGGCACGCCACAGCGTGATGGAGCGCGAGCTGCAGAGTGGCCGCGAAATTCAGCAGGTGCTTGTCCCCACTACCTTGCCAGCCCTTGAAGGTTACGCCGTCACAAGCGCTTACCAGCCTGCGATGGAAGTTGGCGGGGACTTCTTTCAGATCATTCCAAACGATGACGGCTCAGCGATCGTGGCTCTGGGAGATGTAAGCGGCAAGGGCCTTAAGGCGGGGATGAATGTTTCAATGATCGTGGGTGTGCTTCGCGCCGAGGCCGGAAACACGAACCCGGCAGAGATGCTGGCCTCGCTCAATCGCTGCCTCGTGGGGCGAATGGCAGGCGGATTCGCAACGGGCATGGTGTTTCGCGTGGACCAGGACGGAACCGTGACCTTCGCCAACGCAGGTCACCTGCCACCCTATCTCAACGGCAAGGAATACCAGTTGGACGCTTCCCTGCCGCTGGGATTGATCGGCTACTCAGACTATGCCGAGACGATCCTGAAACTGGAGCCTGGCGATCAACTCAGTGTTTATACCGACGGACTGCTGGAGGCGACGAGTCCCACCGGAGAGCTGTTCGGGTTTGAGAGAATGAATGCTCTGTTCGCAAATCGGCCAACCGCGCAGGAAGCCATGAAGGCTGCAATCGATTTTGGGCAGGAAGATGATATCACCGTGCTGACGATCACCCGTCTCGCGGCCGGCGTCCAATCTTCTACCTCGTTGTCGGCACCAGTCCTGGCCCCCGAGCCCGCCGAGGCATAGTTCCCGATGGACATCGAGCTGCGCAAGTTGATGTGCGGAGGCGCGGCCTAAGCCACACCTCCGCCATGCCCCTAATTGCTGACCGTGTAAGTCACGAACGATGAAGAAGTATTTCCTGCTCCGTCGGCGGCGTACACGGTGAAGGTCTTGCCACCCATTGGGCCGGTTGCACGGAATTGCGTCTTCAACGTCCCCGTGTTGTATTTCGTTTCGGGCCCATAGGCACTTGTGCCGCAAAGCACCACTCCGGCTCCAGAGGGAGCATCCGAGCAGGAATAGCTGGCGGTCAAAAGGGTTCCCGGTTTGTACGTGCCTCCTGCAGGAGAGAGTGTGATCGCCGAGACAGTCGGCGCCGTGGTGTCAATGTTGATCTCGCGCGTGTAGAAGTTGGTTGTCCAATACGGGGCCGGGTTCTCGACGTTAGCAGGGTTCAGCACGAACTGCAATTCCTGCGTGCCGGCGCAATCCTGGGCGAAGTAATGGAGCAGGTACTGTCCGTCGCCAGGGAAGGTTACTTGCACAGGGCCAGTAGCGA
>JBARBP010000028.1:0-8956 GCA_049793195.1 Occallatibacter sp. | reverse complement strand
CTGCAAACATCATCGATCCGCGCATCGCGGCGCAGGCGGGCACCAAACTGCAGACTGTCAAGAGCCCTCTCACCACGACGGGCGAACAGCTTACCAGCTTCGAAGACATTACGCACTACAACAACTTCTACGAGTTTGGCGTGGACAAGGACCAGCCCGCAAAGAATGCCGGAGGCCTGCCCACACGCCCATGGAGTGTGAAAGTGGAAGGCAAGGTCGCAAAGCCGCTGACTTTCGACATTGAGGACCTGCTGAAGCTGCGGCCGCTGGAAGATCGTGTCTACCGCCATCGCTGCGTCGAGGCGTGGAGCATGGTGATTCCCTGGGTTGGCTACTCGCTCTCCGAGTTCATCAAACAATGCAACCCGCTGCCGTCGGCGAAGTACGTGCAATTTCTCTCCTACTTCGATTCCCACGTGGAGAAGTGGTACACCCAGGACGCGACCATCGTGTGGCCCTACTCCGAAGGTCTTCGCATGGACGAAGCCATGAACCCGCTCACACTGCTGACCTTCGGGCTCTACGGTGAAGTGCTGCCCAACCAGGATGGCGCGCCGGTGCGCATCGTGGTGCCGTGGAAGTATGGATACAAGTCCGCCAAGTCGATTGTGAAGGTGAAGTTCGTCGAAAAGATGCCGTCCACCACCTGGAACGATCAGGCGCCGAGCGAGTACGGCTTCTACTCGAACGTCAATCCCAACGTGGACCATCCACGCTGGAGTCAGAAGTCCGAGCGCCGCATCGGCCTGCCCTTTTATGAGCAGCGCCGCACCACGCTCATGTTCAACGGCTACGGCGAGCAGGTAGCGTCGCTCTACAATGGGATGGATCTGAAGAGGAACTTCTGAAGCGGAGCTAGCGGGGTTAGCCGCGCTTCGCGCGTGTTAGCGGAGTTCGCGGGGCTGCTGCAAACAATTGCTAGCACCGCTAACACCGCTAGCTCTGCTCGATTGGAACCAATGAAACGTTCGACGTTGATTATTCTCAAGACGGTGGTGTGGATTGGCTGCCTGTTGCCGCTTGCGACAGCGATCTATGAGGCCGTCACGAACACGCTGGGGCCTGATCCGACCGCCGAAATTGCTTCCATCACGGGACTGACGGCGCTATGGATGCTCGCGGGCACACTGGCGATTTCGCCCTTGCGCGCGCTCTCGCCACGGCTGAGCTGGCTCGTCAAGTTCCGGCGGCTGTTCGGGCTGTTCGTCTTCTTTTATGCCACGCTGCACATGCTCACCTGGTTGGGGCTCTATGCGGGCTTCGATCTCACCACCATCCAGGCCGACATCACCAAGCGGCGGTTCATCATCATGGGCGTGACGACCTATCTGCTGTTGCTGCCTCTGGCTGCCACGTCCACGCTGTGGTCCATTCGCAAGCTGGGCGGGAAAAACTGGAACCGCCTGCACATGCTCATCTATGTGGCCGCAATTACCGCCATGGTGCACTATTGGTGGAAGGTCAAGACAGGAGTTGTGGAGCCGGCGCCGTACACGCTGGTGATTCTGGTGCTTCTGGGGGTGAGGCCCATCCTGGCCTGGAACCAGAAGCGCAAGGCACGCGCCGCATCCTCGCGGCCTGCCAACTTGGCTTCAATCGAACCGTAGCGCCGCCTGCGCAACCGGCTGATAGCTCTTGCGATGCAGCGGAGTCGGTCCCAGCCGCTCGAGGGCGAGCATGTGTTCCTCAGTGCAATAGCCTTTGTGTTGGGCAAACCCATAACCGGGGTAGGCGGCATCGAACTCCACGAGCATGCGATCGCGGTAGACCTTGGCCAGCACGCTGGCCGCGGCAATCGAGAAGCTCAGGGCGTCGCCGTGAATTACGGCCTGCTGCGGACAGTTCCACTCGATGGTGTCGCGGCCGTCGATCAGCAGAAAATCTGGCACAAGAAAAAAGGGGCTGAGCGCCAGTTGCTCTACGGCGCGGCGCATGGCTTCGAGCGACGCGCGGCGAATGTTGATGCGGTCGATGGTTTCCGCATCGACGGCAGCAATTGCCCATGCCAGTGCTTTGGCGCGAATCTGAACGTCCAGTTCTTCGCGCTTCTTCTCTGAGAGTTGCTTTGAGTCCGTGAGGTCGTTCAGGCGACAGCCTTTGGGTAGGATCACTGCCGCGGCGACGACCGGTCCGAAGAGAGGGCCGCGGCCCACTTCGTCGAGGCCGGCGATGAGCAGCGCGCCGCTACCGCGCGCAGCCTTCTCCAGTTTCCACCCACATCCACCGGCCATGCATTGAGTATAGAAAAGCAAAACCCCCGGCCTTGTGAGCCGGGGGCCTTTTTGACACGGGCCCTGTGGAAAGGGGGACTTGTTTGAACTAGGCTCGTTTGGTCTAGGCGCGAACCTTGCCGGTTTCGCGGTCGACTTCGCGCAGACGGGCGGCCTTGCCGCGCAGTCCGCGAATGTAGAAGAGCTTGGCGCGCCGCACCTTGTAGCTGCGAACCTTCTCGATCTTGTCGATCACCTTGGAGTTGAAGGGGAAGATGCGCTCCACACCCTGGCCGAAGCTCATCTTGCGGACGGTGAAGGTGCCCTGGGGGCCCTTGTTGATGGCGATCACAAGGCCTTCGAAGGCCTGGAGGCGTTCTTTATCGCCTTCCTTGATCTTGACCTGGACGCGAACCTGGTCGCCGGGCACGAAAGCGGGTAGATCGGTGCGCTTCAGCTTGTCGGCCAGGCGCTGCATAACTGGATGGATTGACATAATCTCTTCCTGCGGTTGAACTCAGAACCTTCAGTTTATCAGAGAATTGGGACATGTGCCTAATCGGTTCGAAGCCCTTTTGGGTTATAGTTTTCCCGTATGAACTCTGACCGCGAACTGCTTCGGCATACCCTGGCGACCTTGGCCTACCGGGTCGCGCGCGCACTTGAAGATTCCCCTGACAGCTTTGCCGTCTTTGATGGCGCCGGACGAACGCCTGCGCAGATTCTTGCGCACATGGGCGACCTGTTCGACTGGGCGCTGAGCATGGCCGAGGGTCAGCAGCGCTGGCACAACTCCAATCCAATTCCATGGGACGACGAGCAGAAGCGGTTCTTCGCGGCGCTTGGGGCATTCGACGCGTACCTTACCTCTGGAGAACGGATTCACGCGCCTATTGAGCGGCTGTTTCAGGGGCCCGTGGCCGATGCGCTAACGCACGTAGGCCAGTTGGCCATGTTGAGGCGGTTGGCGCAATGCGCGATTCGCGGGGAGAACTACTACGTGGCCGAGATCGCGACAGGGCGGGTGGGCGCGGAGCAGCCAGCCCCGGTGAAGCCGTTCAGGTAGGGCGGCATCGACGAGTGCATCCACAGGCGCAGAGCCGGTGATAGAATCGGCGAGCGGCTCTTCCCCCCAATCCCGGGCCGCACGATCGGACAAGTCATGATTCCAGTCAAGACCCTCCCCATTCTTGGGAGTCAGGTAGAGGTGTTGATCAGCGGCGCGATGACCGAAGGGCGCTCCCTGACGCTCATGGAGGTTTCACCTCCCGGCGGAGGACCACCGCCTCACATGCACCAGAACGAGGACGAGACTTTTCACGTCGTCGAAGGCGAGTACGAGTTTCTTGTTGACGGCGCATGGGTGCGCGGCTTGCCCGGCGATACGTTTCATACCAATCGCGGTTCGGTGCATACCTTCCGCAACAGCGGCCAGAGCACGGGCAGGCTGCTGATGTTTGTGGTGCCGGCTGCTTTTGAACACTTCCTCGAAGAGATTTCGCCGCTCACGATTCCGGACGACATTCCCAAATTGATCGATATCGCCGGCAAGTACGGCATCACATTTCCCCCGCGGCCTGCCGGATAACCGCAAGTGCGGAGAGAGCTCGGTTTACCGGAGCAGGTCTTCCAGTGTCGTGCTCAGGCTTGTCTTGTCGTCGCGGTATTTTACGATTACGGCGGCGTAGAGGCTCAGCCCCCACTCCTGACCTTTGCCCTTAGTCACCGCGCGCGATCCCGGCACGACGACCGCATTCTCGGGAATGATCAGCGGCAGCTCGTCAGTGGCGTGCAGCACTTCGCCGCTGACCAGATTAAACACCGGCGTGCCCCGCGTGAGGATGGTTCCCGCCGCGAGCACCGCACCCTTGCGCACGATGGCGCCTTCGTAAACCCCGCAGTTGCCGCCCACCAGCACATCGTCTTCAATCACCACCGGGCTGGCGTTGACCGGCTCGAGCACGCCGCCGATCTGCGCAGCCGCGCTCAGGTGCACGCGTTTGCCGATTTGCGCGCACGAGCCGACCAGTGCGTGCGAATCCACCATTGTGCCTTCGTCCACGTAGGCCCCGGCGTTGATGTACATTGGCGGCATGCAGACCACTCCGCGCGCCAGATATGCCCCGGCCCGAACCGATGAGCCGCCGGGAACCACGCGTATGCCATCGCCCGCACTAAATTGGTGCACGGGGTAGGTGTGCTTGTCGACAAACGAAAGGCCGCCGGCCGGCATCTCTTCCAATGCACCCAGGCGGAAGCCGAGCAGGATGCCCTGTTTGACCCAGGCGTTGACGCGCCAGCCGGTGGGCGAGCCCGGGTCCGGCGAGGCCGAACGCACTTCGCCGTGTTCCAGGGCTGTTCGCAGCGAAAGAAAAGCAGTCATTGCCGCGGGGTCGCCGATGGCAGCCTGTCCGGCAGCAAAATGGCGCTCGATGGTCTCTTGCAGTTGGGAAATGGAGGGGCTTGCAGTCATCGCATTTCGAGTTTATCAATTTGCCCGTGGGTTGCTCACGAGGCACACCCGATCGTCCACGAGGAGCGGCGGGGGTGCGGAGCCTGGAGTTGCGGACCTGATCTCAGGCGAAGTGGAACTGGTTCGTAGCGAGCCGGCTCTGTCCCTGGTCCTTGAAAGCGATGGGGCGCACCCGAAAGGAATTCTTCCCGCTGGGAATCATCGCTACCGCGACCGGATCGTGGCTTGGCCTCACATGAAAATTCTTTGACTCCAACCATGCCCCTAGCCGCGGATCGCTGATCTCGGGCTGATCCAGCCAAAATGCAGGCCTGAGCCAGCACTGAATCTGCAGGTGATCGAGCTGCAGCTCGATGACTGCCGCACCTTTCGGAAAATACCGCCGCACGTTGTTTGCGCCAACCTGCAAACCGGTGATTGCGCGTCCCCTATTTTGTGTTCTGACCACCATTGCCGTGTCCGCCCGTCCAATTTTCTCGGTTCAAGTCCCAGGATTCCTATCGGCTTCCGGGTCCCAATACTCCACTGTCGAAAACCCAAGTCTAGGGAAAGAAATGGGTAAGGCTCCATTGGCATTCATCAAAATGAACGTTTGGATTCCTGATTTGAAACCGCCCGGCTTTCAAGTCAAATCAGGAAAAGACCCAAATGCCGTTTCCCCTCCACCATCCCATTTGCTGGTTTCTGCGAACCCTCGATTTCAGGCACGTATGCGATACTCGGGGAGACATGTATAAGCGGATCGTTCTCAAGCTTTCAGGAGAGGCGCTGGCAGGGCCGCGTGGCTTTGGTCTTGACGCCGATAAAGTGTCGGAAATTACCGGCGAAATTGCCGAGATTCACGAGTTGGGCGTTGAAATTGGCATTGTGGTGGGCGGAGGCAATATTTTCCGCGGCGTCGAAGGACAGGCCAGGGAGATGGACCGCGTGGCCGCCGACAGCATGGGCATGCTCTCCACCGTCATCAACGCCATCGCCTTGCAGGACGCTCTCGAAAAGCGAAACGTGCAGTGCCGCGTGATGAGCGCCGTCTTCATGAACCAGTTGGCGGAGCCCTACATCCGCCGCCGCGCTACACGCCACCTGGAAAAGGGCCGCGTGGTCATCTTCGCGGCCGGCATCGGAAACCCGTTTTTCTCCTCCGACACGGCGGCCAGCCTGCGCGCCATGGAGATCAAGGCCGACGTGCTGCTGAAGGGCACCAAGGTTGAAGGCGTCTACAACGCTGACCCGGTGCTGGTGAAGGATGCTGTCAAATACGACGAAATTACCTACATGGAGATCCTGCGCCTGGGACTGAAAGTAATGGACCTGACTGCGGTGAGCCTGTGTAAGGACAACAACCTGCCGATGATCATCTTCAACATGAACCAGCCAGGGAATATTCGCCGGGTGGTGATGGGCGAAAAGGTCGGTTCGCTGGTAACGGCGTAAAAGCAGGGAACAAGGGAATAGGGAATAGGGAACAGTTCCAAATCCAAGCCCGTTGTCCACCTGATCTTTGGCCTCACCGCTTTTTCTTATCCTTGAACCCCGATCCCTGTTCCCAGCTTTCTGGAGACGTCTAACTACAAGTGGAGACCAGCAAGCCAGCCCGGCTGAACGCTCTGACAGGCCTGCGCTGCTTCGCGGCCATCAATATTGTCCTTTTCCACTTTTCCAATCCGCGTTGGTTTGGCTTCATGGCGCCGGTGGTCAATGCCGGATTTGCCTCGGTCAGCTTCTTCATTCTGCTCTCGGGTTTTGTGCTCGCCTATAACTATGCCGGCCGGGCACGCACCGGAGAGTTGGACAAGGTGCGCTTCTGGGAGGCGCGGTTCACGCGGCTTTATCCCATCTATCTGCTCAGCCTGCTGATGAGCTGGCGCGTGGTGCATGCCGAGTATGCGGCCCATACCCATGCCATGTTTTGGACCGGCATGGTGCTCTCCCCGCTCCTGCTGCAGGGCTGGATCCCGTCGATCGCCACTTTTCTGAACACGCCGGCCTGGACCATGTCCGCGGAGTCTTTCTATTACCTGCTTTTTCCGTGGATGGCGCGCTGGAAACGTCCTGCCTCTGTTCAAATCCAACTCACGAAGCTGGCGTGTGTCTGGATGCTCGGCCTGGTTCCCGGTGCGCTTTACGTCGCCTTCAATCCCGACGGCATTCCGCACCCCGACCGTTGGAGCTATGGCCCGTGGCTCCAGGCGCTCAAATATACCCCGCTGCCGCACCTGGCCAGCTTTGTCTTTGGCGTTCTGTTGGCCACCCTGGACGAGATGATTGGCCGAACCGCCCGCCTGCGGCTGATCCTCGGGATATTCGGATTTGCATCCTTATTCTGCATTCTGGAGCTCGGACCCCTTGTTCCTTACGCGCTGGTCCACGACGGGATTCTGATGCCGTTTTTCGGTTGCATTGTTCTGGCGTTGGCCGGGAACAATCCTCTCTCCTGGGTTCTGAGCCTGCGTCCGCTCGTTTTTGTGGGCGAGGCCAGCTATTGCCTTTATCTGCTCCACTTCAACTTCTGGAACCTGATTCACGACACCCATGTACTCGATTGGCTCGGCCTGAGCCGTTTCGATCCCTGGATCAGCTACGTGTTGCTGATTGGGCTGGCGTTGGCTGCCTTGCATTTTGTAGAACGGCCAGCCCAGCGCGTACTGCGTGGCTGGATGCATGTATGGCGCTGATGAAGGGATCAGTGTCTGATAACTAGCTCTTAAAGCCCGGCAATCCAGGGTATTTACGTTACCTTTTGCACATAGACGGTGCAATTTGGTGCTTCCGCTTGTTGTTACCTCGGATAGAATGTACTCGGCAAATGAACCCTGTAATGAACTCGGCAATGGACGAAGAGGCAATCCAGAGCGATTGGGTCGGACGTGTCATTGACGGAAGATTTACTCTTCTCCAATGGCTTGGCGGCTCAGGCCGATCGTCTGTCTTCCTGACGGAGCTCCCCGGCCCTCAGGCGCGAAAAGCCGCCATCAAGATTATTCAAGACGATGGCGGAGACACGGAAGCAGAAGCTCATATGGCGGGTTGGGCGGCCACAAGGCCCTTGTCTCATCCCCACCTGATGCGTCTGATTCTTACTGGGCGCTGCGAATCGGAAGGCACATCCATTCTTTACGCGGTATCGGAATATGCCGACGAGGTTCTTTCCGAGATTCTTCCCGAGCGCGCCCTCACACCATCTGAAGCCAAAGAGATGCTGGCGCCTGTCATCGACGCGCTCTTTTATCTCCACGGCAAAGATCTGGTGCATGGCCACCTCAAGCCATCAAATATCCTGGTTGTCGACGATCGCCTGAAGATCTCCGGGGATAGCCTTCAACGGTCGGGCGACACAGTGAAGCAGACCCTGGGGCAGAGCATTTACGACGCACCGGAAACCGCGAGCGAGACTGTTTCGCCAGCCGCGGATCTCTGGGGGCTGGGCGTGACCCTGGTTGAAGCTCTTACGCAGCACCCGCCGGTCTGGGACAAATACGCAGCGGAGGACCCGGCTGTGCCGGAGTCCATTCCCCAGCCTTTTGCCGGCATCGCGCGTGGGTGTCTGCGGGCCGACCCCATGGGTCGGTGCACACTCGACAACGTCAAGTCCTGGCTGGACGCGGACCAACCCCACAATGAGCCGGCCGGTATCAGCGAAAAGAGCGCACCTGAAAAAAGCCGCATGCCCATGCTCGTTGCGGCGGCAATTGTTGTGGTTGCGATCGTGGGCATTTTCATGCTGCGGCCTCACAAGGAACGGGCGTCGTCGCCCGCCGCACAGGTTTCGTCAGCCGCTCAACAAGAGGCATCTTCAGCGGCGCAGACTTCTGCACAGCAGCCGGCGCCAGATGGATCGGCGGCCACTGAGCCTCAGCCGCAAGACCAGCCTCAGGACCAGACAGCCCCCGCACCTGCAGTGGCTCAGCCGGTCGCTCAGCAGGCTCATGAACAGGCATCCACACATGCAGCAGCTCAAAAAGCTCCGCCGCCTGCGGTGCCGCAAGCTTCCGTGACTGAGAGCCAAGTCTCAAGCGCCGCTTCTCCAAGCGGTCCGCCAGCGAATAGCGCTGTTGCCGAGCAGGTGATGCCCGACATCCAGCCTAAGGCGCTTGCGTCGATTCACGGCAAGTTCAGTGTGCGGATTCGGGCGAATGTGGATGCAGCGGGCAATGTTTCTGACGCGACATTTGACTCGGAGGGACCGAGCCAGTATTTTGCCAAAGCGGCTATGCAGGCGGCACAGAAGTGGAAGTTCAAAACGGCCCAGGCAGGCGGCCAGGCTGCTCCTGGC
>JBARBP010000027.1:0-12351 GCA_049793195.1 Occallatibacter sp. | reverse complement strand
CGCAGGCAGACGAACAGTTCCCCTGCGGTCCGGGAACATTCTTCGTCTCGGCGGTGTCACTAAGGATATGACCGCCAAACTACTTCCTGAACAACTTCTGCAGGCCCTCGCCGCACCGTTCGCAAGCTTGTTTCTTGTGTTGGCGCTGCTTGCGGCCCTTCCGGTGTCTCAAGCAAGCGGGGTATGGTTCGAACTGCTCCGCGAGGGCCAGCAAGATTGTGGAGACGCAAGGACCGAGGTAGTGCATCTCGAACCGGGCCAAGGATGGATGTTGAACGAGAAGCAGGTCGGTGCGTCGAAGATGCCGCAGGTGGTCGCGCAAGCGATGGCAAATCGGGCCGAAAGGGTTATACATTTCATTCCCGACAGAAACGTAACGGTTCAAGAGATCGCCAGCCTCGCCACGGCGACTCAGGCGGAAACTGATAGCCTTCATATCGGCTTGGTAACACATCGACAGCTTGTGGCAATGACGCAAGATGACAATGGAATTCGCTGGGTCCCGGTGGGCTGTATGAGGTGGCCGCGCTGCCCCGGCCCAATCGGAGAAGATGTGATTCCTATTCTTCGCGGCTGTAGGTAGTCCGGTTCTTCTCTTCCTGCCGTTCGAGGGCTAGCTCAATGAGACGCGTGATCAGGCTCCGGTAGGTGAGGCCGGTTGCCTCCCAGAGCTTGGGGTACATACTGATGCGCGTGAACCCCGGCATGGTATTGACTTCGTTGAGGAAGATGCGCTTCTTGCCGTCGGGCTCCATAAGGAAATCGACACGCGCAAGACCGGAAAGGTCGCAGGCACGGAATGCAGCTACGGCCATTTCGCGAACCTGCCTGGACTCGGCGCGCGTGAGCCTGGCCGGGATCACAGGCACAGAACCCTCGGATAGATATTTCGCTTCGTAGTCGTAAAACTCCTTGCCGGGAACGATCTCGCCAGCGACGCTGGCCTCGGGCTGGTCGTTGCCGAGCACCGCTACCTCGAGTTCGCGAGCTTTGGACTTTTTGCCTCCGACACCGGCCTCGACGACCATTTTGCGGTCGTAGCGCGCGGCCAAGGTCAGCGCCGGACCGAGCTCTTTGCGGTCGTGTACCTTGCTGATGCCGACGGAAGAGCCCATGTTCGCGGGCTTCACAAACACCGGATATTTCAGAGCCTTCTCGACCAGCGCAATGGCTTTGCGCGGCGACTTTTCCCAGTCCGCGCGCAGGAGCGTAACGTGCTTGACCATGGGCAGCCGGGCCTGGGCAAAGAGCCGCTTCATCACGTCTTTGTCCATTCCGGCGGAAGAGCCGAGAACTCCCGAGCCGACATAGGCAATGCCCGCAAGCTCGAAGAGTCCCTGGATGGTTCCGTCTTCGCCGAAGGTACCGTGGAGAACGGGAAAAACCACGTCGAGGGGCTTGCCGCCGGGACGTTGATTCTGGCTGAGAGCTGTGGAACCGCCGGGCTCGGGCGCCATCAATGTGGGAATGCCCTCCTGCAGGAGTTTGGCGCCGGGAGTGGTTTCGGGGTCACCGGCGCGTAGGCGTCGGGCTGCCTCACTGTCGCTGCCTTCGAGGAGATTGGCGGCGTCGGCTGCCGCCAGCCAGCGGCCTTCCTTGGTAATGCCGATGGGCACGACCTCGAATTTTTCGCGATCAATGAACTTGAGAACCGAGGCCGCCGAAAGCAGCGAGACTTCATGCTCGCCACTGCGGCCGCCGAAAAGAATGCCTACACGCAGTTTTTTTGCCATTCAGTCTTTCTTGTCACCGTTCAGAACGCTTAAGTTTCAACCCTTACAGTGTAGAACCCTTCACAGAATCTTCTTCCCAAATGCCGAACAGGCTAGTTCGACGGCAAGCTCGGCGGTGCGGTTGTGCTCGTCGATGACGGGGTTTACTTCGACGACCTCAAAACTGAGCAGGCGCCGGTCGTCGGCGAGGATCTCCATGGCGAGGTGGGCTTCTCGATAAGTGGCTCCGCCGCGTACCGGCGTGCCCACGCCGGGGGCATCTTCGGGGTCAATCCAGTCCATGTCCAGCGAAACATGGTAGCCGACGGTTCCGTTTCCAGCAGCGGCCAGGGCCTCTTCCATGACCACCCTCATACCGCGCTCGTCGATGTCGCGCATGGTGTAGACATGAGCGATGCCGGCGCGGCGAATATTCTCACGCTCGGCGGCGTCAATGTCGCGCACACCGATGAGAACAGTGTTTTCAGGGGCGATTTTCGGCGCATGGCCGAAGATTTTTGCGAGTGGCTCCGGGCCGAGCCCCAGGAGCGCAGCCAGCGGCATGCCATGCACGTTGCCCGAGGGCGAGGTCTCCGGGGTGTTGATGTCGGAGTGGGCATCGATCCACAACAATCCGATCTTTTGGCCCTTTCGCCGGTAAAACTCTGCAGTCCCGGAGACCGACCCTGCAGCCAGCGAGTGGTCGCCGCCGAGCAGCAAGGGAATCATGCCCTTTTCGAGCGTCGCCAATACGGCCTCGGCAGTACGCGTACAGGTCTCGGTTATCTCGTTCAGATAGCGGGCGTTGCGGCTGCCAGCGGCCTGGGTTTCAGCAATTTCGACGCGAATGTTGCCGCCGTCGATTACCTGATGGCCAAGAGCCTCAAGGCGCGCTTCGAGGCCCGCCACGCGGACGGCGGAGGGGCCCATGTCCACTCCGCGACGGCTGGCTCCGAGGTCGAGCGGGACGCCGAGCACGCGGATGGAGCGGGGCGGGAGCGCCTGTGCGGCGCTGCCGGGAAACACTGGAGAAGCAGGAGATCGTTCGCTTTTTTTCGCCATAAGAAAACCCTTCCGTGGAAAAGCTAGAGGTGCGCTTTGCCGCTGTTGATTACCTGGCACTTTTGGCCACCGGCTTGATCGGAAACCGGTGGCGCTTATTGGCACTCCAAGGGGGCCAAGAACACTCCTAAAGTGTTATTTATACAGATTTTCTTAAGCGTAAGATGAGGTCGTAGCGATTGTGGTTTTTTTCTCCCCGTTGGGATGGTTTTCGCCGTTCCATTTGGTCCGTGACCCGGTTGTTCCTGCCGATGCCGGAAGAGGTTTCTAAAGAACGTGAAGACGAGCATCAAATCCAAAGCATTTTCCATTCTCAAGAATCTCTTCGCCCCGGTTGTCCTGGTTTGGGGGTGCATCTCGATTGCGTGGGGAAGTCCATCGGCTCCCGCGTCCCCGGCGGACCTGGCTCACAGGCCGCTGACCTCGGTTGCGGAGATCCGTTCGCTGTCGAATGACGAAGCCAGCCAAAGCATTCCCGTCGTCTTCCAGGCCACGGTGACTTACGATTCTGGATATCAAGGGATACTGTTCGTCCAAGACGGTGGCGCAGGCGTTTTTGTGAGAGCCGCCGCCACCACCAGCCTGGTTCTTGGTGATCGCGTTCTGATCAAAGGAATGACAGCATCGGGCTACCGCCCGAATGTGATCAGCACCGAGATTACCGTGCTGAGCCCCGGCGCGCCTCCTAAACCCATGCCGGCCACATGGGATGAACTGATTCGAGGCCGATTCGACTCAATGCTCGTGACGGCACACGGAGTGGTGCAGTCGGCCAGCCTGGATGCGCCTTCATCGACACATGTGCCCGGCACAACTCTGAGGGTCTTGCTGGATGGCGGGTATGTTGACGCCGCGGTGGACAGCAACAACTCTGAGGCGCTTTTCGACTTGCTGGACGCGGAAGTTGAAATCACGGGTGTGGCCGGAGGGAAGTTTGACGGCAAGTCGCAACTGACCGGGATTGTTCTGCATGTTGCCCGGCTGGCGGACATAAAGATTGTGAAGCGCGCGGCAGTAAGTCCGTGGTCGCTCCCTGCCACGCCTATGGACGAGGTGCTGAGCGTCTATCACGTGCAGAATCTCACTGAAAGAGTCAGAGTCACAGGAACGGTTACCTACTTTCAGCCTGGTTCCGGGCTTGTGCTGGAGAGCGGGGACAAAAGCATTTGGATCAAGACCGAGGACTTTGGGCCCATGCGCCTGGGCGATCGGGCAGAAGCGACCGGATTCCCGGCTGTGAGCAATGGCTTTCTAATGCTTTACGGGAGTGCGATTCGGGATGACGGGATATCAGAGCCAGTGAGGCCTGAGCGCGTGACGTGGCAGCAGCTGGGCACAAGCCGGCATATTTTCGACCTGATCTCCATCGAAGGGCAGGTGCAGATGGAGGCCAGGGAAGCCTCGCAGGACGAGTACGTACTGGTCTCCGACGGCAGGATGTTTTCCGCCATATTCCCGCACGGGAACAGCGCGGACGCGCTCTCCCCGATGAAGAATGTACCGGTGGGCGCGCGCATTCGCGTAACCGGCATTTGCACAATGGACGATGCTAATCCCTATGGCCACGACGTGGCGTTCAGAATTCTGCTTCGCACGCCAGACGATATTGTCGTTCTGACTCAGCCTTCGTGGTTCACGGTTCGACATCTCGGTCTCGTGGTCATCCTGCTGCTTCTGGTTATGCTGACGGTGGGCGCCCGGGCGTGGTTCATCGACCGCACGATGCGCGCGGAGATTGCGGCGCTGGGCTATCTTGGGCAGCGGCGAGGGCTCATCCTCGAAGACATTAACAACTCGCGGCCACTGCCGGGAATTCTGGAGCGGATCACGGAACTTGGCTGTCTGAGCCTGAAAGGTGCGCCCTGCTGGTGCCAGACCGGAGATGGACTGAAGCTTGGGAACGCCCCGCCGGAATCGAACGCATCTGGCTTGCGCATTATCGAACATCCGATTGCCGCTCGCTCAGGTCCCGCGCTGGGCTCGATCTTTGCCGCCTTCGACGCGCGGACTGCTCCCGATCCCGACGAGAAAAAGGCTCTTGCTGCAGCGGCGGAACTGGCCACCCTGGCAATCGAGACTTCACACCTTTACGCCGATCTGGTGCACCGGTCGGAGTTTGACATGCTTACCGATATCAAGAACCGCTTTTCGTTCGAGAAGCACCTTGACTGCCTGATGGACGATGCGTACGGGAGCGGCGGTACCTTCGGTTTGATTTACATCGATTTCGACGAGTTCAAGCAAGTGAATGACCAATTCGGACACCACGTGGGCGACCAATACATTCAGCAGGCCGCCTTGCGGATGAAGCGGCAGCTGCGACCGGAAGACATGCTGGCGCGTCTGGGTGGCGATGAGTTTGCCGTGCTCGTTCCGCTCGCTCAAAGCCGGGCGGATCTGGAAGAGATCGCAGAGCGTCTGGGGTGCTGCTTCGACGACCCATTCGCGGTGGAGGGTTTCGTGGTACGCGGCTCCGCAAGCATCGGCACAGCGCTCTATCCGGTAGACGCAACGACGAGGGATGCCTTGCTGACCACAGCCGACTCTGCCATGTATGCAACAAAGAAATGCCGGAAGTCGGGAACCAGGAATCGTGCAAGCCAGCAAGAGACAGAACTCGCATCGGAGAGCCGAAAATGAAGAACCGCCGTTCCATTACGGGTTCCGGCAAATCTCTAATCAAAGCGCAATCCCTCTCCAGATTCAAGTTCAATCTAAAGCGCCCATTCCGAACAGCCGATGAAACCCGAGGAGGACTTGATTTTGCACTAACGGCCATTCAGCAGGTCATTCAGATGAAGAGACTGATTCCAGTGTTTGCGGTGATCCTCGGATGGTGTTCCGCGGCCTGGCCCGTTGATCTCGAGCCGTTGACAACACTGCACGCCGTCAGACGGCTGACCAACGCTCAAGCCAGCCTGCACCCGGCGGTGTCCTTTGAGGCCACGGTCACCTACGACCGACCTTATGCAAGGAATCTATTTGTCCAGGATGGCGACTCGGCAATCTATATACGCCCCGATGACGTGCTCACGCTCGTTCCGGGCGACCGCATCCAGGTGCGTGGAATTTTGCATGAGAGCTTTCGGCCGTATGTCGTCAGCGCCAAAATTTCGCTGCTGAGGCACGGGCTCTTGCCCAAGGCTCTCCAGCCGACATTCGAGCAGATGTTCCGCGCCGACACCGATTGCAAACTCATCACGGTGCACGCCATCATTCAATCCGCCGATCTTGCACCGCACCCGCAGGCACCAATCTCGACCACCGAGGTGAGCATGCTGGTGGATGGCGGCCACGTGAGCGCCAGCATCGACAGCGACGACTCAAACCGCGCCAAAGATCTCATCGATTCGGAGGTGGAGATTACCGGCGTTCAGTCCGGCACATTCGATAACAAAATGCAGGAGACGGGGATTCTGCTGCATGTGCAATCGCTGGACCAGGTGAAGATTTTGAAGCGCACCGAGGTCGATCCGTGGTCCATAGCGATCACGCCGATGGACCGGGCTTTGACCGGCTACCGGTTCCGTGACCTGAGCAACCGCCAACGTGTTCATGGAACCATCACCTACTATCAGCCTGGCGTGGCCCTGGTTCTGCAAGACGGCACAAAAAGTGTGTGGATCAATACGAAGAATTGGAGCCCGTTGCGCGTGGGCGCCGTCGCCGATGCAATTGGCTATCCGGAAGTGGAAAATGGCTTTCTGACCCTGACACGAGGCGAGATACGCGAGAGTCTATCGCAGGCGCCCGTCACTCCCTCGCTGTTCACCTGGCTTCAACTGGCGCAGGGCAGCAACGACGGGCACGGTCACGTCTTCGACCTGGTCTCATTAGAGGGCAGGGTGGTTACCGAGGTGCGCCAGGCTACTCAGGATGAATATGTGCTCGAGTCCGACGGTCACCTGCTTTCCGCCATCATTCGCCACCCTGGCGCAGCGAGCCAGATCCCGCTTCCCGCCATGCTCGAGATTCCTTTGGGCGCGCGGGTCCGCGTGACGGGCATCTGCATACTGAGCGACGCCAATCCCTTCAACGGCGAGGTGCCCTTCAACATCCTGATGCGCGACGTGAGCGACATTGCGGTCGTCGCACGGCCTCCATGGTTGAATGTGCGGCACCTGATGTTGCTTGTCGGCGTGCTGCTTTGCGCAGTCATCGCAGTCGGTATCAGGAGCTTGGCATTGGAGCGAAGGGTTCGGCAGAAGAATGCAGCGCTGGCTTACCTGGAAAGACGCCGCAGCCGGATACTCGAAGCCATCAACGGTTCCCACCCTCTAGCTGAAATCATCGAGCAGATTACTGAAGTGGTTTCATTCCGGTTGCACGGCGCACCTTGCTGGTGCGAAATCAGTGGCGGCGCCAAATTGGGCAACTGGCCGCCGAGCCTCGATCGGCTGCGCGTCATCAAGAGTGGCATTCCCTCGCCCTCCGGAGCTCCGTTCGGGACGATCTATGCCGCCTTCGATTCGCTTGTGAAACCCAATGCGGAACAGGATGAAGCGCTGTCAATGGGAGCAGGGCTCGCCATGCTGGCGATCGGAACCAGGCGACTTTATTCCGATCTGGTGCACCGCTCCGAATTCGACCAGCTCACCGACATCCAGAACCGGTTCTCCTTGCAAAAGCACCTCGACGCCCTTATCGAAGGAGCCCGGCAGAGCGCCGGAATCTTTGGCCTGATCTACATCGATCTGGATGGATTCAAGCAGGTGAACGACAAATACGGACACCATGTTGGCGACTTGTATCTGCAGGAAGCTTCAGTGCGCATGAAGCGGCAGTTGAGACCGGGCGACATTCTGGCGCGGCTGGGCGGCGATGAGTTCGCGGTTCTGGTTCCAAAGGTGCACGCGCGCGCCGATGTCCAGGAGATCGCCATCCGGCTGGAACGGTGTTTCGAAGAACGACCGTTTGCAATCCAGAATAGTTTGCTTTATGGTTCTGCAAGCGTTGGCATCGCCCTCTACCCGGAAGACGCATCCACCAGGGATTCACTCCTGCGCAGAGCGGATGCGGCGATGTATGAGGTTAAGCGCGCCCGGAAGGAAAAGAAGAGCGCTTAGGCACCTTAGAAGATTGAACGCAGACAGAGGCTAAAGCCCGCGCTAATTTGATTGCATTTGCGACACGACTCAAGTCATGCGCTGACACTCCGTGCCTCTCCGGCCAGAGTTTTCCGCGCAAACTTTGAAGCTGTGCCCGTTCAAAACAACGCCGCAATAGGGGTTCTAAAGAAATCAAGGGGCCCGGCATGCGCCGAACCCCTTGATTTGCAGGGCAGCGATTCAGACTTACTCGGCCGCCATCTCCTCGGCTTCGCCTTCCTGGCGCATCAGCTCCAGTTCGCGCTCGGCCGCTTCGATCTCGGCTGTGACTTCCTGCTGTACGCGGGCTGCCGCTTCTTCCAGTTCCGGTGAGAGCTGAACGTTGCGGTAGTACTCGAGGCCCGTGCCCGCGGGGATAAGGCGTCCCACGATCACGTTCTCCTTGAGTCCGCGCAGGTTATCGACCGCGCCGTTGATGCTGGCTTCGGTGAGTACACGCGTCGTCTCCTGGAAGCTGGCCGCGGAGATGAAGCTGTCAGTGGAGAGCGAGGCCTTGGTGATGCCCAACAACAGCGGACGCCCAATGGACGGGCGGCCTCCGTTGGCGAGCACGCGCTCGTTTTCCTCGCGGAAGCGGAAGCGATCGACCTGCTGTTCGAGCAGGAAATTGGTGTCGCCGACTTCGTCGATGCGCACCCAGCGAAGCATCTGACGCACGATAACTTCGATATGCTTGTCGCTGATGGCCACGCCCTGCAGGCGGTAGACTTCCTGGATTTCGTTCACCAAGTAGGCCTGCAGTTCCTTTTCACCCAACACGGCAAGAATGTCGTGCGGGTTCAAGGGGCCATCCATCAGCGGATCGCCGGCGCGCAGGCGTTCGCCTTCCTGGACATTGACGTGAATTCCGCGCGGCACCGAGTATTCTTTTTCGTCGCCGTTGTCGGCAGTCACGTAGATTTTGCGCTGTCCCTTGCTGACTTCGCCGAAGCGGACAACACCGTCAATTTCGCTGATGATGGCCGTCTCACGCGGTTTGCGCGCTTCGAACAGTTCCACCACGCGCGGCAGACCGCCGGTGATGTCCTTGGTGCGGGTGCTCTCCTTTGGAATCTTGGCAAGCACGTCGCCCGGACCCACTTCGTCGCCATCCTGAATCATGAGGTGAGCGCCGCGAGGCAGCAGGTAACGCTTGTGCGCCTTGGCGTTCTTGACCACAAAGGCGGGCTGCCTCTTTTCATCGGGAGAGTCGGCCACCACCCAACGCGAGAGGCCGGTGACTTCGTCGACTTCTTCGTTGAGCGTGATGCCTTCCTGCAGATCCTTGAACTGCACCGTGCCGCCGATCTCGGTGAGAATGGCGTAGGTGTACGGATCCCACTCGGCCAGCAACTGGCCCAGCTTTACATGCTCGCCGTCCTTGACGCGAAGGCGCGCGCCATAGACAACCTGGTAGCGCTCCTTTTCACGGCCGCGCTCATCCTGGATCGCAACCGAGCCGGAGCGGTTCATGGCGACCAAGGTGCCATCCTTGCTCTCGACGTAGTTGAGATTGATGAAGCGTACGAAGCCGTTGTTCTTGGCATCGAGGCGCGACTTATCCTGCACGCGGCTGGCTGTGCCTCCCACGTGGAAGGTACGCATGGTGAGCTGCGTTCCGGGTTCGCCGATGGATTGCGCCGCGATGACGCCGCAGGTTTCGCCGAGCTCGACCATGCGGCCTGAGCCCAGGTTGCGCCCGTAGCACAGCGCGCAAACGCCGCGCCGCGACTCGCAGGTGAGCACCGAGCGGATCTTGACCCGCTCAACGCCCGCACCTTGAATCGCCGAGGCGATGTCCTCATCGATGCCCTGGTTCACATCGACAACGACATTGCCGTCGTAGTCCTTGATGCGCTCGAGGGAGACGCGGCCGATGATGCGATCGCGGAGCTCTTCGATGATCTCGCCGGACTCGACAATCGATCCGACATAGATGCCTTCGACCGTGCCGCAGTCGTACTCGGTGACGATGACGTCCTGCGCCACGTCGACGAGGCGCCGCGTCAGGTAGCCTGAGTCGGCCGTCTTGAGCGCGGTGTCGGCAAGGCCCTTGCGTGCGCCGTGCGTGGAGATGAAGTACTCGAGCACGGTGAGGCCTTCGCGGAAGTTTGCCGTGATGGGCGTCTCAATGACTTCACCCGAAGGCTTGGCCATGAGCCCGCGCATGCCCGAGAGCTGGCGAATCTGCTGCTTTGAACCGCGGGCGCCGGAGTCGGCCATGATGTAGATCGGGTTCATGGCGCCTTCGTCGTCCGCCTTCTTCATGTTGCCGAACATTTCGTCGGCTACCTGATCGGTGACCAACGACCACATCTGGATGACCTTGTTGGAGCGCTCGCCGTTGGTGATGGCGCCATCCATATACTGCTTCTGGACTTCGATCACCTTTTTGTCGGCTGCGTCGACGGTGGTGTACTTGCTGTCCGGAATCACCATGTCGTCGAGGCCAACGGACAGGCCGGATTTCGTGGCGTAGTTGAATCCGAGCGCCTTGATGCGGTCAAGCATCCCGACCGTTACTTCAAGGCCGAGGTTCTGATTGCAGTAGTTCACCAGTTGCCCGATGCCCTTCTTCTTCAACAAGCCGTTGACGAACGGCATTCCGTCAGGCAGCGAGTCGTTCAGGATCACGCGGCCAACGGTGGTGGAGATGTACTCCTTGTTAAAGTCGACAGCTTCGGTATGCGTCAGGTCCTGGTCGTCGTAGGCGGTGGTCATGTCGAGGACCTTGCCCGTATAGCGCAGGCGAATGGGCGAAAGTGTTTCCACTTCTCCGGCTTCGAGCGCCATCAGGATCTCCTCAGTGTTGGCGAACACGCGGCCTTCGCCCTTGCCGCCCTTCTTGGCCTTGGTCAGGTAATAGAGGCCGAGCACCATGTCCTGCGTGGGCACGGTGATGGGGTGGCCAGAGGCCGGCGAAAGAATGTTGTGCGAAGCGAGCATGAGCACGCTGGCTTCAATCTGCGCCTCGGGCGAGAGTGGAATGTGGACCGCCATCTGATCGCCATCGAAGTCGGCGTTGAACGCGGTGCAGACAAGCGGGTGAATCTTGATGGCCTTGCCTTCGACGAGCACCGGTTCGAACGCCTGAATGCCGAGGCGGTGAAGTGTAGGAGCGCGATTGAGCAGCACCGGGTGATCCTTGATGACTTCTTCAAGGATGTCCCAGACCACCGGCTCCTGCATTTCGACCATTTCCTTTGCTTGCTTGATGGTGGTGCACTGACCGGTCTGCTCGAGGCGATGATAGATGAAGGGCTTGAAAAGTTCGAGCGCCATCTTCTTCGGCAGGCCGCACTGGTGAAGCTTCAGTTCCGGACCAACCACGATGACGGAACGGCCTGAGTAGTCCACGCGCTTGCCGAGCAGGTTCTGACGGAAGCGGCCCTGCTTGCCCTTAAGCGTATCGGAAAGTGACTTGAGCGGGCGGTTGTTGGCGCCACGCAGCACGCGGCCGCGACGGCCGTTGTCGAACAGCGCGTCGACAGCTTCCTGCAGCATGCGCTTTTCGTTGCGCACAATCACTTCAGGAGCGTGCAGGTCCATGAGCTTCTTCAACCGGTTGTTGCGGTTGATGACGCGGCGATAGAGATCGTTGAGATCGGACGTAGCGAAGCGGCCGCCATCCAGCGGCACCAGGGGACGAAGCTCTGGAGGAATGACCGGCAGCACATCGAGAATCATCCACTGCGGCTTGTTCGAGCTCTTGCGGAAGGCTTCGACAACTTTCAGGCGCTTGGCGTACTTCAGCTTCTTCTGCGCGGAGGTCTCGGTCTTCATGCGCTCGCGCAGCTCGATGCCCAGCTCGTCAATCTGCACGCGCTTGAGCAGTTCCTTGATGGCTTCGGCGCCCATCATGGCCTTGAAGCCGGAGGGGCGGAACTGCTGGTCAAGCTCGCGGAACTTGGTCTCGTCCTTGATGATCTCGCGTTCCTTGACCGGCGCGTCGCCGGGATCGACCACGACGTAGGACTCGAAGTAAAGGATGCTCTCAAGATCGCGCAGCGAAATATCGAGCAGGTGGCCGATACGCGAAGGCAGACCCTTGAAGAACCAGACATGCGAGCAGGGAGACGCAAGCTCAATGTGTCCCATGCGCTCGCGGCGCACCTTGCTGACCGTGACTTCGACGCCGCACTTGTCGCAGATGACGCCGCGGTGCTTCATGCGCTTGTACTTGCCGCACAAGCACTCCCAGTCGGTGACGGGTCCAAAGATGCGGGCGCAGAAAAGCCCATCCCGCTCCGGCTTGAATGTGCGGTAGTTGATGGTCTCAGGCTTGGTTACTTCGCCATGCGACCAGCTGCGGATCTTTTCGGGCGACGCCAGCATGATGCGGATGGCGTCGAAGTCGGTAATGGGACCAGATAGCTCAAACGGGTTCGAACGGAACAAGGCGACCCTCCTTGGCAGGCCTTTTTGACGCCCACCGCGGTAACTCCCGGGATTCTTTTAAGGATCCTTCCTTCCCGGGAAGCGGTGATTGC
>JBARBP010000026.1:0-2894 GCA_049793195.1 Occallatibacter sp. | reverse complement strand
GTAGTCGAGGGCGTCGTAAGTCTGTGGCCCACGCTCGTCAAGACCCACGGTCCAGATATTGCGCTCTTTCAATTCTTCCACGGTGCGGGCGATGTTCGTCACCTTGGCGATCGGCAAATGTTCACTCGCCCCGGCGGAGGCTTTCGTGACTGTTCCGGTAACGGCTGCGGCGCGGCGTTCTGGAATGACCACGCCGTCGGCGCCAGCAGCGTCGGCCGTGCGCATGAGAGCGCCCAGGTTATGGGGATCTTCCACACCGTCGAGCACGATGACGAACGAATACTGTCCGCGCTTGGCGCCCACAACGTCATCGAGGTCGCTGTACTGCTTCGCCGAAGTTACGGCCACCACTCCCTGATGCGCCGCGTTTCCGGCCATGCGGTCGAGTTCTACCCGTGTGAGGAAACGCACGGGTACTTGGAGGCGGCGGCAGTCTTCGATCATGCGCTGCATGCGGATGTCGTTCCGTTCCTTCGCCATGCCGACCCATTGGAAAGCGCGTCCGCGGGCCTTGAGTGCCTCGGTAACCGCGTTGATGCCGTAGATATAGTTCATGAAGTATTCAGTGTAACGGAAGCCGAGGTGTGGCGCGGGCGCCCTTCGGCAAGCCCAGGGCATGCTCTCGCCCGCGTTGTCTCAAACGCCAGACTTGCTGGTCAGAAGTCGCACAATGTCCGCCGGTTCAGGACGGTCTGTGTAATCCTCGTTCGCGGAAGCGTAGAGCACCGAACCATCGCGGTCGATGATGTAAGTCGCAGGAATCGGCAGCTCCCAACTGTCGTCTCCGTTCACAAAAGGCAGATTGACGAATGCACGCTGATGGATTGCCTTCTGTTCATCGGGAATGCGATAAGTGAGGCCGAACTCCCGAACGACTTTGTTGCCGGCATCCGAGAACAACGGGAAACGCAGCTTGTGCTGATCGCGCATGAAGAACGACTGCTGCACGGTCTGTGGGGAAATGACCACGAACGTTGCACTCGCCTGCTCGATCTCGGGCAGGACGAGATTCATCGCCTCCATCTGACCGACGCAGAACGGGCACCAGCGTCCGCGGATGAAACAGAGCACGAGGCGTCCTTTTGCGAGCAGGTCAGCGGAAGAGACGCTCTTGCCGTCGTGATCTTGGAGTTGGAATTCGGGGGCCCTCGAGCCCACGGGCAGAATGTTCGCGGCTAAGCGTCGTTGCTTCAGTTCCACGATGGCTCGAGCATGAACGGCCTGCGTTTCCACCGGAACATACTTTGCGATCAGTTCCTTGCGCTCGGCAAAGATCTCGCGCAGGGGACGAATGTCTGCGCTAGCAGTCGACTCTTCGAGCGAGCGCCATTTCATAAGGCAGTGATTAGTGGTCAGTGGTCAGAGTAAAGCAAATAGCCAGCGAGACTGATCACTGACCACTAGCCACTGCTTTCACATTCCCGGCAACTTCATCCCCGCCATCCTGCGCGCGAAGCTGGGTTTGCCCATCTGTTTGAACATCTTTTTCATCTGGGCGTATTGGCGGAGCAGGTTATTCACTTCCTGAACGGTGGTGCCAGAGCCGCGGGAGATGCGTTTGCGGCGGCTGCCGTTGATCACTTCGTGGTGATGGCGTTCGTGGGCGGTCATCGAGTTGATGATGGCCTCGATTCGGTTGATCTGTTTTTCGTCCACGTTGTCGGCGGCTTTTTGCAGGCCGGAGAACGGGCCGATGCTGGGCATCATGCCGATCAAACTCTTGATCGATCCCATCTTCTTTACCTGCCGCAGCTGATCGCGAAAATCTTCCAGCGAGAAGCCGTCGCCGGTGAGGGCTTTGGTGGCCATCTCCTGCGCCTTCTTTTTGTCGATCTGCGATTCGGCGCGCTCGATCAACGAGAGGATGTCGCCCATGCCGAGAATGCGCGACACGATGCGGTCGGGATGGAACGGCTCGAGCGCGTCGTACTTCTCGCCTACGCCGATGAACTTGATGGGCTGGCCCGTCACCTGGCGAATGGAAAGCGCCGCGCCGCCTCGGGCATCGCCGTCCATCTTGGTGAGGATCACTCCGGTCAGCGAGAGCTTTTTGTGGAACTCATCGGCGGAGCGGACTGCATCCTGCCCGGTCATGGCGTCGGCGACGAAGAGAATCTCTGACGGATTCAGCAGCTTCTTCAGCGACTGCATCTCGTTCATGAGTTCGTCATCGATGTGCAGACGTCCGGCGGTATCGACGATCAGCACGTCGCAGCCGGAAACGATGGCCTCACGGCGGGCTTCCTTGACTAAACGCTCCACAGCTTGTGTGAGCTGCCCGGGCGTGCTTGCATCGCCTACTTCGCCTTCGTAAATCTGCGCCTTGACGGCTTGCGCCACAACTTTCAATTGTTCGCGGGCCGCGGGACGATATACGTCCACCGAAACCAGCAGCGGACGATGCCCGCCGATTTTGAACCAGTTCGCCAGCTTTCCAGAGGTAGTGGTCTTGCCGGAACCTTGCAGTCCGGCCATGAGGACGACCGTAGGCGGCTGCGAGGCGAACTTCATGCGCGCCGTGTCTTTGCCAAGGGTCTCGACCAACTCGTCGCGGACGATCTTGATGACTTGCTCGCCGGGAGAAAGTGCCGTCAGCACTTCCTGTCCCACGGCCTTGGCCTGGATACGGTCGATCAGCTCCTTGACCACTTTGAAGTTGACATCGGCTTCGAGCAGGGCCAGGCGGATCTCGCGCAGAGCCTCGGCGATGTTTTCTTCGCTGAGCCGAGCCTGGCCGCGAAGCGACTTGAAGGCGCGCTGGAGTTTTTCCTGAAGATTCTCGAACATAGCGTAAGCAGTTATTTTAGCAGTCGGGCGGGTTGGCAGTCGTTGGTCGATGGTCGTTCGCTATTCGTCGTTCGCCAACCCAACGTTGACATTCTGAGCGAGGAGAG
>JBARBP010000025.1:0-11110 GCA_049793195.1 Occallatibacter sp. | reverse complement strand
AAATCTACGGCCCCGACTTGAATGTGCTGCAAAGCCAAGCGCTAGAGATCAAGCGCAGGCTCTCAGAAGTACCAGGATTCACCGAGCTGACCGTTGTTCGCGAACTCGGCCAGCCGAGCCTGTTGATCGATGTCGATCGGGACAAGATCGCTCGTTATGGCATTAACGTGGCCGATGTGGAGGCAATTGTTCAAGCGGCTGTCGGCGGCCAGGCGGCCACTCAGGTCATTCAGGGCGAAAAGCTCTTTGACCTTGTGGTGCGCATGAAGCCCGAATTCCGGGAGAATGCGCAGCAGATCGGCGGTCTGCTCGTCGGCACACCCTCGGGCCAGCAGATCCCGCTAAGCGAACTTGCGAATATTCAGGAAGCGGGAGGCGCGTCGTTCATCTATCGTGAAAACAATTCCCGCTATATCGGTGTACAGTACAGCATTGAAGGCCGCGACCTGCAGAGCGCCGTGAATGCCGGTCAACGGTCTATTGCCGATATTACAAAATCCCTGCCCGCCGGTTACAGGCTCGAATGGGGCGGTGAATATGGTGAATTGCTTGAGGCAAAGCACCAGATGGAGTTTATTGGTCCGCTTGCCATCCTAATCATCTTCATGATCCTGTTTGCGCTATACGGAAATTTCAAATTTCCACTGACCATTGCTCTTGGAGTCATACTGACTGAACCTGTCGGCGCGCTGATTGCCCTGCAGATCACAGGTACTCCGTTTAGCGTGTCATCCATTCTCGGCCTGCTGGCATTGATGGGCGTTTCCGTCGAAACCGCCGTCATCCTTGTTTCCTATATCAACAAGCTGCGCATCGAAGGCCAGGATATTCGCACGGCAACGCGCGAAGCTTCACTTCTGCGATTGCGGCCCATCATGATGACCGCGCTTGTCGCCTGCCTTGGACTTTTACCTGCGGCACTTTCCACCGGCATTGGTTCCGACACGCAGAAGCCTTTCGCGATTGTCATCGTCGCCGGCCTGGTTTCCCGCCTCTTCCTTGGCTTCTTTGTTAACCCGGTTCTCTACGAGATGGTCGCTCACGATGGAGATGTCTTACAGGTCTGAACCAGGCGATGCCCCGTTCACCGGCGACGGCTCCAGCAACTCCGCGTCGTTGTTCCGCACATTTCCGACCCGTGCGCTCACCGGCCAGGAGCGCATGCATTCCGCTGGGTAGGGACGCAACAGGTCAACGGGAGGCCGCTCGGTCATCTCCGGATCGAGCCAGCGCTGGTAGTCCTTCGGCTCCAGAATTACCGGCATGCGGTTGTGCACCGGCTCCATCAGTTCGTTGGGGTCGGTGGTGAGAATCGTGAAGGTCTCAAGCGTTTCATTCTCTTTCCCCTGCCACCGATCCCACAGCACGGCGAAGGCGTAGGGCTCGCCGCTCTTGAGCGCGAAGGCGAAGGGGTGCTTCGTTTTTTGATCGAGCCGCTGCCACTCGTAAAAAGCGTCGGCTGGCACCAGGCAGCGCCGCTTCTTCAAGGCATCCCGGAAGGCTGGTTTTGCCGCCACTTCCTCAGCCCGCGCGTTGATGGTGGAGTAGCCGAACTTTGGGTCCTTAGCCCAGAAAGGGACCAGCCCCCAACGCAAAAGGGCGAATTCGCGGCCGCCGGTGTCGCGATTTGGCCTGACCACAGGTTGCACACTTTGCGGTGCAACGTTGTAGCTGGGCGCAAACCAGGGCATGTCTTCAAGCTCGACGCCAAACCATTCATTCAACAAGTCTTGCGTCGACTTGCGAGCAAAGCGGCCACACATGGTGCCTTCAGCATACCGCAGCGGCGGCGCAAATTCACGGGAAAGACAGTTGACAAGCAGGCCATTACCGATGGAAGCTAGAGCGAAGAAAAGGCGAATATGTCTGCGCGCTCTGCCACCGCCCTCCGTCTCGAAATTGAGCATGCCCTGGAACGCAGTTTCCCGGCGGCGCTGACCCCTGCGCAGCGTACCATCCACGAAACTGCCTCCACCGGCATCGCCGAGGTGGATGCTCTGCTCGACGGCGGTTTGCCCATCGGAGCCATCAGCGAAGTGAGCGGGCCGGAGTCTTCGGGACGCACTACGCTTGTGCTTTCCTTTCTCGCCCAAAGGACCGCTTCTGGCCATGTATGCGCATGGGTGGACGCAGACGATGCCTTCGATCCCGAATCGGCCGCGGCCAACGGAGTGAATTTGCGGCAACTACTGTGGGTACGTTGCCGCAAGGCCGGTGGCTCGGTCCAAACCAAGCAGGCCGTAAAGCCATGGACGCGTCTTGACCAGGCGCTGCGGGCGACCGATCTGTTGCTGCAAGCAGGCGGGTTCGCGGCCATCGTGCTGGACCTGGGCGATACAGCAGCCGAGCATGCGCGGCGGATCCCACTCGCAACGTGGTTTCGTTTTCGCCAGGCCGCCGACCGTGCGCGCACCTCCCTGGTAGTTTTAGCGCAGGCCGAAACCCGCCAACGAAGTCCAGTTCAAGGAAGCAACACCCAGGGAACGAACGCTCAGTCCAGCGCAGCTTTGGCCCTCCAGTGTGCGGCCATCCGTCCCATGATTGCCGGCGGAAAAGTACTGCGCGGATTCCGCTTCGAAGTCCGCAACGAGCGGCAGCGCTTTACTCCCTTCGCCGTGGGACGAAAAAAACCTCCAGCCTCCGTATGGCCCGCCGCCTCTGCCTGGGATGCCACCGGAACTGCGGATGCACCCGAAGCATTGCATCCTGAAGCGTTGCATTCTGGATCGTTGCATATTGTCGACGCCGTGGAAGACACAGAAGCAGCAGAATTGGAGCAAAGCGCATGAGCCAGCAACTGTATGCCTGCGTTCATGCAGCAGAGTTTCCTTCGCAGGCTCTTCTGCGCTTGCGGCCGGACCTGCAGGCACTGCCTGTAGCGGTGCTTGAAGGCCGTGCGCCGCTTGAGCAGGTCTGTTCCATGAATCGAAATGCGCGATTACAGGGCGTAGCAACGGGCATGACCCGTCTCGAAGCCGAAGCACTCGCCAGCCAGAATGGAGAACTGTGCCTGTTGCCTCGATCTCTTGAGAGTGAGGCAGCGGCGCGCACGGTGCTGCTGGAGTGCGCGGCCAACTTTTCGCCACGCATCGAAAATGCGAGCAGAGATGCAAGCCAGGAAACCGCGTGTGCATTTGTGCTCGACATCGCCGGCACCGAAAGGCTGTTTGGACCGCCCCGAGCGCTGGCCGAGCGGTTGCGCAACGCGCTGAAGGCCGCAGGCTTTCGCGTTTCCATTGCAGTCAGCGCCAACTTCCATGCGGCGCGCATTCTGGCAGCAGCGTCGCGCGGCATCACCGCTATTCAAGCCGGTGAGGAAGCACAAGCTCTCGCCAACCTTCCAGTCGCGCTCCTCGAAATACCCCAAGACCACGCCGAAACTCTTGCCATATGGGGCATTCGCACGCTGGGCGAACTGGCGGCGTTGCCTGAAGTTGACCTGATTGCGCGCCTCGGCCAAAGCGCATCCACCTGGCGCGATCTGGCTCTCGGCGCGCAGGCGCACGCCTTTCGGCCAATGGAGGCCGCATTTTCGCTCTGCGAGTTTTGCGAGTTTGAAACACCGGTCGAGCAGATGGACTCGCTGCTGTTTGTAGGTGCGCGCATGGTCGACAGTCTCTCGCTGCGCGCCGCTACGCGCGCCATGTCACTGGCTTTGGTCACTGTCGATTTGGAACTTGAAGGCAAGCGCGCACACCGGCTGACGATTCGCCCAGCGCTGCCTTCGATAGATCGCAAATTTCTGCTCAAGCTGTTGCAACTGGAGATTGCTGCTCATCCACCGCCCGCAGCGGTGCTGGCGCTTACGCTCACGGCGGAAGCTGGCCAGTCCAGCAAGGTGCAATTGGGACTGTTCGCACCGCAAACACCGGAGCCTTCGCGCCTGGATGTAACCATAGCGCGCTTGAAGGCGATTGCCGGTGAAGATCGAGTCGGCTCGCCGGTACTGGAAGATTCGCACCGTGCAGGCAGCTTCCGCATGACGAGCTTTACCGCGGAAAATCCGCCTGTTGAAGAACATAAAGGACAGCCGCGCATGGCTTTGCGCCGCCTGCGGCCTCCGCTTGCGGTACGCGTCGCGCTCAACGCAGGGCAGCCCGTGCTCTTTCACGATGACCGCCAAAGTTACAAAATCGCCACATCGTTCGGCCCATGGCGCAGCAGTGGATGCTGGTGGTTAATGGATGGCTGGGATAGCGACGAGTGGGATGTGCTGGCAGAGTCGCAAGGTGCGCCGGTGGCCTGCGTTCTGGTAATGGACCGTAGCAAGCATGAATGGCGGCTTGAGGCTTTCTATGACTGACCTCGACCGCAAAGTTTCGAACTCTCGTTCGCCCGGAACACCAATCTGCCATCCGGACGATACATACGAGCCGCCTGCATTTCAAGACCCAACAAACGCCGTTATTGGACGCAGAACAGCGGCAATTAAGGAAGAAAACGAGTATATCGAGCTGCATTGCGCCAGCGCCTTCAGTTTTCTCGAGGGCGGTTCCCAACCCGATGCGCTTATCGAGCACGCCGCGCAACTCGGCATGACCGCCCTCGCGCTTGCTGATCGCAACGGTCTCTACGGCGCGGCGCGCTTTTACACTGCGGGCATCCGTTGTGGCGTACGGGCGCATATCGGTGCGGAGATTGCGGTGCTCTCCTTCGGAAACATGCTCACGCCACCCGCCTGGCTGCCGCATCGGCATCCCGCACAGCCGCCGCGGCTGCTATTGCTCTGCGAATCGCAAACCGGCTATCAGAATCTCTGCCAGCTCATTACGCGCTTCAAGATGCGCGAAACCACCAAGGCCGAAGGCGCGGCCACGCTTGAAGACATTGAAGAATTTTCCCCGGGCCTCATCTGCCTCACCGGCGGCGACGAAGGACCTTTAGCCGCGGCTCTCTCGCAGGGCGACAGCGAAGCCACCTGCAAAATCCCCGCCCCTAAAATTATTGACCGGCTCAAAGCCATCTTCGGTCCGGCTAACCTCTATCTCGAACTGCAGCGTCACGGCCGTCGCGACCAGGAGTGCCGCAACCAGGCGCTGCTTGCGCTGGCATCGTCTCAGCGGCTGCCGGTGATTGCCACTAACGGCGTTCGCCATGCAACGGAAGCCGATCGCGAACTGTTTGATGTGCTCACGGCCATTCGAAATCACACGACGCTCGACAATGCCGGCCGCCTGCTTGCTGCCAACGCACAGCGGCTTTTGCGTTCAGGCCGTGAGATGGCCGCGCTCTTCCGCGACATTCCAGAGGCCGTCGCCAACACCCGCATCGTGAGCCAGCGGCTGGACTTCGCGCTCAATAATCTCGGCTACGAGTTCCCGCATTACCCCGTGCCCGAAGGCGACACCATGGACAGCTTCCTCGCCAAGCGCGTGGATGAAGGCGTCCGTAAACGCTACGGCAATCCGGCCAAACAACATCTGCTCGAAAGGACAAAGGCGCAGGTGCAGCACGAACTCAAGCTCATCGCCAGGCTCGGCTTCGCTGGCTACTTCCTCATTGTGTGGGACCTGATCCGCTATTGCCAGCAACATGGAATCCTTGTGCAGGGCCGCGGCTCCGCAGCCAACTCGGCAGTCTGCTACGCGCTTGAAATTACAGCAGTCGATCCAGTCGGCATGGAGCTGCTCTTCGAGCGGTTCCTGAGCGAGAGCCGCGGCGAATGGCCCGACATCGATCTCGACCTTCCCTCCGGCGACGAACGCGAAAAAGTAATTCAGTATTGCTACGAGCACTACGGCGCGCTCGGCGCGGCCATGACCGCCAACGTCATCACGTATCGCGGCCGCTCTTCCGCGCGCGAAGTAGGCAAAGCGCTCGGCTTCGAGGAGGAGACAGTCACAAAGCTCTCAAGCCTGGTGAGCCGCTGGGAGTGGAACGGCGACAACGATACACTGGCCCGCAACTTCGATCAGGCAGGCTTCGACATCCGCCACCCGCGCATAGCGCGCTATCTTGACCTGTGCCTGCGCATGCGCGACATGCCACGCCATCTCGGCCAGCACTCCGGCGGCATGGTCATCTGTGCCGGCATGTTGAATCGCGTTGTCCCTATCGAGCGCGCATCCATGCCGGGCCGCACCGTTGTGCAGTGGGATAAAGAAGACTGCGCCGACCTCGGTATCATCAAGGTCGATCTGCTTGGCCTGGGCATGATGGCCGTGCTCAAAGAGTGCATCGAGCTGATTCCGCACCACTACAGAATAGAGGTCGACCTAGCTACGCTGCCCGAAGATCCGGTGGTGTATGAGACCCTGTGCAAGGCCGACACCGTGGGCATGTTCCAGGTGGAAAGTCGCGCCCAGATGGCCTCGATTCCGCACAATGCGCCGGTGCGCTTTTACGATCTCGTCGTGCAGGTGGCTATCATTCGCCCCGGTCCCATCGTCGGCAAAATGATGCATCCTTACATGCGCCGGCGTCAGGGCCGCGAGCAGGTCACCTATCCGCATCCATCGCTGGAGCCTGTGCTCGAGCGCACTCTTGGCGTGCCGTTATTTCAGGAGCAGTTGCTGCGCATGGCCATGGTCGTCGCCAGTTTTACCGGTGCTGAAGCAGAGGAGCTGCGCCGTGCAGTGGGCATGCGCCGCTCCATGCAGCGCATGCGCAATCTCGAAGGCCGCCTGCGTGAAGGCATGACCCACAACGGTATCGATCCCGTTGCCCAGGACAACATTGTGCAGGGCATTTCGTCGTTCGCCATGTATGGCTTTCCCGAGTCGCACGCCGCCAGCTTCGCGCTTATCGCTTATGCATCGGCCTATCTCAAAGTCCATTTCCTAGCAGCGTTCACCTGCGCCATCCTCAACAATCAACCCATGGGTTTTTATTCGCCGGCTGTGCTCGTCAAGGATGCACAGCGCCACGGCCTGCGCGTGCGGCCCATCGACGTGCAGCGTTCGCAGCCGCTCTGCACCATCGAAGCCGAAACCGACTCGACCTTCTCACTCCGCATCGGCTTCAACTATGCAAAGGGTCTGCAAAGCACCGTTGCGAAGACGCTGGTCGATGCCCGCGCCATGGCCGGAAACTTTCGCTCCATCGACAACCTTGCTTGCCGCGTCCCTGAACTCAGCCGTAAAGATCTTGTCTCTCTCGCCAAAATCGGAGCGCTCAACTCAATTGGCGAAGTGGAGCATCGTCGTGATGCACTCTGGCAGGTGGAGGAAGCCGCGCGTACCGTCGGCCCGCTGCTACGGGGAAACCTGAACGCACAAGATGAAACACGCAAGCAAACGCCTCTGAGAAAAATGAACGACGAAGAGCGCCTTGCTGCCGATTTCTCAGGAACCGGCCTCACCACCGGCCCGCACCCCATGGCCTATCACCGTGCAGCTTTCCGCAGGGACGGAATTCTATCCGCCGAGGAACTAACCCACTGCATGAATCGGCAGCGCGTCAGCATTGCCGGCTGTGTCATCGCGCGCCAGCGCCCTGGCACCGCGAAAGGCTTTGTCTTTCTCTCGCTTGAAGACGAAACCGGCATTGCCAACATAGTCATCCAGCCAGACGTGTTTGAAGCCAACCGCATCGTCGTAACCCGCAGCCGCATTTTGCGCATCAGCGGACAACTCCAACTTCAGGATGGCGTTATTCACGTTAAAGCGCAGGTGATTACGCCCCTCGACATATCCCATGCCGAAGTGCGCTCGCACGACTTCTACTGACATTTAAGCGCTCTTTACCTGCCGGGTACATATCAAGCAAATGCGCCGGACCGCAATGATAGGATGTGTAAACATCTTGCTGGGAGAGCGGCCACAATGAGTGAAAAATCCCCTCCAAACGCACTTACCTCCGAACAGATATCAACAATTACGCGGCAAACCAACTACGGTACCTGGCGTTTCCAGAAAAGCTGGAAGCCAATGCACGTTACGGACGCCGAAGGCTGTTGGTTTACCGATGGAGCAGGCCGCCGCTATCTTGATTTCTCGGCGCAGTTGATGTGCGTCAACCTCGGGCACAAAAATTCCCGTGTGGTGCAGGCAATCGCGGAACAGGCACGTGAGCTGGCGTATGCAGCACCCGGTTTTGCCACTTCAGCGCGCGCGCGGCTCAGCGAGAAGCTGCTCGAGGTCCTTCCCGAGGGACTGAACAAATTTTTCTTCGCTACCAGCGGCACCGAGGCCAATGAAGCGGCTTTCAAGATTGCGCGCATGGTTACCGGCAAGAACAAGATCATCTCCCGTTACCGCTCTTATCACGGCTCTACCATGGGCGCCATCGCAGCTACAGGCGATCCGCGGCGCTGGGCAATGGAGCCCGCAGGCAAAGGTGGTGGCGTCGTGTTTGCGCCCGAGGTCAACTGCTACGACTGCCCCATCAAGCATACCTATCCCGGCTGTAATATCGCCTGCGCCGACTACATCGAGCACATGATCCGCAACGAGAGCGACGTTGCAGCCATCATCGTTGAGCCCGTGGTCGGCACCAACGGCGTGCTGGTTCCGCCGCCGGAGTATTTTCCGAAATTGCGCGAGATATGCGACCGGCACGGTGTGCTGCTGATTGCCGATGAAGTAATGGCTGGCTGGGGCCGCACCGGCCGATGGTTTTCCATTGATCACTGGAACGTGAAGCCCGATATTCTGGTTACCGCCAAAGGCATCACCTCGGCTTATATACCGCTGGGCCTGTGCGCCACGACAGCCAAAATTGCGGACTATTTCGAAGATCACTACTTCGCTCACGGCCATACCTATGAGGCGCATCCTCTCACGCTGGGGCCGGCGGTCGCCACTATCGAAGAGATGCAGCGTCTGAAACTTGTTGAACGCGCGGCAGAAATGGAGCCTTACGTACGCGCAAAGCTCGAAGCCCTGAAAGCCAAGCATGCTTCCGTAGGCGACGTGCGCGGCCTCGGCCTTTTCTTTGCCGTGGAGATCGTGAAGAATCGCAAGACCAGGCAGCTCTTCAACACCATGCGCGATAAGGTCGAGGGTAAGCCGTTAGTTGTCGATCAAATCGTCGCAAAGATGATGGCGCAAGGTGTCGCAATCCAGGCCTGGGTCAGCCACTTTGTCATCGCGCCGCCGCTGATTATCACCAAAGAAGAACTCGACCTTGGCATTGCCTCGTTGGACGAGAACTTATCCATCGCCGACGCGCTAGTGGAATAGTCGAAAGATCTCTGAGTTTCTGATCGTTCGCTCTGGCACTAACAGTAGGTTCCCCAGGTCCGGTTTCTGAGACCTGGGATGGTGTTAATCTCACGCAACTTCTTCCGCGCGCTCCTGAATTGCGGCCGGTGCGGCGAGCCTCATCAGTGCCAAGTAAACAAGGCCCGCGGTGAAGAAGCCCACAAACCACGCATAGTCATAGAGGAAATGCAACGGTTGGTAGAACAGGCCGATGAGCGCGATGGTTACACCCAGCACCAGCGCCACGATCGCACGCGGATTTACACCCTTGGTGTAGTGATACGCGCCTTCACTGTGATAGAGCGAGTTCACGTCGAGCTCGGTTTTGCGGATAAGAAAGTAGTCCGCAACCATGATTCCCGCAACGGGGCCGAGCAGACCGGAGTAGCCCACCAGCCAGCCAAAGATATAAGCATCCGGCGTGGCCAGCAGCTTCCATGGGCACATGGCCAGGCCAAGAAATCCCGTGATGAGCCCGCCGGTGCGAAAGCTGATGAGCCGCGGATAGAGATTGGAAAAATCATTCGATGGCGACACTACGTTGGCCCCGATGTTCACGTTGAGCGTCGCAATCAGTATCGCCACCAGCGCGATGAAAGCGACTACAGGCTGATGAAATGCGCCGATCAGCAAGATCGGATTCCAAATCGGATGGCCGAACAGAACCTCAGAAGCCGAAGTCACCGAAATGCCCACAAAGGTGTAGAGCACCATGGCAACGGGCAATCCAAAAGCCTGGCCCCACGATTGCGCGCTCTGCGATCTTGAGTAGCGCGTGAAGTCGGGAATGTTGAGCGCCAGCGTCGCCCAATAGCCAACCATCGCCGTGAGCGAAGGGAAAAAGACAGCGAGAAATTCACGGGTCGAATGGAACTTGCTTGGCGTCGATAGCATGGTGCCCCAACTGCCCGCCTTGATGCGTATCCAGACGAGTAGCGCCGCAGCCATCACGAACATGAACGGTGCGCCAAAGGCCTGCAGCCGACGGATCGACTCCACCCCGCGCCACACCACAACCATGTTGAGCAGCCAGAAGCCGAGGAAACAGCCCCAAAGAATCGCATTGTTACCAGCAGTCTGCGGCCAGATAACAGCCAGCATCGCGTCGATGGCTGTACCGCCGATCCACGACTGAATGCCGAACCAACCGCAGGCAACCACTGCGCGCAGAATCGCCGCCAGGTTCGCGCCGCGGACTCCGAACGGCGCGCGGATGAATACCGGAAATGGAATGCCATACTTGGCGCCGGCATGCGCGTTCAGCAGCATCGGCACAAGCACAATCAGATTTCCCAGCAGTACCGTTCCGATTGCCTGCTTCCAGTCCATGCCCTTGGCAATGAGCGAAGAGGCAAGCTGATAGGTGGTGATCTCCATGCACATGGAGAACCACAGCGCCGTGTAGTTGTAGAAACCCCAGGTGCGCTGCGCGGGCGTTGTCGGCAACAAGTCGCGATTCGATAGAGACGGATCGTTGACGCTCACGGGGCCTCCTCCGTGGTCGTGGCTGTTCAATTTGGTTCAAACAGGATAAAACATTCGACGTGGCGAATGGCCCTACTTCCACGCGCCCCCGCGTGCCTCGCGACGCAGATAGTTGCCTCGCCCTGGCTTCCCAATAAACTTGCCGCCGGAGACGATCAGCTCGCCGCGGGAATAAACGTCTCGCGCATTGCCGCGCACTTGAAAGCCCTCAAACATGGAGTAGTCGACGCGCATATGATGGGTCGCTGCCGAGATGGTGTGCTCTTCGTTCGGGTCCCACAGCACCAGGTCCGCGTCGCTGCCGACGGCGAGCACTCCCTTTTTCGGATACATGCCAAAGATCCGTGCTGGCGCGGTCGAAACCAGTTCCACAAAGCGGTTGATCGAGAAGTTTCCCTTGCCCACGCCGTGATGGTGCAGCAGTTGCAAGCGGTTCTCAATACCCGGTCCGCCATTGGGAATCTTGGTGAAGTCGTCCTTGC